>JBIIIP010000034.1:0-28445 GCA_044234625.1 Pirellulales bacterium | reverse complement strand
GGGCTACATCTTCTTCGTGGAACTCGAGGGCCACCGCGACGACCTCCGCGTCCGCCGCGCGATCGCCGCCCTCGCGAAGCGGTGCAAGCGGGTGGAGATCCTCGGCAGCTACGCGACCGCCGCCGCGGTGGGCTGACGGGAAGCCTTGCGGGTGACAGCCGCCGCCGCGCGGGATTAAGATGCCGCGGGAAAATGAAGACGCCGCCCCGGGAGAACGTTCGATGACGCAAGCCTGCGACAAGCTCAGCCGTCGGTCGCTGGTGAAGGCCGCGGTGTCCGCGGTCGCCGCCCCGCTCGTGGTGCCGTCTTCCGCGCTTGGCCTCGACGGTGCCGTGCCGCCGAGCGAGCGGATCACAGTCGCCGGCATCGGCATCGGCCGCCGTGGGGAATACGATCTGGGGTGCTTTCTCGCGCAGCCCGATGTCCGCTTCGCGGCCGTCTGCGACGTCAAGGAATCCCGCCGCGTGGCGATCAAGAAGATCGCCGACGCCCACCACGAGGACGGCCAGTGCACGATGCACCGTGATTTCCGCGAGGTCCTCGACCGCCCGGATATCGACGCCGTGCTCATCGCCACGGGGCCGAACTGGCATGGCCTCATGGCGGTGGAGGCAGCCAAGGCGGGCAAAGACGTCTATTGCGAGAAGCCGTGCACAAAGAACATCGCGGAAAGCCTCATCCTCCGCGACACGATGCGGCGGTGCGGAACCGTATTCCAGGCGGGCACGCAGCGGCGCAACCTCCCTCACTTCGCCTTCGCCTGCGATTTGGCCCGCTCCGGCCGGCTCGGCCGCGTCACCCGCGTGTACGCCCATCCCGGGGGCATGCAGTCCGCGACGAGTGGCTGGCTGGGAAGCGATCCGGCCCCTGATCCGGCCGTCGCCGACTGGGATCTCTATCTCGGCCCCGCGGCCTGGCGGCCCTTCCATGCCGAGACGCTGGCCGACGGCTTCAACTTCGAAAAGGGCGGCGGCCTCGTAGGCGGCGGCGTGCTCGAGTGGGGGTCGCACTGCGTGGACCTCTGCCAGTGGGCGGTCGGCGACCGTCCACCACCGGTCGAATATGCGCCGCCGCACGAGGGCCAGCTCTTCGCGTGGTATGCCGACGGCACGGAGCTCGTCTTCCGCGAGAAAGGCTGGATCCCGCTCGGCTCCTGCCCGGTGCGGTTCGAGGGCACCACGGGCTGGGTGGAAACGGGCGACAGCGGCAAACTCGCCCTCAGCTCGCCGGCGCTCCTGGCCGGCCGCACGGTGGAGGAGGTTGCCAACTACCCGGCCACGTTCCACGTGCGCGACTTTCTCGACTGCGTGAAGACCCGCGGCAAGCCCAAGGGCAACGCCGACGCCGCCTGCAACGCCCACATCGCCTGCCATGCCGCCAACATCGCCCTCCACCTCGGCCGGACGGTGAAGTTCGACACAGACACCAACGAGTTTCGTGACGACCCGCAGGCCAACCGCCTGCGGTCGGAAGCCCTTCGCGAACCGTGGCGGATGTGAGCCCAACCCGGGAGTGATGCCCATGCGATCCGTTTTGGCCTTCATGCTCATGGCGATGTCGATGGCGGCTTGGCCGGCCGGGATGCCAGTGGTCGCCGCCGCCGATTCGGCGGCGGTGGAGCGGGAATTGATCCTGGTGCTGGCCGCCGACCTGCCGGAGCCGGAAAAGGCTTTGGCGTGCAAGGGTCTGGCCGAGCACGGCTCCGCCGCCGCGGTGCCGGAGCTGGCAAAGCTCCTCGGCAACGAACGGCTGGCGTCGTGGTCGCGAATCGCCCTGGAGGCCATTCCCGATCCGGCCTGCGATGCCGCTCTGCGGGACGCAGCCACGAGGCTTTCCGGCACGCTGGCGATTGGCGCCATCAATTCGCTCGGGGTGCGTCGCGACCCCGTCGCCGTGCCGCTCCTCGCGGGCAAGCTCGCCGACGGCGACAAGCAGGTGGCGGCTGCGGCCGCGGCCGCGCTCGGGAAGATCGGCGACGCGGCGGCAGCGGCGGCCTTGCAGGCGGCATTCCAGCGCGGCGATGCGCGCTCGCGAGGCATCATCGCCGGAGAAATGGTCGTGTGCGCGGAAAGGCTTCTCGCCGCCGGCAAGGCTGATGCTGCTGTCGCCATCTACGATCTCGTGCGTCGGGCCGACGTGCCGAAGCAGCAGGTGCGCGAGGCGACCCGCGGCGCCATTCTCGCCCGCGGCCCTGCAGGCGTGTCCCTGCTCGTCGAGCAGCTCCGGGCGACCGACGCCGGGCTCTTCGCCATCGGCTTGTCGACCGCCCGCGAGCTCCCGTCGGCCGACGTCGATCAGGCTCTCGTCGTGGAGCTGCAGTCGGCCCCCGCCGAACGTGCCGCGCTGCTCGTGGCGGTGCTCGCCGATCGTGCGAGTCCGGCGGTCATTCCTGCGATCGTGCGGGCGGCGGAGTCCGGTCCCAATGAGGTGCGTGCCGCCGCCGTCGCGGCCCTCGGCCGGATGGCGACCGCTGCCGAGCTGCCGACGCTGCTGGCGGTGGCCGTCGACCCCGACGCCGCCTTGGCCGCCGCCGCGGTGGCGGCCATCGGCAGCCTGCGGGATCCGGGCGTCGACGCCGTGGTGCGCGATCGTCTCGCGGCGAGCCGCGGCAAGGACAAGGCCGTGCTGCTGAAAGTCGTTGGCCTGCGGCGGATCGACGCGATCGGCGAGGTCACGGCCTCGCTGGGCGATGCCGACGCGGCCGTGCGTGTGGCGGCGATCGCAGCGCTCGGGCAGACGGTCGATCTGCAGCGGATGCCCGCGTTGATCAAGGCGTACGTGGAGCCGCGGTCGGTGGATGAGCAGCCGCTGGCGCTGGAGGCGTTGCGGGCCGCGGCCGTGAGGATGCCCGACCGGGATGCCTGCGAGGAAATACTGCTGGCGAAGACGTCTTCCGCGTTGCCGCCGGTGCGGCTGGCAGCGCTGGAGATCGTTGGCCAGACCGCCGGCCCGCGTGCCTTGGAGGCGGTGGCGGCTGCGGCGCGGGGTGCCGATCCGCAATTCCAGGACCTGGGCACCCGCCTGCTCGGTGGGTGGCCGACGGCGGATGCCGGACCGGTGCTGCTTGAACTGTCGAAGACGATGGCGGACGGCAAGTTTCGCACGCGGGTGTTTCGCGGCTATCTGCGCGTGGCCCGGCAGTTGGGCGGCGCACCGGCCGACAAGGCGGCCATGTGCCGCCAGGCCTACGAGATGGCCCGTGGACTGGAAGACCGGCAATTCGTTCTCGAGGCCTTGGCGTCGATTCCCGTCAAGGAATCCCTGGACTTGGCCGTGGAGGCAGGTCGCACGCCGGAGCTGCTCGCGGCGGCGCAGTCGGCGGCGCGGGCGATCATGGCGAAGTCGGGCGACTCGATTCCGGGGGGCTGGGAGACGGTTGCGCCGCTGGGAGTGACGAAGCCCTGACGACGAAGACGACCGAGTGGCTCAACGCGGCACGGGGCTGCCCACACCCTCGCTCGGACGTTCGCCGAGGCCCTCCGGGCCTCGGCTCTCTGCATGTCCGCTGCGCTTCGGCATCCCGCCTTCGCTTGCTCCCATAGCCCGCTCGAGGGCATGGGCAGCCCCGTGCCTCATCGTCCCCAAGGTGGCGTAGACCTCCGGTCTGTGATGCCTTGAAAGTGTCATAGACCTCCGGTCTGTGACCAAGCCTTCTAGACAGACCGGAGGTCTGTCGCCACCTGTGGAAAAGGTCTGTCGCCACCTGTGGAAAAGGTCTGTCGCCACCTGTGGAAAAGGTCTGTCGCCACCTGTGGAAAAGGTCTGTCGCCACCTGTGGAAAAAGGCCATGGATGGCCTTTTCTGTGGACAGCTAGAAATCTTCCGGCGGCTTTTCGAGCGCGCGGGCACGCAGTTTGCGAATCCGCATCTGCATCGGCGGCCCAGGCGACACGTTGTACAGGGCCAGCCCGTCACCCCCCAGCCAATCGGCCGGCACCTCCACCTTGTCCATCACCTTGGCGTCATTGAAGAAAACGGAAACCTTTTTCTCCCAGAGGATCACCCGCATGGTACTCGTTGGCTTGATCTGCAAGGGGGCCACCTTGTAGTTGTCGTTTGTGAAGAAGCCGTGCGTCAGCCACACGGCGGGAGCCGAGCCGCCGAATCGCACGGCAAGAGCGTCGCTGCCGAATTCACCGGCGGCATGGGCGAGGAGAATATTGCAGCCATAGACGTGCGGCTCGCCGCGTTTTGTTTGCTTGACGAGATCGCTTTCAAGCGACACCTCTGCGTTCTTCCCAAGTTCGGTCTCACACAACAGCTTGAGCGGACCCTTTTCCTTGACCATGCCCACCAGCGTGCCGTCATCCTCAACCTTCCACTCGCCCGACACCACGCGCCATCCCGCCAGGTTTGCTTCCGGCTGGAGATCGATCCAGTCGTGCTTTTCGATCGCTTTGGCATTCTTCAGGGTCTTGATTCGGCTGGCGATGAGCCGCTTGCCGCCGGCCGGGATGTCAGGGAGCTGTTCGAGAGCCTGGTAGGCCTGCAGTGCCTCGTCGACATGGTTGCCGGCGATCATCGCCTCGGCGGCCTCGACGGCAGGGCCATGAGGCCCGCCGAAAAGCCGGCATTCGCCCACGACATCGTCCACAGTGGTCCTGTGATAGTCGAGCGTATGCGGCACAAGCTTCTCGGATAACTCGTCGAGGACCTTGTTGGCCTCGGCATACCGCCCGGCCGCCCAGTGGATCAGGGCGATCCGCGACTTCAGCGCGAGGGGCTTTATCTGCGGAGAGTGTTCTGCCAACTCGAGATAGGCATGGTGTACCGACAGGATTTCTTCATACACGCCGGGGATCGCGAAGACGTCGCGGCGGTCGGGTAGGTCGGCGGCGATCGTTCCGAGAAACAGCATGTAATGCAGCGGCACCTCGGTGTCGAACCGTTTCGTCGCCAGGCACTCCCGGGCAGCCGCCAGCAGTGCTTCGTGGCTGCCTCCCCACCGAGGCTGGAGCGCTTGGGAGAGGTTTTCATAGGCAGGCGCGTAGTCGAATTCCGCCGCCACCGCGCGGTCGAACCACATCCGCTGCTCCCCCGAGCTCTCCGCCATGCTCACGGTGATCATGCTGTTTGCGGCTTCGGGGAAATTGGGCCGCATCTCATGGGCCTTCGTGAGATGTTCGCGGGCCAGCGAGATATGCTCCGCGAACCCCTTCCATCCCTCCTCCTTGACTTCGGCGGCCCAGCCTGAGCCTCTGGCGTCCCAGGCCTTCGCGATCTCGGCGTAGCCGGTGATGACCTCTGTAATCCACGGGTCGACGCCGCTGTCAGGCTTTCCAAAGTGCTCCGCGGCGAGGAAGAGAAATTCCTTGTCGCGCGGGCTCACCGAGGATACGTAGAAACGTGCGTTCGCCCCTGCGAAGTCGGGGTCGGACGCGGTTGCCAGGGCAGCTTGGTAGAAATCCGTCGGATCGGATAAGGCGAATCCTTGTCGTTGGATCACGTTTCTTCGCCAGAGCATGGGCAGAAACTGGCAGAACGGCGAATACCCCGCCTCGCGGATCGCGGCAGGCAGCGTCCGCAGCGATAGTTCGCCTTCACGGAGCCGCTGCAGGCCGATTGCGATCCGCTTGTCACAGGCCAGGAAGAGCGGGTCGTCGCAGCCGGCTTTCATTAACGCCTCGGCCTTTTCCACGGCGACGGAGGTCTTGGCCTCGTGCGTGAATTGCGGGATCAGGGCGCCGACAAAGACGGGATAAAATTCGACGAGGTCGTCAGCCCAGCGGGCGTCCTGGTTGCCGTGGGCACGAAACTCGGACTGGAGCTTCTTCGCCATCCAGTCGCTCAGCGCTGCATCGTAGTCAGCGCGGGTCTTCGCCTTGGTGGTCGAGTTTTTCTTTTTTGTTTTCTTTTTCGTTTTCTTCTTGGAAGCCTTCTTCTTGGCGGCGGGCTTCGGCGCGGCGTCCGGCTTCGGCTCGGCGGCGGGAGTCGGGTCGGCTTCGGACGTCGGCTCGTCGGCGGCGACGCTGGCGGCCGCCACGATGGCGGCGAGAAACAGAGTCTGAACGCGAATCAGGGTGTGCATGGCTTCGTCTGAATAAAGGCTGAAAAGTCTGGAAAAGGGTTGTATCACGCGGCCTCTCCCCCTCGCCAGCGGCAGGCCGCGGGAAAGCATGCGGTGGCGGAGGCGTCATTCCGCGGGTGGTTCGATCCGCAGCATCGGCTTCAGGGCCCGGTAGGTGGTGGGGCCGATGCCGTCCACCTCGAGAAGGTCGGTGAGCCGCCGGTAGGGCCGGCGCTCGATGATCCGGTTGGCGAGCGTTTCGCCCACCTGCGGCAAGCGCATCAGTTCCTCGCGCGAGGCCGAGTTGACCTCCACCACGAAGCCGGCGGGGGGTGAGCCGCCGTCGATCGCCTCTCCGAGCTCCCGCTCCTCGTCGCGCTCCAGCCGCCGCTCCGCCGGGAGCGCATCCCAGTCGGTGTGCGCCCAGATGCCGAGCCCGCGTGTGGCCGCCTGGAGCTCCAGATCGGCGAGCGTTTCCCGGTATTCCTCGGCAGAATCGCCGCGGAGCGTCGTGCGGCCCACGCCATACGCCCGGGCCAGTCCTGCGGCCACGAGATGCGCCGCGAGGTCCCGGCCTTCGGCGTCGAACACGAACGCATAGATCCGCTTGTGCCGGCCGTCGCCACGGGCGTCGGCGAAGCTCGTGTGGATCGTGAACGGCCGGGCGAGCAGTCGGCGGGTTTCCTCCGTGGACCGGTGGGCGAGATCCTTCGCCAGGGCGATCGACGCGGCCGCGTCGGGCCGTGCGGAGGTGATCCCGAAATACCGGCGTTGGCTGCGGAGCCGGCGGGCGGATGTTTCGCCGCTGACGTGCTGCTCGAGGCAGTCGGCGCCGTAGAGTCTCACCGTGTACACGGCGCCGTCGGGCGTGCGCACGGGAAAGCTGTCGCCGTCGGCCCATGCGGCGACTTCGAGCGTGCAGCCCTCGATGGCCACGAGATCGGCGGCGGTGGCGCCGCCGCCGCCGAGGCATGCGGCGGCCACCGTGCAGCGGATTACCCACGACGAAAACCGCATCGCTGGCCCCCGGTCGATGTGCCGAACCCCTCGTCGAGGTGTCAGGATAGCCCGGTGGCAGGGGAGTTCGCCAGCGTCGGGACCCACGCCCCCGCGCGCCGCCCGGCGGGAGCACGGCGGGCGGTCGTTTTTTCCCCGGCCTTCGCTACGCTACCGGGCGACCGCCCCGTGGAAACCACCCCGAGGATTTGCCATGCAGCGCAAAAAGATCGTCGCCGGAAACTGGAAAATGAACCTCGATCGGGCCCAGGCCCGCGAACTCACGGCGGCAATCGCGGGCCGCCGCAGTGAGGCGGCCGGCGTCGAACTCGTGCTCTGCCCCCCTGCCCTCTATGTAGACACGGTCGGCACGGCGCTCGCCGCGGCGAAGTCGGACGTCGCCCTTGGCGCGCAGAACATGCATGACAAGTCCAGCGGAGCGTTCACGGGCGAACTCGCTCCGCCGATGCTCGTGGACATGGGCTGCCACTCCGTGATCCTCGGCCACTCCGAGCGGCGGACGCTGTTTGGCGAAACCGACGCCGGCGTGAATGCCAAGACGAAGGCGGCGCTGGCGGCGGGCCTGACGCCGATCGTGTGCGTCGGCGAGACGCTCGAGGAGCGCGAGGGCAACCGCACCGAGACGGTCGTCACCACTCAGGTGAATGGCTCCCTGGCGGGCCTCGCGCCGGCCGACCTCGAGAAGGTCGTGGTCGCCTACGAGCCGGTGTGGGCGATCGGCACCGGCAAGGTGGCCACGCCGCAGCAGGCCCAGGAGGTGCATGCCCTCATCCGCCGCCTGCTGACCGCACTGGCGTCGCCGGCCGTGGCGGCGAAGGTGCGGATCCAATACGGCGGAAGCGTGAAGCCCGACAATGCCGCCGACCTCGCCGCCCAGCCCGACATCGACGGCGCCCTCGTGGGCGGCGCCAGCCTCAAGGCCGACGATTTCCTGGGCATCGCCCGGGCTTTCGATCGCTGAAAAGAGACAGGTCGGCCAACGCAGTCGTTCGAAAGGCCACGGGCGGGAGACCTGCCCCAAGGGATGGCAGGAAAAAGGAAAAAGGTGGCTGCCACCTTTTTCCTTTTTCCGCGAGGCGAAGCTACAAACTCTTCTCGATGCGGGTCCTGGCCGACTTCACCGAGGCCGGTCGCTGTGCGATGATGCGGGCATTCCCGGCTGTGGCCCCGTAGTCAGACTGCTCATGCCGTCACGACAACCCCCGCAACCGCCACTGTCGAACTCCCGACCGCGCGGCGGTGCGTCATGGATCGGCGCCTGGGTGCTGCTCGTCGCGATCGCCGGCCCGCGATCCGGGGTGGCCGGCGATGGTGCGCCGAGCCCCGACACTGAGGCGCCGCCGCGGCTCATCGGCTTTACGACGCTCCAGACGAACCTGCCCGGCGGCCGCCACGCGAACGTCCAGACGATGCGGGCGACGGTGATCGCGGCCGACGGCTCGGGCCGCCACACCATTGGGGCGGAACTCGTCGACGGGCCGGATGTCTGGACGCAGTTTGGCGGATGGTCGCCGGACGGCCGGCAGGCGATCGTGGGCCGCGGGTGGCAGGATCCCGCGAATGCGAAATGGGAGGAGGAGCACAAGGATTTTCGCATGGTGCCGGGCGGCTGGTTGGTCGACTGCTGCCTCGTGGGTCTCGACGCGGGCGCAACGCCCGTGAACTTGACCGCGGTCGGCCGCGTGAGCCACTAGAACAGCGGCCTGTTTTTCATGCCCGGCGGTCGACGTCTCGGTTTCACCGCGCTCATCGACGGGGTTTCCCGGCCGTTCGCCATGGATGTCGACGGCCGCTCCAAGCAGGATCTTTCCGGCGGGGATGCGGGTTTCGCCTACGGCTACAGCACGTCACCGGACGGCCGGCAGATCAGCTACCACGAGAATTACCAGATCTACGTCGCCGACGCCGATGGCTCCAAGAAGCGCCGCATCGAGACCGGCCACCCGTTCAATTTCATGCCCCGCTGGTCTCCCGACGGCGAGTGGCTCCTGTTCGTGAGCGGGCAGCACGAAGACTGTCATCCCCACGTCGTGCGGCGCGACGGCAGCGGCCTGCGGAAATTGGCCGATCGGGGCGGCTACCGGGGTGCCGTCGAATTTCTCGACGTCTTCGATTTTCATGGCGGCAGCAGCGACACACCCGCCTGGTCGGCCGACGGCCGGGAGGTGTTCTTTACCGCGCAGGTCGACGACGCCATCGAGTTGTTTCGCGTGGCGCTCACGGGCAAGGTCACCCGAGTCACGAAGACCGCACCCGGCTCGTGGCACTACCACCCGACGCCGTCGTCGGACGGGAGGTGGGTGGCGTTCGGCGCGAAGCGGGATGGGGCGAGGAACCTGTATCTGTTCGACCTCGACCGCGGCCGGGAGTTTCAGCTCACGCATGAGCAGCCGGGCCGCGCGGCGATGTGGCCGTTTTGGCAGCCGCTCGCCACACCCCCTTCCGCCGGGCAGGCGCACGGGTACTGAACCGGCCGCAGCCCGACCTGACCCCCTCCCAAAATCCTGACCCGGATCTTGTGAGAGAATCCTCTTTCCCGGACGCTCACCGCTTCTTGGAGAGACGAATACAACACCCAGCGGCCTCACAGCTCGTTGGTTTACCGAACCCCGGCCGGGTTCGCCGCCGCGTGTGCGGCTTCTGCCTCGGCCAAGGCCTCGGCTCCAGTCGCACACGCTGGTTCCCTTGGCCAGCCCTGTTCCTGAACCCGCATAAAAACCTGCTCTAACTCCCCGAGCGGATGGAGCTTCTCCTGGGGCCGATTCGGCCCTGTTCGATACTGTTTCATCAAGTTTCCCCGCCGAATCCTTGCTCATCGCCACGGGGCTCGTTATTTCTATTGGGGATGAAAAAAATGGGGGATGGTGCCGTGCGCCGTCGCCCAGAGGCTGTCCTATTGTTGCTGGTAACTTCGCCGCAGCAGCGATCGAGTTGAGTTGCTCATGAGCCGGATCGCATTCCACGTCTTGCGAAAGAAGGAAAGCCTGCGCGCGGGCAGGCTTTCGGCAGAGCGGTGCGTGGGAGCGATCCGGAAGAATCACTCGTTCGCTCCGCCCGCGCTGCTTCGATTCGTCGCCGTTGCCCTGTTCGTCTCGGCCCTGCTCGCGATGGGAGCGTCAACCGCATCGGCGGCCGACATGGTGTGGGTCGGGGGCGACACGGAAAACACCAGTAACTTCACGTACTCCGGCAACTGGCAGAACAACTTGTCTCCCACGTGGGGGTACACCAACAGCCTGAAGTTCAGCCAAAACCTGAACTCGAACGTGACCGGGCTGAACTACAACTACGGGTCCTGGCAGTCGGCCAACGACATCTTCTGGGATACGACGTTTAACGTGTCCCGCACGCTTACGGCGAGCAACGGTGGCGGTATCGGCTTCAAGACGCGAATCGAGAACAACAGCTCGTTCACGCAGACCGTGGCGATGGAATTGTCAGGCGGTCAGGACGGTGCCTCCGACATCCAGCTCAACCCCGTCAACGGCAGCCTGATCTTCAGCGGCACGCTGTGGAACGATTTCGAAAAAGATTACGTGGTCTGGGGAAGTGTCTCGAGCACCACCACGACTCTCACGCTCAACACCGCCCTCGGCACCAACGCCGACCCGCAGTCCGCTGTCGATTTCACCGTTTCGGGCGGTCGCAACTCGAACGTGCAGGTGAACGCCAGCCAGGTGTGGGGCGGCACCACGACCGTGAACTCGGGTGCCTTCACGGCGGCCAACGGCGTCACGCTCGCCTCGTCGGCGATCGTCGTCGGCGGCGGCACGGTCGCCACGACCTCGGCCAACACTTTCGCTGACGCAGCCACGCTCACGGTCAACAGCGGCAGGCTCTCGATCGGCGGCAGCGACACCGTGGCGTCGCTCGCGGGTTCCGGCGGCACGGTCGATATCGCCTCCGGCGCCACGCTCACTGCCGGCAATGCCGGTTCCACCTCCTACGCCGGCTCGATCACCGGCAGTGGCGGCTTCACGAAGGTCGGCAGCGGCACGTTCACACTCTCGGCCGCGAGCAGCTATACGGGAACGACGACGGTGAGCGCCGGACGGCTCTCGCTCGCGTCGGCCAACCTGCTCTCCGACTCGTCGGCGGTCACCGGCGCCGCTGGCGCCGTGTTCGCGCTCGGCGGCAACGAGACGATCGGCTCGCTCGCCGGCTCGTTGGACGTGGTGCTCGGCTCGAGCAGGCTGACGGTCGGCGGCAACGGCCAGAGCACGACCTACTCCGGAGGCATCTCCGGCTCGGGCGGCCTCACGAAATCCGGCTCCGGCACGCTCACGCTCTCCGGCAACAACTCCTACAGCGGCGGCACGACGGTTTCCGGGGGCCGGCTCGTGGGCACGACCGCGAGCCTGCAGGGCGCGATCACGAACAACGCGGCCGTTGAGTTCGCCCAGGCCACGAGCGGCACGTATGCCGGCATCATGAGCGGCTCGGGCTCGCTCACGATGGCCGGCACTGGCACCACGACTCTCACTGGAATCAACACCTACACCGGCCTCACCACCGTGGATGCCGGCACGCTCATTCTGAGAGCCGGGGCTTTTGGCACTGGCATCCTTCCCGGCCATGCCGTGGTGAACAACGGAGGCACCCTCCAGATTTTTGCCCAGGCGCAGAGCGGGATAGCGCCCACCACCAACACGACCATCGTCACGGTGAATGGCGGCGGCACGCTGGCTTTCACCGGGGCGGGATCCAACCAAGATGACATGGCCTATCTCGGGACGGTGAATCTCTCGAACTCCGGCGGCTCAGGCGCCGTGGTCAACTCGCCCGATGGGTCCGGAATCCGCTTTGGGAATAACGGTCGAAACGGGACCGTGAACAGCGACGGCACGACCACGAATACCTTCGGAGCCAACATCGTTCTGGTGAACAACGGTGGAGGCACCACCATGACCTTCAACACGGGAACCTCCAACGCACTGGTGGTTTCCGGTGGCATCGCCGACTACACGGGTTTGACTGGAGCGCCCGTCGTTTTCAGCGGTCCGGGCACGACCACGCTCACAGGCACCAACACCTACGCCGGGACGACGACCATCACCAACAGCACGTTGGTGGTCTCAGGCCTCCTCGGGGGAGGCAACTATGGTGCCGGGATCACCGACAACGGCTCGCTTGTCTTCAGCAACCCCGGCAACCAAACCCTGAGCGGCGTCGTCTCAGGGAGCGGTACGCTCACCAAGGCCGGCCCTGGCACGGTAACACTCTCGCAGGCGAACTCCTTCACCGGCGGCGCGTTGGTCAGTCAGGGGGCCCTCGTGGGCAACGCATCTGCCTCCTTCGGAAGCGGAGCCATCGTCCTGGGCGACGGCAACACCGGCACCAACAGCATCGTCCTGATGGCGAACACCACCGACAACACAACCATCGCCAACGCCATCACCGTGGCCAATCTTGGGACCGGGCTTGTCAGCATCGGCGGGACCAACACCGGAGCAACCAGTGCCAACGCCTGGACCGGGACGCTGACGCTCAACAGGAATGTCCAGGTATTCAACGATACACCTCACGCCGGCGGTCGCACTTCCTTCATCGGCCAGATCACCGGCTCCGGAGGCATTACCGTCACTCAGGGCCGTGGGCGTGTGACGCTCCAAAACACCACCAACAACTTCACTGGCCCCGTGGTTGTCGACAGCGGCGCGACTCTTCAGTTGGATGTCGCCACTGGTGTCAATGAAGTCATTCCCAACTCGGCTGCGGTGACGGTGAACGGTTCGCTGAATTTTGCGTCCGGCGGCGGCACGGAAACGATCGGATCCCTCTCCGGATCAGGCACAGTCTCCTCGGTCGTTGCGGGCAACTACAGCTTGGTCGTCGGGGGCAGCACCAACACCACCTTCAGCGGCGCGATCAACAACGGCTCGGGAGTCATCGGCCTGACAAAGAGCGGCGCCGGCACGCTCACGCTCGCCGGGTCGAACGGGTTCACCGGCGGGGCGGCGCTCAACGCGGGCACGCTGGCCGTCGGCTCGGCCAGTGCCCTCGGCTCCTCGGGCACGATCTCTTTCGGCGGCGGCACGCTGCAATATTCGGCCTCCAACACGACCGACTACTCCGGCCGGTTCTCGAACGCAGCCGGCCAGCAGTACTCGATCGACACCAACGGCCAGAACGTGACGCTCGGCTCGAACCTCACGAGCAGCGGCGGTTCGTTCACGAAACTCGGCGGAGGGAACCTGATCCTCTCCGGCTCGAGCACCTACTCCGGCGCCACCACGGTGTCGGCCGGCCGGCTCTCCGTGAACGGGTCGCTCGGCAATACGGCCGTCACGGTGCAGAGCGGCGCCGAAGTCGGCGGCTCGGGGGCGATCGGTGGAGTCGTAAACGTCCTTGCGGGCGGCACGCTTTCCCCCGGAAACAGCATCCAGTCGCTGGCCGTGGGCGCGACCACGTTCTCTGGCTCCTCGACGTTCGAATACGAGTATGACTCGACGAACCCGGCGTCGCTGGCTGCCGCCGCCGATCTGCTGGTTGTAAACGGCAACCTGACGATCAATGCGGGGGCGATCCTCACGCTCACCGATCTCGCCGGCTCGCCGAGCCCGTTCGTGAACTACACGACGACGTTCGCTCTTATCAGCTACTCGGGGGCCTGGAACAACGGGCTCTTCACATACAACGGCAGCGAGCTTGCCGATGGCGATTCGTTCCTCGTGGGCAGCCAGAAATGGCAGATCGACTACAACCGCATGTTGTTCACGGGCCTCGCCAACTTCACCGGCGACTATCTCACGGGTGGAAGCTTCGTCGCGATCACCGCCGTGCCGGAGCCCTCCACCTGGGCCATGGCCCTCGCCGGGCTCGCGTGCGGCGTAGGGATCGTGAGTCGGCGTCGGCGGACTCGTCCCTGATGCCTATGATGCTGGGAGACGAAACTCCCCCAGCAGCGACCACACCGAGTCGTTTCCATCGGCATTCGGCATTCCATTGTCCTCGTGCCAACCGAACTGGAAAGCGGCTTGATCGCGCCGGTGATGGCGGCCGCTTGTGGCTCCGCGATCGGCGATTCGCTCCCCTGTACGAGCGGCCGGCCTCCCGACGCGGCCGCCCAACGCGGGCCGGCCTGATCCGTCACCTCGCGGAGAAACCGGCCTCGATCGTCGCCGTGTCGCCGGGCTCGAGCAACGCAAGCAGTTTGTCGCCCTTTGCCACCATACCGGTGTCGTGGAGTGCTCCGAAGAGCTCAGCATCGAGGCCCGCGGATCGGCGCGGCCTCATCCGCGCGATGCGGCAAGGAGTGCACATGCCCGCTGTATTCACGTGAAAGTCCAGCCCCTCGGGCTGTCAGCGCGGCGCGAGGGTGGCCAGTGGAACTCGGCGGATGACGGAGTCTTGCAGCACGCCGGTCTTGCCGCCGCCGCAGCAGTAGGCCAACAGCAAGGCGTCGTCGGTGAAGTGGATCGCCGTGTAGCAAAAGCCACGGGCGGGATCGGTCTCGATATCGCCGACGGTCTCCCACGAGCGACCGTCGTCGCGGCTCAGGGCCAACGTCAGCGGCGTACGGCCCCAGCTCGATGATTTCCAATCGGTCGGCCGATGCGCGGCAACTGCCGAGTGATCATTCCACACGGCCAGCAGATGACCGGTGCCCGGCATCCGCTTGACGCTCAATGGAGCGCATGGGGAGCGAAACCGGGACTGCCGGGGCACAGACCAGGTCTCGCCGCCGTCGTGGGATTCGGTCTCGTATTGCCAGCCGGCCTCCGTGCGGCACCAGCCCCAGAGCGCGCCATCCCGGCGCTCGATCACGCCCGGTTCCTGCAGGCCGGAAGGACACTTGCCGGGAAAGGCCAGCCAATCGCGTGACTCGCGCCAGGTTTTGCCGGCGTCATCCGAGAGGAAAAACAAGACGATCCCCCGGTTGTCCACGGATTCATCCCGCCATCCCTCGCCGTCGTGCTTCGCGCGATGATAGGCGGCCGGCGCCACCAGCCGACCGCTTCCGAGCTGCACGACGCGGTCGTTGTTGACCACGAAATAGCCCGGCGCGGGAATACAGGGCAGCGGCTCGCCCCAGGTGGCGGTCTCGTCGGCGGAGGTACGCATCCAGAGACGGCAGTCTTTCTAGCCGTTTTTCCGGAGGTAGAACAACGCGACGCGGCCGTCCGCAAGCCGCAGCAAAGACGCGCTCATGACGTTGAGCCGGCCCTCGTTGGGAACGATGATCCGGTCGTCCTGCGACCAGGTCCTGCCACCATCAGCCGAGGTCCGGGCGGCGATGTCGGCAGTGGCATGGTCCGCCCAATCCATCGCGCCGCGGTAGCGGCTGTACGCGAACAGAATGCGGCCGTCCTTCAGGGCGACGAACGAGCCCTCCGAATTTCGGGGGTTGCCCGGGCCGGCGGGCAACTCCAGGACGACCGTCGTGCCCGCGACTTCGCGGCCGTCCTCCGGTGTCTCGTGGTCCGCGGGCATCCCGGCTTCCGACGCACCGACGACCGCGGTGAGACAGAAAAGGGCGACGCGGACAATGGGCGTCGAGTGTGCGATTATCCCCATGACACGATCGACTCCACGGTACGGTGACAGCACCTGAAAAGCCTGAAATGTAGACATCATTTCGCACCGGCAGTAAACAACCATGGCGACTGGCCTGCGACCAAGTGAATTTCCGCGAGCGGTCGAAGCCGGCCTCGTTGCCAGCCTTGCGTCTCGGCAGCATGGGGCGGACGCGTATGATACCGCCTCCGCGCCGTCGAGTCGGCGGCCCGGAGGCGGCGGGATACAACCGCGCGGATCATCCATGACCATGCTGCAGTCGAGCGGTCGGTTCGCCTTCCTTCCCGCGGTCGTGCTGGCCACCGTCTTCGCGGGTGCCGGCGCCGCGGCCGAGCAGCCCGCCGGGCCGGTCGACGTCATCTTCGACACCGACATCGGCAACGATGTGGACGACGTCCTGGCCCTGGGGCTCCTGCACGCCCTGGAGTCGCGCGGGGAGTGCCGGCTCCTGGCCGTGACGATCACCAAGGATAATCCGCTGGCCGCCCCGTTCACCGACGCGGTGAACGAGTTCTACGGCCGCGGCGACGTCCCGATCGGCGTGGTCCGCGGCGGGGCGACGCCGGACGCCGGACGATTCCTACCGCTCGTCAAGGTCCGCGACGGCGGGGCGCTCCGCTACCCGCACGACCTCGTCGACGGGGCCGCTGCTCCCGACGCGGTACGGCTCTTGCGGCAGACGCTCGCGGGGCGGCCCGACGGCTCGGTCGCGATCGTGCAGGTCGGCTTCTCCACGAACCTCGCCCGGCTGCTCGATTCGCCCGCCGACGACGTCTCGCCGCTGTCGGGCCGCGACCTCGTGGCAGCGAAGGTGCGGGTGCTCTCGCTCATGGCGGGTGCCTTCGCGCCGATCCATCACGTGGAACGCTCGGGCGACTACAACGTCGATGGCGATCTGCCGGCGGCCCGCAAGGTGGCGGACGAATGGCCCACGCCCAGGATCTGGAGCGGCTACGAGATCGGTTTGGCGCTGCCCTATCCTGCCGCGAGCATCGAGCGGGATTACAGGAGCGTGCCTCATCATCCGCTGGCGGAGGCCTATGTGCTCTTTCAGCCGCCGCCGCACGACAGGCCGACGTGGGATCTCACGAGCGTGATGGCGGTCGTGCGGCCGGATCGCGGCTACTTCGGACTGTCGCCGCCGGGGCGTGTCACGATCGACGCGGATGGCCTGGCGACGTTCGTGGCCGCCGCCCACGGCCGCGACCGTCATCTCACCGTGACGCGGGAGCAGGCTGTGCGCGGAATCGAGGCGTTCGTCAATCTCTGCAGCGCTCCCGTCTGCCGCCGGCCCGCGGCGGGCGAGTGAAGCAGGAACAAGCCTTTCCGACGTGCGGGCATTCAGCGGCGTCTGCCGGACTCGACTTCCGGGTTGCTCCGTGCGATTAACCCGCGATCGCCGAGAGAATCAGAAACTGCCAAAAGGAGAGCTCGCATGTCCGATCATCCTCGCCTCCTTGGCCGTCGTGATTTTCTGGCAACGGCGGCCGTGGGGGCCGCGTCGGTCTCACTGCCATGGTCGCGGAGCAGCGCGGCGGAAACGGCACCGAGCAACCGCGTTCGTGTCGGCGCGATCGGCGTTGGCAAGCGAGCCGGGCTCCTTCTCGACCAGCTGCCGGAGGGGGCCCAGATCGTCGCCTTGAGCGACTGCAACCTGCCGCGGGCGGAAGCATACAAAGCCAAGCGGGGAGGGGGTGGCCTGTCTATCAGGATCATCGCCGCGTGCTCGACCGCGACGACATCGATGCCGTGCTCGTCAGCACGGGTGACTTCCAGCGGGTGCTACCCTGCATTGAAGCCTGCCAGGCAGGCAAGGACGTCTACGCGGAAAAGCCGCTCACGCTCTACGTCCAGGAGGGACGGGCGCTCGTGAACGCCGTGCGCAAGCACGGCCGCGTCCTCCAGGTGGGATCGCAGCAGCGTTCCATGGCGATCAATCGACTGGCCGGTCACTTCGTGAGGAACGGCGGCCTCGGAAAGCTGCTCGAGGTACGGGCGGTGAACTACACGAATGCGAACGCCTCGCCCTCGCCGCTGCCTCCGGAAGAGCCCGTGCCGGCCGGGCTCGATTGGAACCGCTGGCTCAACCAGGCAGCCGACCGCCCCTTCAACCCCGCCTGGATGGGCTGGGGGGCTGGCGTGATTTCAACGGCGGTCAAATGACCAATTGGGGGGCCCACGGCGTCGACCAGATCCGCTGCGGTGGAACCCGGCGAACGAACGATTCGTCGACGACGCCGCGGCCGACGCCCTGCTCGTGCGAGAACGCCGCGCGGGATTCGAACTGCCGACCTGACGGACGAACCGTGGCCCGTGAGAAAGATCCGCGACTCGGATCGGGGGCAGCGACGTCCGCCCGGGATTTTCTCTCCCAAAGTGGCCTCGTTTAAGAGGGGACTTCAAGGCCGAGTTGATCTCCACCACGAAGCCGGCGGCGGGCCTGACGCCGATCGTGTGCGTTGGCGAGCCGCTCGAGGAGCGCGAGGGCAACCGCACCGAGGCGGTCGTCACCACCCTGGTGAAGGGCTCCCTGGCGGGGCTCGCGCCGGCCGACCTGGAAAAGGTCGTGGTCGCCTACGAGCCGGTGTGGGCGATCGGTACCGGCAAGGTGGCCACGCCCGAGCAGGCCAACATCGACGGTGCCCTGGTGGGAGGCGCCAGCCTCAAGGCCGACGATTTCCTAGGCATCGCCCGGGCCTTCGATCGCTGAAAAGAGACAGGTCGGCCAACGGGACCTCGGCCCGATCGATTGGCTGGCCACGGGCGGGAGAGACGGGCCGCGGAGCACGGGGGGTGCGGTAGTGGATGGCGGCCGACGAACGCGGGCTTGGTCCGTTCCGGCCATGGCATCGACCTCCAAAGTCCCAGCATCCGAATGCCTGGCTGTGGGGGCTACCCATGATGCTTGCCGCAGCGCCGTTGATCGACCTATCCTGCGAGGGCATGTTGAACCTGATCGCGTGTACGAAGCCGAACGAAACGCTCACCCTGCCGAAAATCAGCGGTCATGAGGTGAGCAATCCGTCATTGGTGCGCCTCGACGAGCACCGGTATCTCGTCGCCTACAAAGGCGTCAACTAAAACCTCAAGAAAAGTGGCTATTCCCAAACGAAGTATGCCGGGTTCAGGGTGCCCTTTTCGGACGCGCAGAATTACTTCGCAGTCGTGGACTGGAAGTCCGGCCCGAAAATCGAAGCCCGGGGTTTTCTCGAAGATCGGCATATCCGCGTGAATCCCGTGGCTCTCAACGGCCTGCAGGACATCAGGCTGTTTCGGTGGAAGAAACGGCTGTATGCCCTTGCCGGGGCTCACTGCTATCTCCCTGCCGAATCGGGCAACCGTCCCAAGCAGACTCGCATGATGCTCTGCTCTCTGGACGGAAACGTGTTGAACACCGTCGCGGTGTTGCCCTTCCGTCAGCCAAAAGAGAAGAACTGGATGCCGTGGCCCCGAGGTGAAGAACTGTACCTGCAGTATCACTGCGATCCGTACGAGATTCTCAAGTTCGAGGGCACGCGTCTTTCAGTGGTATCCGGCCCACGGAGAATACCCGGCTTGGAGGGGTTCTTCGGCGGGTCGCCGATCCTCAAGACGGGCATCAATTATCTCGGCATCGCGCATCGCAAGGTGCTGGATCACCCGATTGTCGACTCCCACCCGCTTCCCGGCATGGGGTATTTCCACAAAGCCGTCGTCTATGGCCCGGACTTCGAGGTGCTCGACGTCAGTTGCCCGTTTCGGTTCGAGGGCGAGCGGGTGGAGTTCTGCTGCGGACTGGCGGTGGACGGCGATGCAATCCTGTTGTCGTATGGGATCTGGGATACGGAGGCGAAGTTGATGAAAATGGACGCACGGGACTTTTTTGCGGTCGTTGGGCTGGAAAAGTGGACTCCGGCGTGACCATACGGCACGTGGCCGCCGTGTCGACGGTCTCCCGTTATGGCGCCTTCGCCTCCGGCGCATCGGCATGGAGCATCCGTTGCCGCTCGCGGAACCACTCCTCGGCAAACTCGCAGTTCTTCCACGACGCGAAATAGGGGCCGCCGTCCGTGAAGTGCACGAGCGCCGCGTCATTCGAGGGCGTGGAGTAGCCGACCAGGTGGTTCCATCTCGGCGGGAGGTCGCCGATCAGGGCATCGTCGGACAGCCACTTGAACTGGTGAAGATCCAGTCCGGATGCGGTGTTGACGTACTTGGCCGTGAGCCGCTCGCAACGCTGATTGTTGAACAGCATCACGCTGGACCAGTTCTTTTTGCCGTACGCGACCTGCTGAGCGCCGAGGAATTTGACGCCCTTGGTCACGTCCTGCTTCTGCTTCACCACTTGCACCGCGTACCGTTCGTCTCGACACGCCCACAGCGCCGCGATGTCATCACGAGCCAGGACGTCGCAGTCCATGTAGAGCGCCCACCCCTGATAGTCGCAGAGCAAAGGGGTCAGGAATCGTGAGAACGAAAAGTCGGTCGACTGCAGGGGATCGCGAGGCCGGTCCATGAGACCCGAGAGGGTGGAGAGGGCCAGGGGCGTGATCGCCAAGGGCAGCGATGACCGAGCGAGAAGGCTGTGCGACGCCGCGTGAAACGCCACCGCCTCCCGCGGATCGTAGCCGATGAAGATCCTGATCATAAATGGTTGTCACACTGGGTAATAGGCGATCCGGCCGCGCCACACGTAGTTCGCGACGAGCGCCTGTTCGGCACGCCACGGGTGGCCCGGCCAGCCCGAAAAACCAAAGCCTACGAGGTGCACCCGATGATCGGCAAACGCCGGATCGCCAAGCACCCGCGCCACCGCGAAGATGCCCGTGCTGGGTGAAAAAAACGGTGGCGCGTTGCACTGCTCGAGACTGCGGAACAATCCCGCATTGAGTTCCCTCGAAAAGCATTCGATGCCGCCGTGCCCGAGGTCGTTCGCCTTGAGGATTGCGTCGGAGTAGTCGAAGAAATCAAGGTCTTGCCACTGTGACCGCAACCCGGGATTGCCGTGTATCATCCGGGAAACGTGTTCCCGGCAGACATTCACATCCCGCGGGAACCATATTTTCGCCGCACGCACCGGTGCGAGCGCGAGCATGGGGCGTGTGGCGACATAACGCCGGGCGGGGCTCCCCGTGTTGTTGACACAGAGGATGTCGGTGCGTGTGCCGACGTTGCCTCCGAACTGCTTGCACTCGTTGAAGCGCAGCACCAGATCCGCGTTGTTGATGAGCGGATTGTAGTCGAGGCTGCAGGGCGCGGCACCGACGAGCACGAAGTTCTTGGACACGCGATACCAACGGGTTCGGGAGAGATGTGCGAACGCGGGGATGAAAGGATAGCCCGGTCGATGTCGCCTCCGCGACGATTTTCCGGCTGACCAACGACTCATGAGCCGCGAGACCGGCCCTCGCTCGGCGATCAAGCCGTGGTCGAAGATCTCAGCCGAGCCGGCCGTTTCAGCGGGGATTCCGCCAGCATGCTCGGTTTTTCGGGGAGTGCCGTCGAGAGTCGCGGCAGCGTCACCAGCGCCACGAGATGCCCGAGCCGCCGAACAGGTCGGCCGCGGCCTCGTTGAGTCCCACGGCCGCGTGCACGTCGATCTGCAGGTTGGGCAGCAGGAACCAGTGCAGCCCGCCGTGCGAGTAGGCCTGTTGGGCCACGCCCACCCCACCGACCTGCGCGAAGATCGCGAATTCATTGAAGAGCATCACCCGCGGCCCGAGGTCGTATTCGAAGTTGAAGGTCTGCAGGTATTCGGTGTAGTAGCCGGCCGCGGCGGGGTTGCGCCGGCGGTTGACGTTGGTGTTGCACTCGATCTCGGTTCGCTCCCCTACCCGCCAGGCATAGACAAAATTCATTCCCGGCAGCACCTCGTCGGAGGTGAAAGCCGGGCTGCCGGTGGGCACGCGCATCTGCGGGAAGATCGTCAACTCGGGCAGGATCCCCGACTGCGCGGCCAGCGCCACCTTCGCCCCCAGGTAGAGATCGTCGCTGCCACTGGCCGAGAACGAGCCGGCCGGGCCTGTGGCGGTCTCCGCGAAAGCGTTGTATTGCACGCGCAGCTCGAACCATTCCTGAAACACACCGGCCCGCACGAGCGTTTCGGGAAAAGAATGGAGCTGCGAGGTCGTGCCGGCGGAATGATCGAGGAAGTAGGTGTAGCCGTTTTCCACCTGCACGCGCCCGAGCCCCACCGTCGAGGCCGCCTCGGCGAGGTGCGGGCGGTCGGTCACAATCCGGTCGCCATACAGCCCCTCCTCGCCGCCGGAGTCGTCGGCGCCGCCAGAATAGGCGAGGAGTTTCTTGGGCCGCTCCTCGCCCGGCAGGAAGGCCCACCCGGCCGTCGTCATGCATCCCCAGGCGCACAGCACCGCGAGGATCATCTGCCAGCCCGGTCCGAGGCAATGATGCATCGCGTGACGCATGCCCTGTTTGTGACGCATGCCTTGTTTTCGGATGCCGTGATCGCCGCCGATGAGCCTGAAATGAACCTGCGATGTGGCGCGGACGACCGCATCCGCGGCCGGCCTCCCCGCCATGGCCCCCGCGTGCCGCCGCTCCCCCCGGCTGCCGCGCCGACTGACCCCCCAGGCCTCGCAACCTCCGTGCGCTGCCTTGGCGCCGCAGGCTCCGGGCGATCTTTGACGCGTTCGGATTGGCACCTCCGGGTCGGCCGCGAAGGGCCGTTGCCCGGGCAAACCGGTGGCGGTGGTAGGCTTCGGCCCGCGTATTCGCTACCTTGCTACACCGTTTGCCTCGCGGCCCGCGACCGACCCTCGGAGTGTTCCGGATTCCATGGAAGTTTTCATCAGGTTTCTACTAGGCCTGTTTCTTTCGCTGACGGCCATCTTTCTCATCCTCCTCGTGCTCATCCAACGGGGCAGAGGCGGCGGTCTGGCCGGCGCGCTGGGCGGCATGGGCGGGCAGAGCGCGTTCGGCACGAAGGCCGGCGACTTCTTCACGAAATTCACGGTCGCCGTGGCCGCCGTCTGGATCGTGCTGTGCATCATCGCGATCAACGTGCTCGGCCGCCAGCAGACGCTCTTCAGCAGCGATCTTGGCGGCGCCGCGCCGCAGGCCGTGTCTCCCATCGCGCCGCAGGGGCAGCCACCGGCCGCTCCGGGTGGTGAGTCGGTGCCGCCAGACAGGCCTGCCGCCGAACCGCCGGCCGCGCCGGCTGCCGATGCGCCGGTTTCACCAGCCGCCGCGGTGCCGGCCGACGAAGCTCCCGCCCTGCCAGCCGCCCAGTAATCGACGGCCGCATCATGGCGCTGAGCATGACCGGCTGTGGGGAGGGGGTCGCGACCGACGGCCCCAGCACGTGCCGCGTGGAGCTGCGGACCGTCAACAACCGGTTCTTCAAGTTTTCCCTCCGCGGCCGCGAGGGCTTCGCGCAGCTCGAATCACAGATCGAGGCAATGGTCCGCAGCCGCGTGCGGCGCGGGGCGGTGCAGATGACGCTCGACATCCGCGGGCCGGCAGCCCCTGGGATGCGGCGGTTTGACCGCGAGCAGTTGCAGGCCTACCTCGAGGAATTGGCAGACTTCTCCTCAACGCACGACATCCCGCCGCCGTGTTCGCTCGACGCCCTGCTCTCGCTGCCGGGCGTGATTATCGACTCATCGCTCGATCCCGCGCGGGCCGAGCAGACATGGGGGCTCGTCCGCCGGGCGGTGGAATCAGCACTCGACCGCCTGGAGGCGATGCGCCGCGCGGAGGGCGACGCCCTGGCCCGCGACATGCTGGCGATTTGCGCGGAGATCCGCGGCCTGGCCGATGGCATCCGAGCACGGGTGCCCGCGGCGGTGGAAGAACACCGCGCCCGGCTCGTCGAGCGGCTCGGCAGGCTCCTCGAGGGCCAGGCCGTGACGCTCGGCGCAGCCGACCTGGCCCGTGAGGTCGCCCTGCTCGCCGACCGCTCCGACATCGCCGAGGAGCTCGTGCGGCTTGAGAGCCATGTGGACCAGTTTGCCCGGTTGCTCGATGACGAGACGCCGGGCCGGGCCCTCGATTTTCTCGCCCAGGAACTCGCCCGCGAGGCCAACACGATCGCCTCGAAATCCGCCGACGTGGCGATCGCCCACGCCGTGGTGGAGCTGAAGACGCAGATCGAGCGGCTCCGCGAGCAGGTGCAAAACATCGAGTAGCGCGGCAGCCGCTTTTCAAGGGCCTTTGGGGCAGGCTACAACATCGGGATGGCAGAGAGGCCCGGCCAACTCGTCGTCATTTCGGGCCCGTCGGGCGTGGGGAAAACCACGCTCCTGCGACGACTACTGGCAGACCTGCCGCAGCTCGTCCCGAGCATCTCCGCCACCACGCGGCCCCCACGGGCGGGTGAGCGGGACGGCATCGACTACCACTTCATGACGCTGGGAGAGTTCGAACGGCGGCGGGCCGCGGGTGATTTTCTCGAGTGCTGCCAGGTGTATGGCCGGCAGCACTGGTACGGCACGCTGGTGGATGAAGTCACCCCCCGCCTGGCCGCGGGATCGTGGGTCGTGCTGGAAATCGACGTCGAGGGTACACTTTCGATTCTCGCCCGGTATCCTGACGCGGTCACGGTCTTCGTCGAACCCTCCCATCCCGACCAGCTGCTCGCGCGGCTCCAGGGGCGCGGGACGGAATCGCCGGAGGCGATGGCCCGACGGCTGGAGGTGGCCCGGCGGGAATTGCTCCAGTCGCACCACTACAAGCATCGTATCGTCAACGACAACGTCGACGAGGCGGTCCGGCAGATCGAAAAGGTTTTGCTCGACGCCGGCCTGCCACCCGCACCGCACACTCCTTCCCCCCGTACCAACGCCCCTTCAGGAGCCAGCCCATGATCGATGACCTGCGTGAAGAAGAGATCGTCAACAAGGTCGGCGGACGATTCAAACTGTCGACGCTGATCCAGAAGCGGCTCGTGGCGCTCAACGCCGGCGGCCGCCCGCTCGTCGACATCGACAGCGACGACAAGATGCAGATCGTGATCGAGGAGATCAAGCAGGACAAAATCTTCCTCGACACCTCGATGAACCTGCGGATCACCGGTGAATCCCCCGAGGCCGGCGGCCCGCTCGATTTCGATCCCACGATCCTGTGATCTTCCCGTGAGGCCCATGGGGCGGCTGCGGGCAAGGCTGGGCGATGCCTCGGCGTTGGCGGCCGCTGCCCAGGCTTCCGGAGCTGCGGAGCGCGTTCATGCCCATGTTCGAAGGCCGTGAGATCGTGGTCGGCGTGAGTGGCGGCATCGCGGCCTACAAGGCAGCCGTGCTGACGAGCCAGCTCGTGCAGCAGGGCGCGGGCGTCACGGCCGTGCTCACGCGGCACGCCCGGAAATTCGTCGGCGCGGCGACGTTCGCGGCGCTCACTGGTCGGCCAGTGGCGAGCCGCAGCTTCGACCCGGCAGCGTTTCCGCTGGGGGCCCACATCGAACTGGCCGCCAAGGCCGACCTGGTGGTGGTGGCCCCCGCGACGGCCGACCTGATCGCCAAGGCGGCGCACGGGATGGCCGACGACCTGCTCACCACGCTGCTGCTCTGCGCCGAATGCCCGGTCCTCTATGCGCCGGCCATGAATTCCGCGATGTGGGCCAAGCCGGCCGTGCAGCGCAACGTCGCCATGATGGCCGCCGACGGGGCCACGATCGTGGCCCCGGGCAGCGGCTGGCTCTCCTGTCGGCAGCATGGGGCGGGCCGCATGGCGGAGCCCGATGTGATCATGGAAGCCATCGCGGCCGCACTGGCAGGTCGGTAGCCGTCGCATGGCCCACATCCTCCTCACCGCCGGTCCGACGCGGGCGTATCTCGACGATGTCCGCTACCTCACGAATGCCTCCAGCGGGCGGATGGCCAAGGCGCTCGCCGAGGCGGCCCTCGCCCGCGGCCATGCCATCACCATCGTCAGCGGGCCGGTGGCAATCGCCTACCCGCGGCGAGCCCGCGTGATCCCCGTCGTCACCACGGCCGAGATGTTGGCCGCTTCCCTCGCCGCGCTGCCGCAGTGCGATGGCGTGATCGCCGCCGCCGCCCCCTGCGACTTCGAGCCCCAGCGGCGGCAGCCGGGCAAGATTCCGCGGACCGGCGCCGGCCTGACCGTGAAACTCCAGGCTACCACCGACGTGATCGCGACGCTCGCCGCGAAGTCGCCGCGACGGCAATGGTTCGTGGCCTTCGCCCTCGAGCCGGGCGCGGATCCCCGACGGGCCTTCGCCAAGATCGAGGCCAAGCGGTGCGACTTGATCGTCGTCAACGACGTCACGGCGCTCGATGCCGAGCGGACGGCCGTGGCGGTGTATGACCGGTCGCACGCCCGCGTCGGTGAGCGGCGCGGCACCAAGCGGGCCGTCGCGGGCTGGCTGGTGCGGATGATCGAGTCTGTCCTCTGTGAACGGAAACGCGAGCCATGAAACTTTCCCAGCCATGCACCGCAGCCCGTCATCGAAAGGCTGCTTTCGTTACTTTGCCGTTCTGGCAACGCCTGGTTGCGCGGTTTCCCGGGCCGTTCCATAGAGCGAATCGGGCGGCCCCGCTATAACGTCGCTGCCGTCGCGTGTCCGGCGGCCACCGCCCTCCGCAGACATCCTCCATGAGCAGGCAGATCACCGTCGCCATCCTCGGCGCCACCGGCTACACCGCCCTCGAGGCGATCAAGATTCTGCTCCGCCACCCGCATGCACGGATCGTCGCCGTGACGAGCCGGCAGGAGGGGAGCCCGCCGATCGCGACCGTGCACCCGAGCCTCGTCGGTCGGCTCGACCTGCCGCTCGAGGACCTGCCGCCCGAGGAAGTCGGCACGCGGGCCGACTGCGTGTTTGGCTGTCTGCCGCACTGTGCGAGCGCTGAAATTCTTCCTCGCGTGCTCGCCGCGGGAGCGAAGGTCGTCGATTTCAGCGCCGATTACCGGCTCGACGACGCGGCGTCGTATCTCGAATGGTATGGCCACGAACATCCCGACGCTGCGCGGCTGGGGAGCACCGTCTACGGCCTCCCGGAACTGTTCCGCGACCGGATCAAGGGAGCGACACTCGTGGCGAATCCCGGCTGCTACGCGACTTCCGCGATCCTCCCCCTGGCTCCGCTGGTGAAGAGCGGCCTCTTTGAGACGACCGACATCATCATCGACTCGAAGAGCGGCGTCAGCGGTGCGGGGCGGCAGCCCAAACTGATGACGCACTTTCCCGAATGCAACGAGAGCATGTCGGCCTACAACGTGGGCCGTCACCGCCACACGCCCGAGATCGAGCAGGTGGTGGCTCGCCATGCCGGCCCGACGCCGCAGGTGATCTTTACGCCGCAATTGGCACCGATGGACCGGGGCATCCTCTCGACGATCTACGTCCGGCCGAAGAAGAAGCTGGCCGAGGGAGACGTGATGCACCTGCTGCGCGAGGCCTACGCCGGCGAGCGGTTCGTGCGGGTGGTCGATCACCTGCCGGGCACGAAGGACACGGTGGACACGAATTTCTGCGACATCACGGCCCGCGTGGTCCGCGACCGCGTGCTCCTCATCAGCTGCCTCGACAACCTCGTCAAGGGAGCGGCGGGAGCGGCTGTTCAGAATTTCAACATCTTGTTCGGCCTCTCCGAGACCGCCGGCCTGCTGTAGGCCCCGACGGACGCCGTCAGCCTTCTTTCCGTTTTCCGTGCAGGACGCCCCGATGACAGTCACCGAGACGCCGATCCGCGGACCGATCCCGCCGCTTCCCCGAGGCTTCCGTCTCGGCGGCACGCACGCCGGCATCAAGCGGTATGCCAGCCGGGAGGATATCTCGCTCATCGTGTCGGACCTGCCCGCCACGGCGGCCGGCGTGTACACGACCAACCTCGTCTTCGCGGCGCCCGTTGCCTTCGACCGCGCCAAGACGCCCGGCACGGGCTTCCGGGCGATCGCCATCAACTCGGGCAACGCCAACGCCTGCACCGGCAGCCGCGGTCTGGCCGATGCCCGCGGCATGGCGGCGGCGGCCGGCGCTGCGATCGGCGCGGACGAGCATGGCGTGCTCGTGCTTTCCACGGGGATCATCGGCGAGTTTTTGCCGCTCGCGAAAGTGGAAGCGGGCCTGCAGACGGTGGCGGCGGCACTGGGCACGGATGCGGATGCAGTGGTCGCCGCGGCCCGGGGAATGATGACCACCGACACGCGGCCCAAGCTCTCGGGCTCGGTCTTTTCCGGCGACGGGCGGTCGTACACGCTCCTCGGCATGGCCAAGGGGGCGGCGATGATCGGCCCGCGGCTGGCCACGATGCTCGGAATCGTGCTCACCGACGCCCCGGTGGAGCCGGCCGATGCCCAGCGGATGCTGCGCGAGGCGGCGGAAAAGACGTTCAACTGCGTGAGCGTGGACGGCCACATGAGCACCAACGACACGGTGCTCCTCCTGGCCAACGGCGCCGGCGGCGGACCGGCGCTCACGGGCGCGGGGCTGGATGCCTTCGGCCGGGCGCTCGAGGAAGCCTGCGAGGCGCTGGCCCGGGAGATCGCCGACGATGGTGAGGGGGCCACGCACGTGCTCCGCATCGAGGTCACGGGCTGCGAGAGCCGCGACGCGGCCCGGCAGATCGCCCGGACGATCGCCGACAGCCCGCTCGTGAAGACGGCGATCCATGGCGCCGACCCGAACTGGGGCCGGATTGTTTCGGCGGCGGGTTATTCGGGGGTGTCGTTCGATCCGTCGAAACTCGTGCTCACGGTCAACGGCACGCTGCTCTTCCGAGACGGCGCGCCGGTGGCGTTTGACGCCGACGCAGTGTCAGCGTCGATCAAGGGTTCCCGCGAGGTGGCGATCGAGGTCGATATCGGGTCGGGCCCGGGTCGCATCCGCTTTTATTCGAGTGACCTCACGGCGGAATACGTCCACCTGAACGCGGATTACCATACCTAGTTGCACGCGGGCAAAGCCCTCCCTGGCCTTTGCCCGCTTGGTCGGCCGCAGGGAACGCCA
>JBIIIP010000090.1:0-12361 GCA_044234625.1 Pirellulales bacterium | reverse complement strand
CTGACGTCCTCCCCGTTTCTTGATCCATCCGGGATGTTAGGTTTTTAAACTTGGCATCACCAGAAAGGGTGGGTTTTTTGGATGGGAAAGAAGCACTTCACAGAAGAGCAGATTGCGTTCGCTCTCCGTCAGGCTGAGTCGGGTACATCGGTGGGCGAGGTCATCCGGAAGCTCGGCATCAGTGAGCAGACCTTTTACAGATGGAAGAAGCGGTTCGCAGGACTTGGCATCGCTGAGCTACGTCGCCTTCGGACCTTGGAGGAAGAGAACCGGAAGCTCAAGCAGCTGGTGGCGGACCTGAGCCTCGACAAGAAGATGCTGCAGGACGTGCTCTCAAAAAAACTTTGAGGCCCGCGGTCAAGCGTGTTGTGGTGCGGGAGGTGCAGGTGGCGTATCGAGTGGCCGAGCGTCGTGCCTGCCGCGTTCTGGGGTTTTCCCGAACGACTTGCCGTTACCGGAGCAGACGAGATCCGCGGGCCGAGCTTCGCATCCGACTTCGCGACCTGGCGGCCAGTCGTGTGCATTATGGATATCCGCGGCTCTGGGTTCTCTTGCGTCGTGAAGGGTGGCTCGTGAACAAGAAGCTTGTCTATCGGCTGTACTGCGAAGAAGGCCTGGGAATCCGGCGGCGAAAGCCGCGTCGGCGGAAGAGCGTCCAGGTTCGCGAGGTACGTCCGCCGACCGGGCAGACCAATGAGAGCTGGAGCATGGATTTCATGTCGGATCAGCTGGTCGGTGGGCAGCGGTTTCGGCTGCTGACGTTAGTCGATAACCATAGCCGTGAGAGCCTGGCCATCGAGGTCGGTCAGCGGCTGACCGGAGACGACGTCGTGCGGGCCTTGGAGCAGGTGACGATGCAGCGCGGCAAGCCGAAGTCGATTCGAGTCGACAACGGCCCGGAGTTTTGCTCGAGGAGCTTGGATCTGTGGGCCTACTTCAACGGTGTGAAGCTCGACTTCAGCAGACCAGGAAAGCCCACGGATAACGCGGTGATCGAATCGTTCAACGGCAGGCTTCGCGACGAGTGCTTGAACCAGCATTGGTTCTTGTCGCTCGACGAGGCCAGAGCCGTGACAGAAGCGTGGAGGGAGGACTACAATCGCGTCCGTCCGCATGGTGCTCTGGGCAACCGGACGCCGTCGGAGTTCGCGCGGCCGGTAGATGGGCATGCCCATCTACCGGCCCTGCATGGCTAACAACTCGGCTGGTACCAAGTTGGGGGCAGCGTCACCCCATATCCGCTTACCAGTAGCCCTCGGCATCCGGCTCGACGTGGCTCGCCCGGCAGCCAGATGGTCTGACGGTGAAACGAGCAAGCCGCCCACGGTACAACCCGGGGCGGCTCACATGTGATAGGGCGGCTTCAGGAGATGCTGTCGCCGCGCATTGGTGCCGGAGGGTCTTTATGCAGCCTCAAGGCTATTCGCGGGGCGGGTTGCCGTTCGGTATGCCTCGACTTCCACGACGATTGCGTCCAGCGCGTCGAATGCGTTGGTCTCTCCTCGGTCAAAGGCTTCCAGAGCGGCCTTGATCTCCGCGAGCGTGAGGATCGTGGCTGTTTGGATCGACTGGTTACTGAGCGGTCGCATTGAACACCTCCGTGATTATGCCCAGCCGAGCGATCGTGCTCAGCCCCGGGAAGGGGACTGTGACGGTCGTGTGGCGCCGCTTCTTTCACGGCGCAGGCGTGACGAGGACGAAAATCATGGGATTTTGTCACCGCACGCGCATGACTGCTGTTTTCATAGACAAACCGGGGCATTTGTTCCCGGCGAAGAGCATAATGCGAAATCGGGGTGTTGCCGTACGCCCTCTGACTGGTCAACGCCGCAGTGAGGTGGCGATGGACGAGAGCAGGCTGTCGCCCTACCCACATTTGTCGTGGTTTGCCTACGGCCTCACCATCCACCCCCCACGGGCGTTCCTTCTCCACGAATACAAGGCCGTCACGCACCGGCTCATCGTGACTTCGGAGGGTGACGCGGATTTCCTATGGAGCAACGGTGCAGAGGACGTGGCTTGCCACGTGACTTGCGGCAGCCTCGGCTTCTTTCCCAGCGATTCCGGTGTCCATTCGCTCGGTGTCACCACAACAGGAGTCTTTCGGGGGTCCGTATTACTCGTGCCGAGCAAGCATCTGGAGGGCGTTTGTGAGGCGGAGGGAGCACGGCACGCGGCGGACAACCAAGTCATTCCAGTATTTCGCGACGCGCTGCTGTTGGCGTGCGCGCTCCGGCTGTTGGTTGGAGATTCCCTTAGAAACCTCGGGCAGGATGTCGGGGCCGAGATTGCTGCACGACAATTGCTCATGCGGCTTGCGGCGATTACCGGAGGCCAACTGCCTGACTGGCGCAAGGACACCAGCGTGTTTACGCCGCGAGTCATGACGATGATCGTGGAACGTGTGGACGCCCACCTCAGGGTGCGAGCGTCACTGCAGGAAATCAGCAGCGGATTCGGCCTGTCGCCCAGTCATTTTGCCCGAAAATTTCAACAATCGACCGGCCTGAGCCTCAATCGCTTCATGAATCGGCGGCGAATTGGCCAGTCCTTCGCATTGCTGAAGATAGGCAAAACGCCGCTGGCCCAACTGTCGCTCGACCTTGGTTTTTCATCGCAGAGCCATTTTACGCGATTGTTCAGCGGTCTCACGGGTCTCACGCCGTATCAGTTCAGGCGGACCCAAAGCCCTAAGTGTGAGTGATGGAGAGGGGACGACACTACTGCATGGTCGAGAGTGAGGTGAGGACCAACCATGCCATCTACCCGAAACGCTGCTACAGTAGCCCCGGAACGGTCCATCGAACATTACGATCGCCAAACCCCCGGAAAGCGAATCCATGAGCGAGCCAGCGAAGTCAGCCGATTTCTCGAGGGAGTTGGCAGGAATTGCCATGTCGATGCAGTCGGAGCGCACGGGGCACACACCCAAGGCCGTGACCGTGGTCGCCAGCGATGAGACGGTCGTACTCACGTTGCACGAGGCTCTGACACCGGCTGAGAAGATTCTGGCCAAAACCGAGGCTGGTGCAGCGAAAGTGGAGCAGTACCATCGTGCGCTGTTCGCTGTTTCCTGCGACGAGTTGCGCAAGGAAATCCAGCGATTGACGGGAAGAAAGGTCCGTGAGGCCGCGGTCGTTGTCGAACCCGCGACAGGAGCCATCGTTCACGCTTTCACGAGCGGCACCATGGTGCAGATTTTTCAACTGGAGCCTCATGGCTTGGCTACCCACGTCTCGGCAGGTATCCCATCGGAAGCAGATGGGTCATCGAAGTGACTAGCGGCCAGCCACTCCCTCTCCGCCCCCAACGCCTCAGACCTACTGCCATAAGGCCCCAGCACCGCCCCGCCAGATGGCCCCATATCCGCCCACCAGTTGCCCTCGGCATCTGGCTCGACGTGGCTCGCCCGGGTGATCTGGAGTTTTCCGATCTGCCGTAGGTCCATTGCCTCGTCGTAGATGCACCGAACATCACCGCCAGCACCCGCGACCAGTTCCATCTCGCTGATCATGCGGCACCTCCAGCCCCCGAGGAACGCCGCAGGATGTTCCGCCGCGGCCTATCGACGAGCAGTTCCCCGACGCTGGCCTGAATCTGCTCGAAGTCCCGGGCGACCATCTGCCGGAGCCTGTTGGAATCTCTCAGCGTCTGTGGCTCGATGCCGTTGATTATCTGCTGGGCTTGTTCTACGAGGGCGTCCAGTTCGGGGCTGCTTCTGATGTTGAGCCGCCGGAACCGCTCGAAGAACTCCCGAAGGTTCTCGACGGCCGAATCGCGAAAAACCTTGGCCTGACCGTCGTGAAGCCCTGTGAGCCGTTCAGCGAGGTGGGCTGTGAGTCGCTGGAGTTCGGTCGCGAAAGCCTGCTCAGCGAGTTCGACGGCACTCTCGAACCGCTCACGGACCCGGGCCTGCTCGGCTTGGTACACGTCGGGGTGCAGGGCCATGAGATACCCGGGCGGCTCGATGGTCGGGTACGAAACCTCCAGATCAAACAGACCTTCGAGCGTGCTGGGATAGTCGCTGGCGTTGTATAGCGAGCCGAGGCGCCGCTGGGCTTCGCTCTTGATCGTGTCATACTGGGCGGCGAGTTCCCGGGCGGCCTCTTGGAGTCGCTCGCGGTAGGTCTGCATCGTCTGCGCGAACAGCCCGAGCGAGTTCTGTGGAAGGAGCCGTATGCCAGCCTCAGGAAACGGCAGCGTGACCGTCCGCCAGTAGGAAGGTGCCTCGGACCTGACTGCAGCCACGGCACGGTAGGCGGGGTTCTTCGTGTCGAGGATGAGTTTGCTGGCCGAAAGAAGTTCCCGGTCGGCATGGAATGCTCGGGCCGCTGTCGTGCGCTGCTCTGGGGCGAGGGTCTTACGAACGCCCAGCCATGTGAACGAGAGTTTCACCGCGGCCATGGTGGTGCGGAGGCGGTTGGCGGCGGAGCGTTCGAGCTGGGTTGTCGGAGTGTTGGTTTGTTGATTTGCAGTCCGACGAGACTGGGTCTGGCCAGTGTCGTGGGATGTGGTGGTTGCTGTGGACATCAGTTTTTTCTGTGCGAAAGGGTGATGGTTCAAGAACTGGGCATACCCCACCCGATAGGGGCATGCTATGCGGGCGGGTCGCGTCTCCACGCGGTAAGGCATCGGGTGCGTGAATGCTCAACAGGAGTGCTGCCCAAATCAGATACACGGCGGCGTTTTGCGAGTGGCTGCAGGCTATTCACGCTCACAAGCCGCCAGCAGCGGATGTTCCAAGCAGGACGCTCTACCTGATCCCAGCCTTTGATGAGCCGGAAGAGGCGGAGGAGGTCGTTGAGAACGTCTTCGAGGAGATCTTCCGGCAGGAACTCAAGACATGGCTTCCCGACGAACGGGCATGGCCAGATACGGCGGACTGCGAGCTGTTCGTCCAGTGGTTCAACGTCCAGAGTTTCCCCATCGTCGAGGACTTAGGCCCCAGCGACATCCATGAAGAAGAGTGATTGCGCTGGCGCCGGGTCAATTCACGCCCGGCTCTAGCATTCTGGTGGCCATGGTGGTGCGGAGCCTGTTGGCGGCGGAGCGTTCCTGCTGCGTGACGGGCTGCTGGGCTTCACGCTGTCGGCTGCGTGTAGGCGTGTGCTGGCCGGTGTCGGTAGATGTGGTGGTTGCTGTTGCCATGTGTTCTCCGGGATAATGGCGAAAAACGGTGCGACGAGATGCCCAAGGGCCGAGAAAGCGGGATGCCGGAAGTCGAGGTGTGGCAGGGGTTTTTTGACCCTGCGCACATCCTCGGCCGACTGGACTGCGACCACCCCGGCAACGTGGTCGAGTTCGGATGCGGCTTCGGACTGTTCACGGTCGAGGCCGCCAGACGATCCAGCGGCACCGTGTACGCGCTGGACATCGAGCCAGAGATGCTCTTGGCGACGATCACTGCAGCCAATGAAGCAGGCGTAGCAAACGTGCGGCCGATGCAACGTGACTTCGTTGCCGACGGAACTGGGCTACCAACGGGATCATGTGACTACGCGATGGTCTTCAATCTGCTCCACATTGACGACCCGGTGGCGTTGCTGCGAGAAGCCTTTCGCGTCCTGATATCCGGGGGCAAGTTGGGGATCATTCACTGGAACGTCGACCCAGCCACACCGAGAGGGCCGTCGATGGAAATTCGGCCGACTCCGAAACAGTGCACCCAATGGGCTGAAGAGGCTGGATTCGGCTTCGTTCGCCATGAGCCGGGTATCGCGCGGTGGCACTGGGGCCTACTGATGCAGCGGCCGTAGAAGACCTCCCTCAATTCACCCCCGGCTCCCGCACAACCCTCCGCATCCTCCCGCCTCCTGATTCCGACCGCGAATACACGCCCGCCCGGTCTGCCGACAGGCACCGACCCGAAGCCCACCGGCGTAGAGCCTCGATCTTGTCGCCCGCAGTGACAGCCACGGGTACGACGTTCTGGGCGGCCTACGAGCGGGCCACGGCGGCGGTGTTTTCGGGGACGTTTGCTAACAGTTTTGCTAACAGTGGCTCTTCCGAGCCTTCCGTCGCCGAAGGCTCGTCAGCGCATAAGTCACCGTTGCCGCAAGCAGTTCCGCCAAATGGGGCCGCTGGGACTCGAACCCAGGACCAACGGATTAAAAGTCCGATGCTCTAACCAACTGAGCTACGGCCCCGGACCAATGGTACCGAAGCCGCAGTCGGGAGCAACCGCCAAGGCCTGCAAAAATGCCCGAGAGAGGACTTGAACCTCCACCCAGTTACCTGGACAAGAACCTGAATCTTGCGCGTCTGCCAATTCCGCCACTCGGGCGAGTGAGGAAGAAAGATCGTAGCAGGCGGTATGGCCGCGGAAAAGGCCGCGCGCTCCAACCCCGTGGTGACAGACCTCCGGTCTGTCGGAATTCTTGGTCACAGACCAGAGGTCTATGCCACATGGGAGGCATCGCAGATCAGTGGCCCATACCACTTTCAAGCGATCGCGTCACTCCACCGTGACGCTCTTGGCGAGATTGCGCGGCTTGTCGACATCGCAGCCACGCAGCACCGCGATGTGATAGGCCAGCAATTGCAGCGGAATCACCGACACGATCGGCTGCAGGAAATCGGCCGCCTCCGGAATCTCGATCACCTCGTCGGCCAATTCCCGCACCCGCTCGTCGCCCGGACTCGCGATCGCAATCACCGGGCCCTTGCGAGCCTTGATCTCCTCGAGGTTGAGGATCACCTTCTCGTAGACCGCGCCCTGGGGAATGATGAACACGCTCGGGGTGGCCGAATCGACCAGGGCGATCGGCCCATGCTTCATCTCCGCCGCCGGATAGCCCTCGGCATGGATGTAGCTGATCTCCTTCAGCTTCAGCGCTCCTTCGAGCGCCACCGGGAAGTTGTATTGCCGGCCCAGGTAAAGAAACGTGCTCGCCTGCCGATACCGCTCCGCAATCGCCCGGATCGCCGCGTCGGCCTCGAGAGCCTTGGCGACGAGATCAGGGAGCCGCTCCAGGCCGGCGATGAAGCCGCGCCCTTCCTCGTAGGAAAGATGCCGTAGCCGGCCGAAGTAGAGGGCCAACAGCGCGAGCACCACGCACTGGCTCGTGAACGCCTTCGTGCTGGCCACGCCGATCTCCGGCCCGGCGTGGAGGTAGATGCCGCCGTCCGCCTCGTTGGCGATCGTGCTGCCCACGACGTTGCAGATCGCGAGCGTCGGATGCCCCTTGCGCTTCATCTCGCGCAGGGCGGCGAGGGTGTCGGCCGTCTCGCCCGACTGCGTGATCGCGAAGAGGAGCGTGCCGTCGTCGATCGGCGGATTGCGATACCTCAGCTCGCTGGCATACTCCACCTCCACCGGCAGCCGCGCGAATTCCTCGATCAGGTATTCGCCCACCAGGGCGGCATGCCAGCTCGTGCCACAGCCGGTGAGCACGATGCGATTCACCTGCTGCAGCTGCCGGGGTGTGAGGTTCAGCCCACCGAACACCGCCGTGGCGTCGTCGCGCGAGAGCCGGCCGCGCATCGCCGAGCGGATCGACTCGGGCTGCTCGTGGATCTCCTTCTGCATGAAATGGGCGTAGCCCCCCATGCCGACGTCGGCCGCGGAGAGTTCGAGCCGCTGCACCGCCGGCTCGATGCGGCCCGAGTCACGGTGGATGACGCGGAGCGTGTCGGGAGTGGCCACGGCCACTTCATGGTCGGCGAGGTAGATGATCCGGTCGGCATGGCCGGCCAAAGGGCTGGCATCGCTGGCGATGAAGTGCTCCCCGTCGGCCACGCCGATCACCAGCGGGCTTCCCAGCCGGGCAGCCACGAGTAGGTCGGCATGGCCGCGGAAGAGCACGAGCAGGCCGTAGGTGCCGCGGAGCTGGGCGATCGCCTCGCGGACGGCCACGACGGCCGGCGTGTCGGCCAGTTCATCGGCCACGTGCGGACGGGTCGCCAGGGCGCGGGTGAGGCAGCTGTCGATGAGATGGGCGATGACCTCCGAGTCGGTCTCGGAGCGAAACTCGTAGCCCTCGGCCTCGAGACGCGTCTTCAACTCACGGAAGTTTTCCACGATGCCGTTGTGGACCACCGCCAGCGTGAAGCAACCCGACCCGGCGCAGCCGCCGCCGAGATGCGGATGGGCGTTGCCGTCGGTGGGGGCGCCGTGTGTGGCCCAGCGGGTGTGCCCGATGCCGATCGAACTGTCGGGCGTGTCTTCGCAGACGAGCGATTCCAGTCGCGACAGCCTGCCGGCCGCCTTGCGGATCTGGAGTTCGCCGTCGTCGTCGAGCACGGCGATGCCGGACGAGTCGTAGCCGCGGTATTCGAGCCGGCGGAGGCCCTCGATGATGAGGTCCGAGGCGCGCCGAAATCCGACGTAGCCGACGATGCCGCACATGGGAAGAATTGGCTCCGAGGTGGGCCTGAAGTGTAGCCACCCCGGCCTCCGTTCTTCGAGTCTAAATTCGCATGCCTGCTTCCGCCACGCGCGCCCTGATCGTGATCCCGGCACGGCTTTCGAGCACGCGCCTGCCCCGCAAGATGCTGCTCGCCGATACGGGCAAGCCGCTCATCCACCATACCTGGCTGGCCGCCAGGGGCGCCGGCCGGGCCGGGCACGTGGTGGTGGCTACCGACAGCGAGGAGATTGCGGCGGCGGTGCGGGCATTCGGCGGCGATGCCGTGATGACATCGCCCGAGGCCACGAGCGGCACGGCCCGGATCGTCGAGGCGCTGCCGCGGCTGCCGGACGCGGGCGTCATCGTGAACGTGCAAGGTGACGAGCCGGAACTGTCGGCCGGGGCCATCGACACCGCGATCGGCCTGCTCGAGCGTTGCCCGGAAGCCGGTGTGGCCACGCTGGTGACTCCCCTGCGCACCGCCGCCGACCTCGTCGATCCGGCCGCCGTGAAGGCGGTGCTCACGCCCTGGCGGCAGCCGCCAGGGCAGCGGCCCGCCGGAGACACGGCCGACGCGTGGCGGGCGATCTATTTCAGCCGCGCGCCGGTGCCGGCCGCCCGTGATGGGAGCGATGCACTGCTCTCCGCGATGCCGCCCCTCTACTGGCAGCACGTCGGCCTCTACGCCTACCGCCGCAGTGTGCTCGAAGCCTGGAACGACCTGCCCGAATCACGGCTGGCGGCGGTGGAGAGCCTGGAGCAGTTGCGCGTGATCGAGGCCGGCATCCCGATCGTGGCGGGCGCGATCGACCACGCCGCCCGCGGGATCGACACGGCCAAGGACTATGCCGCCTTCGTGGCGCGGCAGAAGGCGACGTGAGGCCGGGCCGCTACTCCTTGACCCGCTCCAGATAGTCGCCCGTGCGTGTATCGACCTTGATGAGATCGCCCTGCTCAATGAAAGCCGGGACGACCACCTCGGCCCCCGTCTCCAGTTTCACCGGCTTGGTGAGATTCGTCGCCGTGTTGCCGCGCACGGCCGGCTCGGCGTATTCGATCTTCAGCACCATGTGGTTTGGCGGCTCCATCGAGATCGGGTTGCCGTTGTAGAGCAGCATCGAGCAGACGGTGCCCTCCTTGATCCACTTCCAGGCCTCATCGACCTGCTCCTTCGAGAGCTCGTACTGCTCGAAGCTCGCGTTGTCCATGAACACGTATTGGTCGCCCTGCTTGTAGAGGAACTGGGCGTCGATCGTGGTGATGTCGGCCGCGTCGAGCGAATCACCGCTCTTGTAGGTGCGGTCGAGCACGGTGCCGCGGAGCAGGTTGCGGAGCTTGCACTTGTAAAGCGCCTGGCCCTTGCCGGGCTTCACGAAATTGCACTCGATCATGATGTAGGGGTCGCCATCGATCTGGACCTTGAGACCCTTTTTGAATTCGCTCGTGTTGTAGGCTGGCACGGCTGCTTGTCGCTCCTGTCCTGGCGTTCGGTCTGCGGGTCGGGGCCCGTATCGGTTAGGCTGACAAGCGTCGCCGCCATCCCGCGGCCTGTCAACGTCCGCCGTGACCCGCCGATGGCCACAGCAGCCACCCCGCACCGTGTCGCCCCTGAGGCCGCTGGCTGGCAGCGGTTGCTGGCCGACGCGATCCGCACGCCCGCGGCCCTCTGCGCGGCGCTCGGCATCGACCCGGCGACGCTCGGCGACGTGCGGTCGGTGGTGGGAGACTTCCCCGTGCTTGTGCCGCGGGGCTTCGTGGCCCGCATGCGGAGGGGCGACCCTTACGACCCGCTCCTGCTGCAGGTGCTGCCGCGGGAAAGCGAGCGAGAGGAGACGGCCGGCTTCACCGCGGACCCGCTTGCGGAGCAGGCGGCGCTGGCCGCGCCCGGCCTGATACAGAAATACGCCGGCCGCGCGCTCCTGCTCGTGACGGGTGGCTGCGCGGTGAACTGCCGCTACTGCTTCCGTCGCGAGTTTCCCTATGCCGCGAGCGGCGCCACGGCCGCCGGGCTGGAAGCGGCGCTCGATGCTGTGGCCGCCGATGCGTCGCTGGCGGAGGTGATCCTGTCTGGCGGCGATCCGCTGCTCGTCGACGACGAGCGGCTGGCGGCGATCGTGGCCCGGATCGAACGCGTGGGCCACGTGCGCCGGTTGCGGATCCACACGCGGCTGCCGGTCGTGTTGCCGGAGCGGGTGACGGATGGACTGGTCGACCTGCTGGCTGGCACGCGCCTGGCCTGCACGGTCGTGCTCCATGCCAACCACGCCGCCGAGCTCGATGCCACGGTCGCAGCCGCCGCTGCACGGCTACGGGAAGGCCATGCGGTTCTCCTCAACCAGTCCGTGCTGCTCCGCGGGGTGAACGACACGGCCGACGTGCTGGCGGCGCTCTCGGAGCGGCTCATCGACCTGGGGGTCGTGCCGTATTACCTGCATCTCCTCGACCGCGTCCGCGGCACCGCGGACTTCGAGGTGTCGGAGGCCGAGGCACTCGACCTGCATGCGGCGCTACGGGCGCGGCTCCCGGGCTATGCCGTGCCGCGGCTGGCCCGCGAAGAGCCTGGCGCGCCGGCAAAACGCTGGTTGGGATGAAAAGTGGTCCCCATTCCACGGCGATCCGGATACGATAGTGGGCTTTGCGGAGGAATCACCCCATGAAAGTGCTGATCGGCGTTGATGGGTCGCAGGCATCGCTCGATGCGGTGCGGATGGCGGGCCGCCTTCTCGACCCTGCCGAGGATGCCGTGGGCATCTACTTCTCGCCGCTGGAACTGGAGAAGCGGGTGTTTGGCCAGAGCAAGCGGGTGGTGGAGGGGGCGGCGGCCGCGCTCTTCGAGGAGGCCTGCCGGCTGCTGCCCGCGGGTTTTGCCCAGCCGCCGGAAATGATTTGCAGTTCCAAGTCCGCCGCGGTGGGCATCTTGGAGTCGGTCTCCGGCTGGCATGCCGAGATGGTCGTGGTGGGGGCGCGTGGGCACGGCTCGGTCGAGCGGTTGCTCCTGGGCAGCGTGTCCCGTGCCGTCGTGCATGGCGCCCACCTGCCGGTGCTCGTCGTTCGTGGTGTGGCTCCGGAGGGGCGTGGCTTGAAGGTGCTTGCCTGCCATCATCCGGCAAGTGCGCGGGCGGTCGCGGCCACGCTTGGTCGTCTCCATTGGCCGGGCGGCGTCGATGCCCGGGTGATCGGGGTGACGGAATCGATGCTTGCGGGACCCTTGCCCAAATGGCTGGAGAATCGGGTCCGTGATCCCGACACCGCCGCGGTGGCGGAGGCGTGGAAGCGGGAGCACGAGGACGAGTTGGCCGCGTTGGGCAGTGCGCTCACGGCTTTCCAGAAGACGCTTCCCGCTCCTTTCCGCGAGCATCCGCCGATCGTCGCCGAGGGGAATCCTGGTGACCGCATCCTCAATGAGGCGAAGCGGGAAGGAGTGGACCTGATCGTGACGGGTCGCACGCCGACCGATGCCTTGTCGCGTTGGTTGTTGGGCAGCACGTCGGAGGCTGTGTTGACCCAGGCGCACGCGAGCGTGCTGGTGGTGCCGGTCGAAAAGTAAAGCGGGTGGCGGGAGCGGCAAGAGGTGCAGACCTTCGGTCTGCGGGGCAGGTTTTTCGACAGACCGGAGGTCTGTCGCCACGGTGGGAGTGGCGCGCGTGTCGCCACGAGGGCAGAGCGCGCGCCGCCAAAGTCTTACGCACCAGGCCCGGAGGGCCGGGTTCGGGCCAGCGGGCGGAGCCCGCCAAGCGAAAATCGGCAGGATGCCGATGGTGCCCTGTCATCCGCACCAGGCCCGGAGGGCCGGGTTCGAGCCAGCGGGCGGAGCCCGCCAAGCGAAAATCGGCAGGATGCCGATGGTGCCCTGTCATCCGCACCAGGCCCGGAGGGCCGGGTTCGAGCCAGCGGGCGGAGCCCGCCAAGCGAAAATCGGCAGGATGCCGATGGTGCCCTGTCATCCGCACCAGGCCCGGAGGGCCGGGTTCGAGCCAGCGGGCGGAGCCCGCCAAGCGAAAATCGGCAGGATG
>JBIIIP010000165.1:0-3293 GCA_044234625.1 Pirellulales bacterium | reverse complement strand
GGCCGCGGCCGCGCGGAGGATCGACCCCAGATTGCCCTCGATCTCCTGCCCGCGCGAGCCGGGCAGGAGGAGCACGAGCGGGCGATCATGCCCACCGCGCTCCTGCGGCTCATGCGGGTGCAGGTCGTCGAAGAAGGGATGGCCCACGAGCGTGCTCTCGATACCCTTGGCGACGAACCAATCGTGCTCGAAGGGGAGCGCGGAGAGCACGTGGTCGACGAGCCGTCGCATCTTCCTCTTCCGCCAGCTTGCCCACGCCCAGATCTGGGGCGGGCAATAGAACACGACCGGGATGCCGTGGCGTTTCGCCCGCCACGCCAGCCACCAATGAAAGCCGGGAAAGTCGACGAGCACGCAGACGTCGGGCCGGGCGTCGAGGAAGCTCCTCTCGGCCCGCCGGGCCAGATCGACGAACCGGTGGATGTTGAGGAGCACCCGGAGAAACCACATCACGGCTAGCCGCGTCATGTCGGCGACGAGCACGCAGCCTGCGGCCGCCAGGCACGGCCCGCCGAGCCCGACGCATTCCGCGTCGGCCTGGCGTGCCTTGATGGCGCGCACGAGCAGCGCCGCATGATGGTCGCCCGAAGGCTCGCCGGCCGAAACGAAGACGCGCACGAAAATACTCCACCGGGCCCGGAGGCCCGATGGAGTATTTCATGTCATGCCATCCACCCCTAGGCCACTTTCCCCGGGGCGGGGCGGTCGATCGGCCGCCTCACTTCGCGGCCGGAGCGAAGCCCTTGGCGATGTTGCCAAACACCATCTCGACCTTCTCGTCGGCCGACGCCTTCTCGACCTTGCCCTTGCAGTTGGGGCAGCAGAAGCCGACCTCGACGCCGTCGATGTCGAGCTCCGTGCCGGGCTTCACCGCTCCGCCACTGAACGGGCAGCCCTTCTGCACGAGTTGGCCGGTGCTCACCATCTGCTGGTGGGCCTTGGCGGCGAACTTCGCGGAGTCGCCCGCGAACGCCTTCTCGCAGCTGCCGCAGCAGAAGTAGACCGAGCCGCCGTCGAAGGCGACGCTCTGATCCGGATTGCAGCCCTTGCCCGAGACGGGGCACTTGGCATCTTTCGGCTCCTTGACCGCCGCCGAAACCATCAAGGCGGAACAGCAGACGGCGGCAAAGGATACCGCGACGCTCAGCAAACGAGTCCTCATGGCCAGAACCTCCAGGGGATTGCGGGCTCTCCGACGAATGGATCCGCCGATCCGGAGATGATAGGCCGGGAACGAAAGTCGCCGCAATGGGGCCCGGCTCCGGCCGCCAGGGTGCCGGCCGGTCATCGGCACGGTGAGAAATTTTCTATGGAACACGCAGCCGTATCTATTTGTTTCCCGGACGCAGCGGGCCGATAACGCTTTCGTTGCACTGGAAATCCACCGATGAACAGCCTCGCCATCCTCCAAACGAATCTTCTCTCGCCCGTAACCCTGGCCTTCGTGCTCGGGCTCGCCGCCAAGGTCGTCCGCAGCGATCTCGCGCTGCCGAAGGATCTGTACGCGTCCTTGTCGATTTACCTGCTCTTCGCCATAGGCCTGAAGGGGGGCATCGAGCTCGGCCACGCCTCGTTTGGAGAGATGGTCCTCCCGGCTACCGCCACCCTTGCCATCGGCTGCCTTACGCCCGTCACGGCTTATCTCGGCATGCGGCGGATCGGTGGGTTTTCGACGATCGATTCAGCGGCCGTCGCCGCCCACTACGGCTCCGTCTCGGCCGTTACGTTCATCGCGGCACAGCAGTTTTGCGCGCAAGCTCACCTCCCCGTCGAAGGCTTCATGCCCACGCTGCTTACGCTTCTGGAAATTCCCGGCATCACCGTCGCCCTCTTGATCGGGGTGACAAGCGCGACAGTTGCTACCCCGGCAGTCGTGGCCATGGGCTCGACCATGGCGATGGGAGGAGCCGCGACGGTGGGCTTTGGTGGCGATGGTTTTCTTGCCACAGAAGGCAGCCACCGTCTTCGCCGGGCCCTCCACGAGATCCTCACCGGCCGGACCATGGTGCTCCTGCTGGGCGGCATGCTCGTCGGTTTCCTCATCGGTGACCGCGGTTACGCGCAGGTGCAGCCATTCTTTGAAGGTGGTTTTCGCGGTGCGCTCACGCTTTTCATCTTGGAGATGGGCCTCGTGGCCGGCACGCGGCTCGCAGACCTCAAAAAAGTGGGGCCCTTCCTCCTAGGATTCGGCATCGTGGTGCCGATCGTCCACGGCCTTCTCGGCGTAATCTTCGGGCATGTGGCAGGGCTCTCCGTCGGCGGGTGCACGGTGCTGGGGGCAATGGCGGCAAGCGCCTCCTACATCGCCGCTCCGCCAGCGGTTCGCATGACGCTTCCTGATGCGAATCCCACGATTTCCCTCACGCTCGCGCTGGCGATCACATTCCCATTCAATCTCGTCATCGGCATCCCCCTGTATCAGCGATTCGCCGAAGTCTTGGTCGGAGCACCCCTCCTCTTTACAGGAACATGACGATGGAACCTGGCAACACACGTCGGCAGTGGCTCGGTATGGCCGTGGTGGGAGGCGTCACCGTTTCCGCAGGGCTGGCCCGGACCAGCATCAATGCGGTCGATGCCGACATGTCGCCGCGCCAGGCGCTGGAAGCCTTGTACGCCGGAAATCGGCGGTTCGCAGCGGGCAACAGCACCGCTCCACACCGTGACATCGCCCGGCTACGCGAGGTGGCGCCAAAGCAAACGCCCTTCGCCGCATTCCTCGGTTGCGCCGACTCCCGCGTCCCGATCGAAATCGTCTTCGACCAAGGGTTCGGTGACCTGTTCGTCACCCGGATCGCGGGCAACGTGGCCTGCACCGAGAATATCGCGAGCCTTGAATTCGCAGCGGAGGTGCTGGGAGCGAAGGTGGTCTACGTGCTTGGCCACACGTCCTGCGGCGCGGTCGCCGCGGCTACCAAGGCGGAGCCAGTGCCCGGCCAGATCTCGTCTCTCTTCCAACTCATCCGACCTGCCGTCCGCGCGGCGCACGGCGATATGGTTGCGGCAATCCGGGAAAATGTCCGTCTCCAAGCCCAGACGCTGATGGAGGCTTCAACGGTGATCGCCTCACGGGTCGCCTGCGGGGATGTGTTGGTCGCCGGCGGCATCTTCGATCTCACGACCGGCACCGTGGAGCCAGTGGATCTCGGGTAGTCTGAAGCCCTTTCGCCCGCCTCGGACGACGTTCACGTGGAATGGCTCAACTACCACCACTTGCTCTACTTCTGGACCGTCGCCAAGGAGGGCAGCGTATCGAAGGCGGCCGTATTGCTGAACGTCTCGCAGCCCACGAT
>JBIIIP010000176.1:0-38459 GCA_044234625.1 Pirellulales bacterium | reverse complement strand
CGAGGCACGCCGGGCGGACGTCGATCAGAAACTTACAGCTATTGCTTGTATTCCCTATTACAGGGCAGCAGGCGTCGAACTCAGTGAGGACGACGTCAAAGGCATGACCATGTGACAAATTCTTGCGCCTGTTCAGCAGTGCGCACGACCTGCTGCGTTCATTTCATTTGCCCATGACTTCCTCTCTATCCACTCAATCACCCGAGCTACCCCACTGGGCGACTCCCACTCCTCCCCCTCCTCAGCCGATGACCATCGGCATCGACCCCCTAGCCAATTTCTACCTGTATGACCGCAAGGACGTCATCTTCCCTGAGATCCGCGGGGCAATCACTGCCCTCCGCTTGATCCAGCTAGCAGGGAACACCGAGTCAGGTCCTCGTGATTACCTCGAGGTCCGCATGATCTCTGGTGCTCCTACTCAGCCGTTTCGTCTGCTTCTACCCGCTGATGAGCGTCCCGTGGACAGAGAACCTGGCCAGGTTTCTACTTCCAACTCCATCAAAAGCCTTCTAGGGGCGCTGCTCGTTCTTGATCTGACCACCCAGGCAGTCAAGCTGATCACCTCAAAGGGTGAGGGTCGAGTCAAGAACCGCAAGCCGACGTTCATCAATGTCTGCGTCTGCGGTCCTGACTGGGAATCCATCGCCCAGGTCAGAGCTGAAAACATCGGCGGCTCCAAAGCCGACATGGTTGCAGCCATCGCCCAAATCAATCAATCCCTTCAGCAAGGGACAGTAGCCCTCCCCAGCCGCTAGCCCCCGTCACCTCCATTCACTTTCTCATCCATTTCTTAATTCCCATGGCACACGAAGTCACTTCCGCGCTCTTCATGCACAGCACCGCCGCCTGGCACGGCGAAGGCGATGTCATCGAAGGCACCGTGCCCGCCCCTGACGCCTTCCGCCGGGCTGGAGCTCTCTTCCCTGTGGAGAAACTCCAGCTCTGGGCCGGCGACCTCAACAATCCTGAGCTCCTCGATGCCATTGCCCTGGCGGCTGACCAGCCCTTCTCTACCCCGCAAGAGCGCGGAGAAGCCATCCACCAGGCCGCGCATCAGCACCTGATCAACATGGCGGACAGCCGTGTTGCCATCTGGCGGCCCGACACCCGCAAGATCCTCGGCACCGCCAGCCCCGATTACAAGATCATCCCCAACCAGCGCCTGCTGGATTTCGCTTCTGCCCTACGGGAAGAATGCGACATGGATGCTGTGATCGTCCTGCGCGAGGGTGCCAAGGTGGCCTTCACTGCCAAGATCCGCGGCACTGACCAGCAGGTCATCCCTGGTGACAAGGTCTACCGCAACATCGTCGGCTACCTCGGCCACGACGGCAGCACTGCCTTCGGAGGGATCTTCACTGACACCAGGGTCGTCTGTTTGAACACCCTCGGCTACGCCATGAACGACGCTAACCGCCACGGCCGGCAGTTCACCATCAAGCACACCGAGAACGATGTGGCCCAAATCGATCGCATCCTCTCCAGTATCGACATTGCTCGCCAGAGCTTTGCCCAGGTCGTCGATGAGTACCGCGCCATGCGGGAGGTGCCCATGACCACCGATCTCTACCGGCACTTCCTTGAGCAGGTCTACGAAAAGCAAATCCCATCTGTCCGCATGGACAACGGCGACACCCGCCCTGGCTCCATCGAAGACATGCCCCGCAAGTGGGCCAAGCTCGAGCACGCCTGGAATTACGGCCTCGGCCGTGACATCCCGGGCGTTGCAGGCACCCTCTACTGGGGCCTCAATGCCGTCACCGAAGTCGAATCCTCCGGCAAGACCCAAGGCGCCGGCAAGCGCCGCATCCACTCGGCCCTCTTCGGCACCGGCGCTGGTGTCATCAAGCGGGCCAATGAAGTCGCCCGCGAACTGGTCCATGCCTGATCGCTTCCGCCAACGGGGCCGCGCTTGGCGGCCCTTCTCCTTCTATTTCCACCTGCACCCACTATCAAATGGGCTACACACATTACTGGCAGCAATCCAAAGACTTTACCCTTGATCAATGGTCTGCAATCTGCAGAGATACTCGCAAGATTGTCTCGTACTGCGGGGAGCAGGGAATCGCTCTACAGGCCGAATACGACAACAATCTCCCTCCTCTTGTAACAAAGTCGGAAATTCGACTTAACGGTGCTGGTGGGGACGGCTACGAGACTTTTCATGTCCCATTCAGTCCTGGTCGCGCTGATAGGGAATTCAACTTCTGCAAAACAGCGCACAAACCCTATGACCTAGCCGTCTGTCTCTGTCTCTTGCGTATAGCCCACCACTGCCCCGCTTTCTCCTTCTCTTCCGATGGGGAATGGAGAACAGATTGGCTCATGCCGCGAGGAGCCTACAGACATCTTTTCAAGGAAGCACCCCCACAGCGCTCAGTGGTTTGAGTATTCAGCGCTTTCCCCGGAGCCGCTGATTCCTAGTTCGTTGGGCCCACTCAGCAGTGCACACTGCCTGTTTCGGTGCGCAGTTCCCCTTATCCCTGAACTCTCTACCTCATTTCATTCATGGCAACATTTCAGCTCACCATCAGCCCCGAATACGTCAGTGACTGGGGCATCTACGAGGGTGTTCGCGAAGTCATCCAGAACGCCCTCGATGCCCGTGATATTGGCCACGAGCTCTCTATCAGTCACACCGGCCGCCACCTGCGTGTCAGCAGTAGTGGCGCCAAGCTGCAGCGCAATGTCTGGCTCATGGGCCAGACCACCAAGGCTGGTAATGACTCCCAGCGCGGTCACTTTGGTGAAGGCCTCAAGCTCGGCGCCCTTGCTCTAGCCCGGGCTGGTCGTCAGATCCGCTTCCTCAATGGTGACGAATCCTGGACGCCACTCATTGCTCCATCTAAGGAGTTCGGCCAGGACGTTCTGACCATCCGCACCCGTCATCTCCCCAGGGCCGCAGAGGATTTCGTCGTTGAAGTCCAGGTCACCCTTGCCGAATGGCAGTCCTTCCGTGATCGCTTCCTCGATTTCCAAGACACAACAGCCATCAAGACCACCAGCGGCCAGGTCCTGATGGAGCCCAAATTCCACAGCCAGTCCTACGTCAAAGGCATCTGGGTGGAAGGCGATGACAACCTTCAGTACGGCTACAACTTTCTCCATGCCTCGACCGATCGGGACCGGCGCATGGTCAACAGCTATGACGCCAGGTACAACAGGGTCAAGCTGTGGGAGCAGTTGTTCAACCACTTCGAGGGGAGCCGAGAAGCATTCACCGACAGCATCGGCTCTGAGTCCGTGGCCCAGCAAGTCCTGGATCTCCTGGGTTCAGGCAAGCAGGACCTCTGCTACTACGAGTTCGCCACTCCTTATCGGGATCTTCTTGCCTGCGTCGGGCAACTCTTCCGAGACGCCCATGGCGACACCGCCATCCCTGTCCACTCCGCCTCCGACTACAAGGAGGCCGGCCACTACGGACGGATGGGAATCCTCTCCTCCAAGCTCCTCTGTGATTTCTTCAAGGGCAGCGACCTTGATCTTGATCAGATCAAAAAGAGCGAGGTCGGTGCCATCACTCAGACCTACACCATTGCTGATCTCACAGAAAGCGAGCAGGTGATCTACCTGCGTGGCATGGGATTGGTCGGCGGCGCTGGACTTGCGCTCGAGTTGGCACCCCTGCTCGGGCGCGTCAGCATCGTCGACTTCTCTAGTCCCACCATCCTCGGGACCCATCACGCCTCCACTGGAAAAATCAGGGTCTCCCGCCGCTCCCTGGTATCGATGGAATCCTTCCTATCGGTCCTAGTCCATGAGTTGGCCCACGACTGCGGCACTGACGGCAGTGTGGAACACGACCGGATGCAAGCATCCGTCTGGGCCAAGGCTGTCGCCTGTTTGATGGCACAGTCCACCCCACCGGCTCTCGCCGCTACTGCTGCCTGCATCGGCGCCAACTGATCCCACTCCTTCCCTCCGCTCACCCCTTCTGACTCATCATGACCCTCAAGATCTACGAGCCCAACAAAAAGCAACCCTTCCTCGAGGCCAATGGCACTGCCAGAGACCTCGCACGGCTTGCAAGACAACACGAGCGGGCCTATGGTCCATGCGTTGTTGTGATTGCTGACGAGCGTTGTCACCTTCCCAGACCCTAGCCTGTGCCACCTATCCCAATGATCAACATCCTTGACAGACTTGTCTTACTTCTGAGCCCTGTCGCCCGTGTGCGACGTTCTGCTGGATGGTCCCTCCATGAAGGCACCTGGTATGCACCCTTCCGCCACGACGGAAAGCCGATCCCTGAACGGGACTGGCTCCTTGAGGGAGATCCCCTCCCTGAGCACCCGGAATACGGGGGCTTCATCGCAGCTGCATTTCACTACGAGGCCCTGGACAATGACCTTGATCCTGGGTGCCTTGCATGCGGCACTGCGCTTCCTGGCTACCGATCTCTACCTACTTCTTCAGGGGAGAGTTCGGCTGGATCAACTCATTGATGATCCACACCACTTGGCCACCTACCGATTTGCCCTGGCCTGGCCCAGATCAATCCCAGGCCGCCATCTCACCCTGCCCGGAATTGCTCACATCCTGGCGCGAACCTCCTGTGATGCACGAGAAGCGTTGTGTCCACCACTGACGTTTGTTGTGCTGCACGGTGAGCCCCTCCCTTATTCACTCAGTTCTCGCATTTCGCAATGACTATCCATTTGGATTCCCTTTACGGCGGCCACTGGGGTGAACACCCAGCCTTCCCGCCTAGTGACTGGGCCCACGAAGCCCTTGAGGGTGACACCCGTCTCGGCTACTGGGACTGGGTTCAGCAACAGATCGACATCGCAGAAGAGTCTGACGATGAGTAACTCCTGGTGGTGACCGCCTAATCCAACTATCCGGAAAAACCTTTGAGTTCAACACCTAAACCCATGACTGAACCACAGCAGCACCCCAGCAGCCCGCCTCAGGAGCTAATTGAGCAGTGGATAACCGAGCCGGAGTACACCTCCTGGAACGGCAAGTGTACGTTGATCACTCTCGCTAATCACCGATTAAACGAAGTCCTAGTCAAGACCGCCCGATGGGCCTGGGACCAGCGCGAGCCAGAGATTCAGGCCGCTGCAGATGCTGAGCTGGAGGCGTGCGTTTCGTCGGTGGTACGGCTTTACGGCTGCGCGATTTCCGACGATCTCCGCGCCGCCCGACGCCCCAAGCCGCCGAGCTTGAAGCAATGTGCATTAAATGCACATAACCGAGCCCGCTGCGGCTCTTCTTTGCCTGGCGACAGCGACATCATCCTCCACGCCCTGGAGGCTCTTCCCGATGGGTAAAACGCTTCCCTCGCTTCCAACACGAATCGAAATGACCGAGATCACCCAACCGGGCCTATTCATGGAAACGCCTGAAATCATCCAACCAGACCCGGCTCATGCCTACGCCGCTCTTGCCAGGCATGTTGCTGCTATTGATATGGCACTCAAATGCGGGGCGATCGGCCCCAACATTCAGAACCTGATCAGGGCCGAGGTCGAAGAAGCCATGGAAGTTATTCATCACTACGAAAACCCCTTTTACCGCATCACCTCCCCCCGGCCCTGAGCCGGCAATCCTTGTGAATCCACGCATCAAACAGCTTTGGATCAACGCCCTGCGCTCGGGCAGCTACCAGCAGGGTAGAGGCAGGCTTCGCGGCGAAGACGGCTTCTGCTGTCTCGGAGTCCTTTGCGACCTGCATTCCAGGAGCGGGTTGGAATGGAAGCAGCGTGACGGAAACTGGTCCTACCTCGGCGACCACGTTCACTACCCTCCCCGAAAAATCTGGGAATGGGCCGGTGCGCTGGATTGCAAAGGGATGCCCACCCGTGGCGCAGCCGACGAAGTCGAGCTAGCCAAAATGAACGACAGAGGCGCCTCGTTCAACGACATCGCTGACTTTGTTGAGCAGCGGTTTTGATTCCGTGGCAACCAATCACTACCTCCCCTTCTCCCGGCCCTGAGCCGGTAATTCTCATGCACGAACACATCAAAAAACTCTGGGTCGACGCCCTGCGCTCGGGTAACTACCAGCAGGGCATGGGCCAGCTCCGCTTCGGGGACACCTACTGCTGTCTGGGGGTCCTCTGCGATCTCTACGATCGCGACCAGGGTGGGCCAGGGTGGGACGACAAAGGCCAGACCTATCTGCGCTGCGACGCGCTCCTCCCTGGGGAGGTTGCCAAGTGGGCAGGAATAATTGCTGATGATCCCGACTTTGCGCTGACAGGGGAGTTCAACGTCAGCTTGCCCGACTGCAGGCTTGACGACCCTTCCTGCGCTGACCACGAATATGACCTAAGTAGTCAAAATCTGACCGATGTTAATGACAACGGTTTTTCGTTCCTTCAGATCGCTGACTTGATAGAGCAGAATCTTTAATTCCACGGGGGCGCAAGCTGCTGCCACCCCTGTCGCGCAACTCACCACCTCGCCGGCCAATGGGTCGGCTTTTTTATTGCCCTTTCTCAGCAGTGCGCACTGCTTGCTAGGCGGGTTTTCGTTTGTCCATTCAACCACCAATCACATGTATCCACGTCCCTACATGATCCGCCTGGATCACACTCCCAGGCAGGCGGAGTTCCTCTACTGGGAGCTCCTGGCTCTTCAGTCGCATTACGACTCCCTGGGTCAATCCAGTCCCTTGACCACCGATGAAGCGCTTACCCTGGCTAACACCCTGTCACGCCTCAAGTCTGAACTTGAAAAAGCGCAAGCCCTGGCTGATGTCCAGCTGCAGCAGCTCAAGCGTGATGTCTCTGCTGGATCGGCTAAGTGATCATGACAGTCCTTGTTCGTCCCACCCCTGCGCTTGAGGTCAGCACCTTCCGTGAGTTGCCATTCTTCGGTCGAGGCAATGGCAAACTCCCTGATTCCTTCTTGACCTTCTCACTTCCCTCTGGGCACACCTGCCCTGGCGCCTTAACCTGCCTTGCGCTTTCCGATCGGAATACCGGCCAAATTACGGATGGCCCTCAGCAGATCATTCGTTGCTACGAAGTCAGCACGGAGCAGCGTTATCCCACGGCTCGCAATAGCCGCTGGCGCAATTTCGATCTTGTGCGCCATGCCGCTCCAGATGCCCTCAGGGACATCCTCCTTGGCGGTATCGAGCGCTCCAGGCAGCACAAGACCACGCATGTCCGCTGGTTCACTGGCGGCGACTGCTTCTCGGTGGCCCTCCGTGATGGCATCATTGCCGCCGCGGAGAGAACTCCTGACTTGATCCACTACTTCTACACCAAGAATCTGCCGCTCTTTGTGGTGGGGAATCCTCCAAGACTTCTGCCCCTGCCACAAAACCTCAGGGTCACGGCATCATGGGGCGGCAAGTTCGATCACCTGATCGAGCAGGGCATCTTCCCTCGCTCTGCTCGCGTCCTCAACTATGAGCACGAAGCAGAAGCCCTTGGACTCCCCGTTGACAAGACGGACTACCTCGCCTGGACTGAGACACCCTCCCACTTCTGCCACCTGAGCCACGGCTTCCAACCCCCTGGCACCCCCGCCGCAGAGGCCATCAAAATACGTCGTCGCAACGGAGGGTTCACAGGCTATGGAAGCAAGCGCAAATCAGGAGTCTGACTCCATTGAAATCACTAGCCACTGCCTCTTGCGCTACTACGTTGCCCTCTCCCTCGAGGCCGCCCGTATTGACCACTACTGCCAAAGAGCGGATCGAGAGCTTAATCTCAAGACGCGGCGGATCTACTCAGCCAAGCAGTGGCTTAAGATCCTCGAGCCCTACTACCAAAAACGTTTCGCACCTACCAACAAAAATGACCAAGCCCACATACGATCAACTCGCTGAAGACTTTGATCTTTGGCAAGAATATGTAGATCCAAATGCAACCGTAAGCGAAGCGGAATTAAAAGCAATGAGCATCGCTGACCGCATGGCATTAATTATTGAAATGTTTGGCCCAGAAGATCGGGTGCCAACCGTTGATGAAATACTGGAGTCCACCGCAGTCGGTAATGGCTTTCATGACTGGGGCGTTGAGGGCGGCACCGTCCGAGTCAGCAGAGCCCAGTTGCTTCCTGCCCTAGAGGCTGCTTACGACCCGAGCATGCCCGATTGGCCTGTCATGGTGGACATTGATGCCTGACCCCCATCACTAGCGATTAGCGCCTGCCGCCTCAGCAGCGGGCGACAACACCCGTACTAATCCCGACGGAGTACCGCTTGTGACCAAGGCCCGTAGGTGCCGACTAAAGGTGATACCCAGAATCAACGTCGCTGCCGTAATGACCAACCCGCCAATCAGTATGGCGTTCTCAGTCCTGCGGCAGCAGCGCTCGTTTCCTTGGCAAGTCACGGCCTCAGCTCCAGCTGGGTGATTCGGCGATCGTGTGATTTGAGGTCTACCTTGATCTGCACGATCTCCTCTGATTGCTCCTTCTGATTATCGAGGATGGCATCCAACTGCAGTGGCACCTTGTAACCAATCCACAAGATCGCAGCACCACCTGCCATCACCAAAGCGGAGACAGCATTCAGTCGAATCTGATACCAGAAATCGACGTCCTCCCGATCCTGTTCGTCGCTCAAGGCAAGGCGGCTAATCGCCTTCTATCCTATTGAAACCCAGCTGGCACAATGCTTTACACATCAAGCGCAGGTCTCCAGACTTCCTAGCCTGGTTCAGCTGATGAAGCTGTCATGTCATTCCGGATGGTCAGACTTGTCCATCGTGAAACCGGTGCGCCCATCCTTGCTGACTGGACGCCAACGATCACCATGGACGAACTGCTGGAAGCCAATCATGGGCTCCAGGCGCGCAACCTCCCATGGAAATGGGTCCTTGCCTCAATGGCTCCAGGTGACGTGCGGCCCGGGACCCCTGAACCACTCGACGAATCTCCGCAGTAAGGACCGCTTCGGCTTCCTTGCCGGTGGGGCAAACCTGGGACTTTTCCTCCCCCACCAATTAGCCCCCATTTCGTCAGTGCTTTCCAAGTGGATCAAGAGAATCTCGGGAAGCAATTCCCGTTTGGCTCTTGGCCACTTCTTACAGAACAGCACGTCAGTTCGATCTGCCGCTCCATGCTCTGTTGGATACCTGGTGATTCCAGAACTCTGTGGATTCCACAGCTGGAAGTATCCCAGCGGTTCGTATCCACCCCAGTAGCTCATGTACTGGGCCAAGCGAATCCCAACCGGAAATGCTGTTGGGTGAATGAAAACCCAACTGTCCTGGATCGGCTTTGGAGCACACATGAATTCAGCCCACGCCTCATAGCTGGGACACATCAGTCGGTCAACCCCGTAGACCTTCTGTGGATCCAGCTGCAGCCGGTCGATAATCGACCTCGTCTGCGGAGGCATGTAAATGTCTGCATCCATGTGGACTGTCCAGCCACGAAGAGATAGCTTGGCTAGCCCTTCATTGATGCCCGCACCCTTGTTGAAATCGTCCCCGTTCCTGTAGAACACATCTGTTTCGACGCATTCAACGTTGTAGTAACGGCAAAGGCTCACGGTCTCCTCGTCCCCAGGTGCCGTGACCACGACCATGCGATCGAACTGGCTTTTGTTATGCGGCAACGTGTGGGCTAGGAAATCTGCATAGTTCACGCAGACCACGACTGCCTCCATCGGCAGCCAGGTGGGCTTTGGTTCCGGCTTGTCGGGAAGCTGAGACATGGTAGTGCCCTGAAAACAGCCCAGCTCGTGACAGCTCGTGCAGAATGACTCACTGGTCAATCACCACGGCCGAACGACGCAGGGCCCACCCTTAGCCTAGCAATCTCCGCTTGGTGGCTTTCATCTAATCCATCTATGTTTCGCCTCAATTCTTCCCTCTTCTCCCACGCAGCCGATGTCGTCGGGAAGTTCGCTCCCTGCCAGGGAATTGAGCTAGCACCGCACCCCTCCGGCAAGGGCGTCACCGTCACAGCACTCGCTGATTCCCAGGCCATGGTCGTCATCGGCTACGACCCCAAGGGCGTCACAGATGAACCCGCAACGGTGTTCCTCCCCACCCCTGAGATCAAGACCGCCAGCAAGGGGATCAAAAGCGCTGAAAGGGAACTGGCCATTGAAGACGGACTGGCCACAGTGACCACGTACTACCAGTCGCACTCTGTCGGTAAATCATTCCCCATCGCCACAACAAGCGTCCCCTTCCCTCCGGTTCGCTCTGTCATCGCCAGGGCCGTCGAGTTCTGGGGCTCTGCGCCAATCCAGCTGGGATCCTCTGGCCGATACGACCTGCCCCTGCTGCTCTCTGCGATGCGGTCTATGGCTGATGCAACCCAATCACTGGTTGTCTCCCCCTATCCCAATGGCCCCCTACGTCTACAGAGGGAGGATCTTTCTCTTGTGGCCATGCTGATGCCCCAGACGGCAGTCCCCATCCCGCCCCTGCCTGACTGGCTGCTGGAGTACGGCGCTTAGTGCAATGCCCGATGTATCAGGCAATGCTTGACACTTCGCGCACTTTAGATATCTTGGTTGCGCCCTGCCCGAATTCGCTTGACCTATGCGGCAGCTGTCGTTGTCCTGACCGGGAATCCCCAGTCCGTTGTAGACGGCAGTCGTGAATTTCTCTGCGCCACTGGGGAGATCCCCTCAGGCCAGACCCCCGTCCTTGTGGATGTGAGGGCCTTCAAAGATGGGCCCGCAGCTGGGCTCCTTGCACAGAAGATCGTCGGTGATCGCATCCTGGTCTCTGGCGATGTCCTACTCATGGAAGGCTCCAGCCAGCCTGTCATCACGGCTTTCGTCTGTTGCCCCGCTACTGACGAGCAGTACCTCAACGAGGTCACTCTTGTCGGTCGCATCGGTAGCGAACCCAAGCCAGCCGGGAAATCAACCCGGCGCTCTGTGGCTCTGAATCGGTACCTCCCCAATCCGCAGGGAGGAGACCCGATTGAGCAGACCGATTGGTATGGTTGCCGGGTATTCGGTACCACCCAGGAGCGCTTCTCCAGGGTGGATATCGGTGCACTGGTGGAGGTCTCTGGATCGTTCTCCCAGATGACCTCCTCTACCAATGAGCCCTACTGTGAGGTTAAGGTTCGCTCCTTCCGAGTCCACAGAGGGCGCGGCGGCAGCAGTGATCCCGCCACGGGTACTGCGGCAGTCGGCTATGACCAGGCCTCCTTTGAGGCCGATCACGACATTCATCCCAACTGGAACTAAGCCCAACCCAATTCATGACATCACCATTCCCAACCAACTACAAACCGACCGACGAACGCTTTTCCAGTAACCGCTTCTTCAATGCCAAGTCCCTATCGGAGGGAAAGACAGTTGAGATCCGCCTCTGCGGCACTGCTGCCACTGGGCATGTGATCTCCGGCTACAAATACTTCACGATGGAGAAGCGCCCCCGTTTGTTCCCCCTCTTCCCAAGGGGCTACGCCGCTGACATTGGCATGGCCTTCAACGGCCAGGAGAAGGCGGAGCCCTTCTACTTCCTGAGCTGGGCAGCCCTGATGAAAGGAGTCGACGAGCCCGTGATCTTTGAGATCACCCAGCCCTCGCTCCAGACATCAATCGAGCAGACCCTCGCCCTCGAGGACTACCAGGTCGATGACGGTAAGCCTGCGAATTTTTACCTGACCATCTCCAAGGTTTCAAAAAACAACAAGCCCACCTACACGGCGATTCCAACGCTAAAGGCCGTCTCGAAGAGCGATGCCCCATTCAAGCTGTGGGAAGCATCTCGCTCCTCGATCTGGCTACCTGCCATGTTCGAGGGTGGCGATCCCTTTGCTGGTCCCCCAGCAGGGGCTGCAGGTGCGGATCCGCAGCTGAATGCCACTGTGATTCCAGCCGGTGGAAGAGATGTGCTTGGTGCTGACGAGGAACTCGAAAGCACTCCTGTTGCTGCAGGTAGTGGCTGGTAATTGCTTGTAACGCCCGGCCGCTCACTCGTGGGGCGGCTGGCTGTTTTCCTGCAGCTGCTTGAGGAGGGCCTCCCCGGGATCTGCGTCATTGCGCATCCCAAGGGATAAGGCCCTCGCCGCCTCCCTCCCTGCCCACCGGAGGGCAGCTGGTTGTACAACCAGTGCGTGCTTTCCCAGCAATAGGCACAGCTCCTTGAGATCCTTGAGCCCTGCCTTCTCAACAAGAAGCTCCAGTTGCCTGTACTGGAAATGGGCTTCAAGGGTTGCCTCCATCTCCATGCCCGATCCAGTCGTCATTCATTGCGCCCACTCTCGTTACACGCTAACTGCTATGAGCCAAAGTCTCCAAGATGACAGTCCTGTCACGCACTCAACGACCAGCGTTGGGCTCCTAGCCAGCGCCGACTACTTCGCCGCCAATGGTAAATCTCCTTTTTACCGGTACAGCCTTCTTGAGGCCGCCGAGCAGGTCGCTTCGGCACCGACGGTTCTCGAAGCCCGGGAGGGGGAGGTCATCCTCTTGACTCTCCCCCCTTCCTCCAGTTGCAGCCAGGCTGCTATTGGATGGACCCACAAAGCCTGCCTGCGTGAGCTGGTGGACACTGCGTTGATCATTTCTTTCGCGCCCCTTGAAGGCATGACTTCCGCAACAGGAGATTACGCGTATGTCGTTCTCAGACCCAGGTCTTCTGCAGCTTCTGCAGGAGGCAGCACAGAAGTCGGATGTGCGCCAACTGATTGAGCGCTACGGTGTAAACCAGGTCAATCAGGCCTGGAAACAGCTCGATCCTGTGCACCGGGCATCACTCCAATTCTGCCGAGCATTCGATGGCGTCCTCGTCCAAAGACTCTCCGACACCCCCGAAGGATCTAGTAGGGATCGAGCTCCGAGCGATCCGCATGGGGATCACTTCGGGGCTCACGCTTCTTCAGGAGACGAAGCAATTGCAACAGAAGCAGCTGGAGCAGCTCTCGGAGTTGAACCGCCTAATCGACGGCTTCACCTCCAGTGGCAGCAGCTTCCGCTCGTACCAGACTGATCCCATGGTGATCGTCTACGCCTCCATCCTTGGTCCCATCCTGGGTGACCGATTGGATTCGGTTGTTGCTAAGGCGGCCGACTACGAGGATCTCATGATCAAAGGCGCGATTCCTTACGCACGCCGATTGCTGCGAGAGCTTGACGCTTACCAGGAACGCGGAGACGGGCGCAGCTACCTGGAGCATGTGGCTGGAGATATCAAGCCGCCTACTGAACCACCTGCTACTGCATCAACATGAAACCGCTACAGGATCAGCTCTTCACGAGCAGCGTCACCATCAATGACCCCGCCCTCACCAACGGCCACTTATGGGGCATGGGCCCTGGCTTTGGCTCCAATGCCGAAGCAGCATGGAAAACGGGCTACACGGGATCGAGGGATGTTTATGTGGGAATTATTGACACAGGGGTGGATTTTACCCACCCAGATTTGGCTGCGAATATCTGGCGCAATCCCTTCGAGGTAGAGGGAGACGGAATTGATAATGATGGAAACGGCTACATTGATGATATTCGCGGCTGGGATTTTGATAAAAACGACAATACGATTTACGACGGCCCTCAAGATGGCCACGGCACCCATGTAGCCGGCATCATCGGGGCTGTTGGTGGCAATGGTCAAGGTGTGGTTGGGGTGGCCCCCAACGTGAAGATTATCTCCCTCAAGTTCATAGGGAATCACGGCGGAACGACCATCGGGGTCCAGAGGGCCTTGGATTACCTGACGGATCTAAAGCGTCGTCATGGCCTCAACATCGTGGCCAGTAACAATTCATGGGGAGGTGGAACAGGCCCTTGGATGGAAGACGCCATGGTTAGAGCCGCGCAAGCGGGCATTTTGTTCGTTGCTGCTTCTGGCAATGCCGGTCGGGACAGCGATGTTGTCCCCTCCTACCCATCGGGAATTAGCACCTTGCAAAGAGCCGGTTACGAAGCCGTCATCTCTGTAACAGGAATAGACAGCGACGGGAATCAACAATTTAATTATGGAAGGACAACGGTAGACTTGGGTGCTCCATCTACCGGAATTTATTCTACCCTGCCAGGGAACAACTACAGTACCCTGAGCGGCAGTTCTATGGCGGCGCCGCATGTTGCGGGAGCGATTGCACTTTACGCCGCAAAGCATCCCAACTCCAGTGCTCGACAGATTCGAGAAGCGTTGCTAGCAAGTACCACTCCGACAGCCTCTTTGGTAGGCAGAACGGCGACAGGCGGTCGGCTGAATGTAGCGGCATTCCTGAACACTCCACCAACTGGCGCTTCTCCGGCTCCAACACCAGCTCCGGCACCTGCTCCTGCTCCCATTCCAGCACCTCCAACAACAGCACCTCCAACACCAGCACCTCCACCGGGAGCACTGGTGCCGGTTTCAGTCACCGCAATAGACCTGGATGGATTCACTGCTTCCCCGGTGTTCGAGCAGGTGGCCAACGCCTTTGATGGCAATGTGAACACCAAGTATCTGAACATCGGTGGAGCCAACTCAGGCGTTGAGCTGCGCTTTGCAAGCCCAACACGTCTGGGTTCTTTCTCCCTGTCCACGGCGAATGACACACCTGGCAGGGATCCGTCCTCGTATCAGATCTATGGATTCCAGAGCGGATCCTGGCAGCTCCTCACCTCAGGTGCTTTGCAACTGCCAGCGGCGCGTCTTACTGCTGGCAACAGCATTGCATTGCCAGAGCTGCCAATTCTGACGAGCTATCGGGTGATCTTCCCGACTTTGAAGCTGGAGGGCAGCATGATGCAAATCGCAGATCTACGGCTCTACGGCCACTCGCCGGCTCCCACTCCAGCGCCACCTGCTCCTGCACCACCGGCACCAGCGCCGCCAACACCAGCCCCTGAGCCAGTTCCGCCATCGCCGGCACCAGCGCCAGCACCAGGGCTTCTTCCCGCACCATCAAGAACCACTGCGATGGATCTCGACGGTTTTAGTGACTCTCCCAGATTCGAGCAGGTGGGGAATGCGTTTGACAGTGATCCCCTCACCAAGTACCTGAACATCGGGGGGACTCGGTCAGGTGTTGAGTTCTCATATTTAAGAGAGACCCAACTCACTGGGTTCAGGGTAACCACAGCAAATGACATGCCCGGCAGGGATCCTGCCTCTTACCAGATCTATGGGCAGAGAAATGGATCCTGGGATCTTCTGATCTCAGGCGGCCTGCAGTTGCCCACTGCGCGACTGACAGAAGCTCCAGCCGTCTCCCTTGATGGGCTGTCAGCACTGACCACATACCGCCTGGTGTTTCCAACCCTCAGAGCGGATGGCAACATGATGCAAATCGCAGATCTGAAGTTGTATGGCAGCCAGACCGGTTTTGCCACGGCTGATCACCCATTCCAACAATTCATCTCCAACCCATGACCGTTGAAACTGAACTCTCCTCCGCCGCGCAAGCGGTACTAGATGCTTATCACATGCGGGCCGATCATGAAGGCCCTAAGTGCCCTGAGGTATGCTTTATTGCCGAAGCCCTTCTCGCCCTGGAAGAGCAACTCGCGCAAGACAAGCCAGCCCCCATGAGTAGCGATCTTGGGGTTGCGGTTCTTACTGAGCGGATCAGGATGCTTCGGAAGATAAGCGCCATCGCCGCCGAGCTGGAGGCCTATCCATTCGCCAACACCAAAGGAGACCACAGCTGATGTTTTCAGTCAAGCAAAAGCGTGAGATCGCAGACGCTGTTCAACAAATCCTGCGAGCAACCAACCATCCCGAGCTGCCAGCTAGTGAAATCCAGTTTCTTCTTCATGTAGACGGTGCCGAATCTTGGAGCTGGGCCGACATCAGAAACAACGGTGCTGTACAGCGACCGGGTATTAACACTTGGAATGAACTGCAAGACCCCTCTACTGGGGCTTCCGAACTGGAGGGCGCTGTGGCCTCTCTCAACCGCGTCATTGTTCCAACCATAAACGACTGGAAACAAAGCCATGACTGATTGGAAAGCGCTGTGCGCTGAGCTGCTAGAGGCTCTTGAAAACGCTATCCGTGTGGTTTACCACGAAGACGGCACTAAGCACATCTCGACAGCCGACCCGGTGATTGCTAAGGCTGATGCCGCCCTGGCCAAGCCCGATCCGGAGGGGGGAGGGTCGATCCATGGCCCAGGGGGAGAGATCGTAGCGACGATCAGGGCTTACGCCTCGGTGGAGCCGCAGGTGGGCGCCAGCAGAATTCTTCACGAGTCAGATTTCGGAGTGGTCGCCCGTGCCATCCTCGCCCACCCCGCCATCAAGCCGGAGCTGGGGGAGGGAGAGGTGGAAGAGCTGGTCAGGCGACTGCGGGACTGGCAATCCATTCCATTACTGTCGGAGCGCGAACGCGCCGCCACCCTGCTCCAGCAGTTGTCTACTATCGCAACCGAGGATCTGGAAAATGGCTAATTGGAAAGAGCTGTGCGCTGAACTGGCCAACTATCTGCAAGGTCGGAAAGATCTTGAATGCGGCTGGGGGGAGGAAGATCCAGAGCAAGACCTGCTAGACCGCACCCGCGCCGAACTGGCTAAGCCGGAGCCGCAGGGGCTTGAGTTGGTCTATCGCTACTGCCCAGTCACTATTGCAGAGTGCGGGGGCCCGTGCGAGCAAGGTCCTGAATACTGCGACTGCGGCGAAATAAAAGGCGAACCTCCGTCCCAGCCCGACCAGCCCGTGTCGGAGCATCGCCCCGTCTGGACCGAGGGCATCTGCGGGGACGGTGCTGCCATCCTGAAGGACGGCGTGATGCAGCCCATAGAAGATGTGATCGCTGCGCTCAACGCCACATCCCTGGCCCAGCCGCCAGCTTCGTGGTGGAGGAGTGCGGGGCCGACAAACTACAGCGAGGATTTTTGGCGCAGAGATGCACTAGAAAAACTTGTTCATGCAGCCGCAAGTTTCCGATTAGGTGTCTATAGCGCCGAAGAGCTTGAAATTTTTGAAAACAGAGCCCGCGCCATCCTTGCCCGCTGGGGCCACCCCGTCATCGAGCCGGTGCCCACCCCCGAGCCTGGCGTGGCTGATCACGTCACTGACGACGAAGGCACTCGCTGGGATCGCACAACGGACGCTGCTCTGTGGGCTAAAGCCTTTTGTCTGATTTGCCCTGAGATGGCATCACGAGAGGATGTGATGATCAGCTGGTTCGCAAATGCAATCATGGCGGGCTGCGATCATCAAGCCTGGAAGATGGATGCTGAACGCAAGCCCATTCCCGTTTCAGAGCGGCTGCCGGGGGCGGAGGATTGTGATGAAAAGGGGAGATGCTGGGCGTGGAACCCACAGGCTTTTTGGTGGGATTTGTGCCAGCTCAAATTCATCAAGATGAACGCAGGCGACCCATTCACCTACTGGCTCCCCATCTGGGCCCTGCCGGTACCCAGTTCACCTACCCCTGAAACACCATGACGATTTCGCTTGCTGGACCTGAAGACTCCCAAGCTCCCCTCAAGCAGATTGACATTGGCGCAGGCGTTGTCGCTGCACGCTGTGGCAAAACCCTGCCCGACGCCTATCGCCTGGCTCGCTTTGAGGACGAGAACGGCGTCATGAGCCTAAAGCTCCAGGGCTACTTCACCTGGACTCAGGGCTGGAGTCAGCGCGGAGGCGAATGGAGGGACATCGAGACCGTCGATTGGCTCCATGCCCGAGACGGCGAGCCCTATGGGCCATTGCTGTGATAGCTGCTCCTGGCTGATTCCATTCCCGATTGGACGACCCTGCTTTCCGAATCAGCCGCTTGCAATTTCACCCCATGAGATCTAGTTACACTCAAGGAAATCAATTCCTATGTGCAAGCGCCGACCCGATTCGAAATCAACGGGGTTCGGCATTACAGGGCCGGAGATGACCCCAATCGGGTCTACCCTTCGGTAACTTCCATTCTCGGGAAAACAGCAGGAGCCAAAGCCAACCAGCGGCTCCAAGCTTGGAATCTCAACAACCCCGGCGCAAGAGAAGCAGCAGCGAAACGAGGGACGGCAATCCACGCCGCCTGCGAAGACTACATCCGTGGCAAGGAGGTCAATCTGCCCGATGACCTCCTGCCCTACTGGGAGGGTGTTGCCCAGCACCTCGATCGCTACGAAGGCTTTCTCTGGTCTGAAAAGCCACTCCGTAAGGAATGGGACTTCTGCACTGGAGAAGATGGCATCTCCAGGATCTGGTCCCACGAGCACGGCTACTCCGGATGTCCTGACATCGTCGGCCTCAGAGGCGGCGTCGCCTGGCTGGCTGACGTCAAATCCTCTGTCTCTCCTTATTGCCGCTACTTCCCAAAGGACGAGAACCGAGCACACTTCTCTGGCTGGATGAAATTCAATAAGTGCGGTCTCCAGCTCGGCGCCTACTCCATCGCCATCGAAGAGACCCTTGGTATCGATGTCGAGTTCGGTGGCATGTTGGTCACGACTCCAGAGACCGTCCAGTCCTTCATCTTGCGCCCCCATGAATTGCGGAGTTTCCGCTTCAAGTGGCTGCAGAAGGTCGCCGAATACAAGCGCTTGGTCGCACTAGAGAAGGAAGCGTTAGCCCTCGCTTCCTAGTTCACTATGATTGGGATACAGGATTCTTGACCCCTTCATGAATTTCAGTGAATTCCCAAGGCGTTACCTCGAAGAAATCAAGCGGAGGAGTGCAGGTATGCCAGACATGGGCGATGTCGACTACGGCTCAACCATCGGCAGGGGTGGCGTAGGCGCTGGATTTGATACCGCCAAGTACAACGGGTACATGGGCAGAGAAAACGACGAGATCGCTGGTGGCAACTATGGCAACCCCGTTAATCAGCATCCGCATGGTCGGAGAGGCGCCTATAACGACTTGAAGACTGGACGGGCGCAGCCAGGTGGTGGCGTCTACGAAGCTGCAGTTAGGGGTCTCCTGGATAAGAAGGAATCGCCACTCTACGGCGGTACAAACGAAGAGTTGAGGCGTTGGTACGCACAAAATCCTTGGGCTCTAGGGCGCTAACCATGCGAATGGCATTCAGCCCTGAAGTGGCGCCCCTCCTGCAAGACGCCATTGCGGGGGGGCCTAGCTTCAAGGTGGACACTCCTTACGTTCCGGGACGTTCACTGGAGGGGATACCGAACGCCAATAACCCCGCGATGCGCGACAAGATTTACAGGCGTTTCCTGGCAATCCCTCCTGGGAGCCCAAATCAGCCACAGCTTCCATCGATCCGGGGCGTATAGATCGCCAGCATTGACGCAGTGGCGCCTGTCCCCGTAACGCAGTGTCTGCACCATGTGCCCCTCGGGTGCTGCATTTGCAGCAACGGCCTGCCCTAGCGCCAGCCCAAGCAGCAGCGCCGCCCAGGGGATGTGTGCTGTGCCTGACCAATTGATTGCTTTCCTGTGCAAGCTTTCGCTCCATTCAGGTCAAAAGGTATTCTACCGAATCAGCAGTGGGTATAAGTGCTTACACCCCCGAGCACCAGTAACTTGCCATTGCCTGCCGTGGCGGTCATAATGAAAGCCCCATCCTTTCACCCCATGGCCCGCGGTCCCTTGATCATCCTTCGCCTTCAGAGCATCTGTGTTGGCCTACTCTTCGCTGCCATCGTGGGCGTTGGCTCCTACGGCTGGGTCAGCAACATCATCAAGCTTGCTGGCTCATCGTTCGACCCCCTGGGCGGCGTTGTTGTGATCCGAGCCATTGGGATCCCCATCGTTCCCCTGGGCATCGTCATGGGCTACGTGCCCTAAACCCATGCTGAAGAACGACCGCTGGATTAAGCAGCAGGCCTCTGCTGGAATGATCGAACCGTTCACTCCGGAGCTGGTGCGGGAGGTGTATGTGAGCCTCGGCGGCCTTGAGCCGTATGGCCCGATGCGGTGCCCCGTCCTGTCCTACGGCTGCAGCTCCTATGGGTACGACCTGCGTCTCTCGCCCAAGGAGTTCCTGATCTTCCGCCACGTCCCCGGCACGGTGATGGACCCCAAGCGGTTCAACCCCGACAACCTGGAGCCTGCTGCCCTGCACTCAGACAGCGATGGGACCTACTTCATCCTCCCGGCCCACTCCTATGGACTCGGGGTTGCCCGGGAGAAGCTCAAGGTCCCAGCCAATGTCACGGTCGTCTGCCTGGGCAAGAGCACTTACGCCCGCCTAGGTATCATTCTCAACACAACTCCCGCCGAGGCCGGCTGGGAGGGCAATCTCACCCTGGAGTTCAGCAACTCCTCAGGGGCTGACTGCCGCATCTACGCCAATGAAGGCGTTTGCCAGCTCCTGTTCTTCGAGGGGGATCCCTGTGATGTCACCTACGAGGACCGCGATGGCAAGTATCAGCACCAGCCGGAGAAGGTCGTACTCGCAAGAGTGTGAACAGCGCTAGACCGGTCCATTCGATAGCCAGCTCCTGATCGCTTGCTCTTTGTCGGCGCAGTAGAACGGCTGCTCCGTGTACCACTGCCAAACGTCGCAGTGATTCTTTGAGACATTGCACGAAGCACAGGCTGGCACCAGGTTCGATCTCTTCGTGGTGCCACCCTTGATCTTGGGAACGACATGATCAAGGGTGACCTTCTCGGGCTGGCATCCGCAGTAACTGCAGCAGCCGTCCCACGCGTTGATGATCTCTCGCCTGAAACTGTTCTTGGTGGCCCGCTTCGAGACCAACTCCGATCCTTCAATCCTGTGAGACAAAGGGCTCAGTCTCGCTGGGGTTTAAGCGCAAGACCAGGCTAGCGAGGATGGGCTATCCCCTTGCTCATCGCTCCGCAGTTGCGCCAATGAAGAGATCTGCCAGTGCTTGTTCTTCACAGATCTTGGCCATCAAGCATTCTTCACGGGCACACAATTCGGCACCTTTCGGCCATCTTTCACCTTGGTGCCAATAGCCTCGTAGTTCTCCCAGCAGGCGGCGGCAAGTTTGTCTCCGGCTTTGCGTGTCATGGGTGGTTCATCCTCCGCGGGCTAGTCTATCTTCCAATTCGCGGATCTTCTTGTCCTTCGGGCTTTCCATGCCGAGCTGTTGGGCGAGCAGGGAGCCCACGGCCATCCCTCCAAGGATGCCGACTTCATCACCAGCAAATCGGCCAATCGCTTTACCAAGGTGCTCTCCGGTGACCTGTTGAACGGGAGCGTCAAGGCCGCTAGTGATCCGGCTAAACATGTCGCCCAACGCCTCTCCGTATTGGCCCCCCGCAGCTTTGCCGATCTCGCCGGCTATTGCTTCTCGGTTGGCCATAAACCTGGCAATGTTTTCATCAAAATTGTTGTGGGCTGTTCCGCGTATCAGTTGCTCGACTTCCTCGTAGGGGCCAAGTTTTTTCATCAGGGTTTCACTGATTGCCTTGCGCTGCTCGGGAGGCATCGACTCCAGGGTCTTGGCAACGGCGGCGCCCCTTTGTCCCATTTGCACCCTGCTGGCATAGTCCTGGAATTGCTCAGCTGAGATCCCATAGCGGCTCATGAAAAATTCCGGATCGCTGACTGCCTCACGAGCTAAGCGGCTTGAGGCCTCAGAGAGTAATTCATCTTTGATGAGCTCGCGCCCTAGAAGCGCGTTCTGCTTTAACCCCTTGGCTGTGGTTTCATTTCCAAAAGTTCGGCCAATGAACTGCAACGTCGGATTCTGGAGCTCTCCTTTGTGAATGCGTTTCCCTAGCTTTGCTCCGATGCCCCTTCCTGCTTTGCCCAAGGCAATACCACCAAGCATGGCTGTCGCTGTCTCCAGGGCGATCTGGCCCGGCGATTTATCTGTGCCTACCTGGGATAGACCAGCAATCAGCCCTCCTCCGCCACCCTCTAGGATCTCTTCCCCTAGTGGTGTATCGGTGAAAAACTCAATGATCTTTACAGCCGCTGGCCGTTGATCCATGGCTGCCTTGCTACGCCTGCTGGCTTTAATCCTAACGAAGTGCAGCTTCTGGCCCTTGCATGGCCTCCATCACGGACTCGTTGTCGAATGGGTAGGGCTGGACCCGACCCCAGTCATGTACATCTGTCAGTAGATTCATGACCCGCGGTGGTAGATCTCCGTTGAGTGCCAGGGTGTTGATCTCTTCTCCACTGATTTCTCCGGCCATCATTCCCTGCCTGAGACCTTCAAACAGGGCGAGCTCCTCTACGGCAAGCTTGCTGTATTTCTCTCGCATGCCTCCTATGTTGTTCTTGGCGTGATCGGCCTGTGTCATTTCCTGGGAATGCATGGGCGTGCGCTGCTCCTCCAGGTACCTGATCAATTCATTCAATCCATAGCCGCCAGCGCCTGCCGCTCCGACGCCGAGCAACGTGCCAGCCATGCGAGCAGGTTTCATGGCCTGTCCTCCATCGCGCTCAGGGCGTAAAGACTTCCCAGCGCTCCTCCAAGTCCAGCGCCGGCAATCAGCCCATTCACTCCGTTCCGGCGGAATTTCCTGAGTCCCTCTGAGCCGGGCGGGTACAGGATGCCGGGACGATCATGGCCCTGGCTCCTCCTCTCGTCGACCTGGGCTTGCATTCTTTGCTCTACCCCTTGTTCCATCCGATCCAGCGCCCTGCGTGTATTGGCCAACTTCTGAATATCGCTCGGAGTGTCAATCTTCTTATGACGAGCTTCCAGGGCCAGCAACTCTCTTCTAATGGCAATTGGCAGCAGCTCACGCGCCAATCGCGTTTCGCCGTGGGGACTAATCCTTGCGGCTACATCTCCCCCTAGGACGGCGCCGCCAAGTCCCATGAGGGCTAGTCCAGCGTTCATTGGAATCTCGCCGGAGTTCGTGGAGGTGGGATCACCTGTCGCCACGTCCAGCGCAGCCCCAGCCGCGGGGATCCCAGCGCTAAGGGCCAAGATCGCAGCTATTGCATCTCGGACGTTATCGTCAGCAGCCATCCGCCTTGGTCGGCTCATATTGGAAGACGCCTGTACCTGCTGCCTTTAATCCTAACGAAGTGCAGCTTCTGGCCCCTTCTTGCCAAAAAAAAGCTCCCCTACCACGGAGAGCTCTGAATCCCACTTACCCTCTAGTCGTAATGTCCGGCTCACCCCGGTCACACCAAGAGGTTCCTTCGACCCTTCAATCGAAGGAACGTGATTACCATAGCATGCATCCTGCCCGCCTAGGCAACCGCCTCCCTGTTGGTGAATGCTTCTCGGACGGCCTCCTCCTCCAGGTTGGTAGCCACCGCGAACGCAGCAACCAACTCATCGCTGAACGTCCCCTCCCTCTCGAGCAGGTCCAGCGCCTCGGTCGTCAATCCCATCTTCTCCTGTAGCCACTCGGGCACCTCCGCGGCTACAAGCTCCTCCCTGGGCCACGAGTAAAGCGGCTTCTCTTCTGCCGGTGGGAGAGCCGCAGCCGGGATACTCCTCTGGCTCGCTGTCGTCATGGCCTCCAACATTCCCGAGATGTGCCCTGCACCTGCACTGGAGCGAATCCACGACACGACATCCTCGAACGAGATATCGCTTTCGTAGACTCCTGTTTCGTAGTACGCGACCAGCGCGTCCAGCGTGATCCCCATCAGTACTGAGAGGCGCTTGTTGATCCCAGTCGAAACCCGCAATGGGTGCACCCCTGCACGAAAGTACTTCTGAGTCGTTCCTATCGTGATACCCAGTTCCGATGCAAGACGCCTCTCGCTCCATTCGTGTCTTGCCATCACTTGACGGAGTGCTGCGGCGAATCGCTCGTAATAGGTGGAGTCGTTATCCTTGATTGAGCTTCGTCTTGCCGGCACTGGGTCCTACCTTGCGTATTGAGCGAGATCGGACAGTAGCACCTGTCAATCGCTCACGCCCAGTCGGGCTGCGCTTTTGAGATAGTCCTGCTTAAACTTTTGCACATCGAATCCCTTATGCAAGATTTAATAAACCACATCTGGCGAACTTCCCCGATCCCCAGTAGGCTTCGCGCCTGTGCCGCAAGACAGGGCACGCAAAGCGCCAGACTAGCTAAGCAGCCCTAAGACCCTCCAGTCCCCCTCGGCCGAATGCCGCCATCCTTCCCGATCTCACTCAACCCGGCAATCCACGACAAGCCAGCCTGGCGTGAGGAGTACGGCAGTAACTGGCAGCAGCGAACAGTCGATAGCGACGGCCTCCTCCAATTGATCCGGGCGGGCACTGGCTGGATTGCTGCTGCCATGAGCTCAACCCACCGCACCACGTCCGCCTTCAAGTACGCGGATCTAGCGGTCGTCGACATCGACTACGGTATGGACCTGGAGGACTTCCTGTCCCATAAGCTCGCTGCCTCCGCTCTCCTCTATTACACAACCGCCAGTCATCAGCCTCAGCCCGGAGCCAATCGCTTCCGGGTGGTCTTCCGTCTCCCTTGCCGCATCGACGACCCCGAGCTCTACAAGGCAGTCGTCACCCAGCTGATCAGCACCCTTGGCAGCGACAAGAGTTGCTCAGACCCCTGCCGCATCTTCTATAGCTACTCCGGCGGTACCCAAAAACTCCTCCACCCAGAAGCTACACTCCCGGAAGCTGTCATCAATGCAGCACGGGAACAACTGCAAGAGGACCTCAAGCGTCGCCGGCAGGCTACAGAGGAGGCAGATCCCATCTCCATTGCCCAGGCGGAATGGGTTCTGCAGAACGTCATCAATCCCACCGCTGATGGCGAGCGGCATCTCTTCATCCGCATCACAGCAGCGGCGGCATCCGTTGGTGACGCTCTTTATGGGGCCTGGTCCGATTGGGCCTCCCGCGGTCACCACGGCCAGGGCAAGAATCGCCGGCAAACCAGCGAGCGCTTCTTCCGCGGCTTCTCTGGCAACACCACCTTGGCGACTCTCTTCTTCCTGGCGGGAGAGCAGGACCCCAGCTGGCGCAAGCACCTGCCTGATCATCTCCGCAGTGAATACAGCGATGCCGGCATCCCAGGAGTAGCTGGCTACTCCCACCAGGATTTCCTGGGTCTCCACGAGATCGACCCAGATGATCCCGTCCTTGGAGCCTCCACCCCATCCCTCCTGGAATGGGGCGCCTCCTACTCCTCCAGTCCCGCACCTGCAGACAGCGATCTACCCATGCCCGAGCCGCCGCCCTTTGATGACGCAGGAATCGAATCACAGCTCGATGACGATTTCGAAACCATCAGTTACGGCGACGTCAGTCCAGACCCCGTCACCCCTCCGCCCAAAAGAGGCCGAGGCCGCCCCACAGGTAGCAAAGACAAATCAGCAGGTGGAGCCGCTGACGAGATCCTGGATCGCATCCGCATCTTCTACCCAGGCCTGCGACTGAACGTCCTGACCCAGACCATCGAATACGACGGCAAGGACGGCATCACCGAAGTTCCCGACCCCTCCACCGTCTACACCCGTATCTCCAGAGGGCGCAAGGGAGACCTCTATCCCAAAGGTGGCGTTCACGACATCCTCCAGGTGGAGGCATGGGAGCGGCGCTACAACCCAGTCACTGACTACCTGGAATCCTGCGCTGCCACTGCACCTGCTCCCTACTGGGACACCATCGCAGAAGAACTCCTCGGGGTGTCCTACGACGAGATCCTCAACCCCCGACTCCCCGATGGCCGCTTGCTAGCCAATGTCATCCTGCAGCGATTCCTGATTGGCGCCATTGCACGGGCCACTGAACCTGGCTGCGAGCACAGCTGGATGATGATCCTCATCGGTGACCAGAACAAGGGCAAGTCCTTTTTCTTCCAATACCTCACCCCGCCGGACCACCTCAATCGCTACCCCATGTGCGCCACCGTGCAGCAGGGGATCGGCTACCTCAAGGACAGGCCCCACGTCTTGCATGCAGGCTGGGTTGTCCTTCTCGATGAATGCGACCGCTTCTTTGAGCGCCGCTACGTCGAAGAACTCAAGAACCTCGTCTCAGTAGCCACCGACAGGTCCGCTCCCAAATACCAAAACGAAAGGTCCTATCCCAGGTCCTTCGTCCTGGCGGGCAACACCAACCATGACAGCTTCATGCTGGATCCCACCGGAAATCGGAGGTTTCTTCCCATCCGCGTCACCGGCAAGGTCCTCGCACCTCGCAGCGAGAAGAACCTGATCATCGACCTCGACAAGGTCAAGACCGATCGGGACGCCATCTGGTCTGCTGCTCGAAAGGCTTACCTCGATGGCGAGCCCCATGGCTTCAGCTCTGACGAGATCAGCCAGGTGGAGGAGTACATGACCAACTTCATGGTGGACGACCCATTGATGGATGCCGTCTCCAGGGTCCTGCAGCTCCATCCCAGCACGATCCATGTGGGGCGACCCGCCTACTTGATGGCTGATATCTGCAAGCACTTGAGCATCGAGGAAAAAGACTTCCACAGAGTGAGGCAGCCGATCGGTGATGTCCTCAAGAGGCTGGGCCTGCGAAAGGTCCGGATCAGACCTCCAGGCAAACGGAATCCTCAGAACTACTGGATGGAGGGCGACCCTGACGATCCCAACACGGAGGCGGAGCCCTCTGAGAAGAGCGACATTCCGCTCGACTGGTAGCCCCTGCGACTATCTGTGTTGCACCCTGCCAGACGCGTCTTGCGGGACTTTTTCTTGCTTGCGGGTGAGACTCGCTGGACTACCGCCCGGAATGTCCCCACTTGCCGCCTGTGTGTCAAGGGGTTTGACACGGGGAAACGCCTGTTGTGGCAAGGGGTTTAAGCTGCGGTGTTGGCTGTGTCAAGCTTTCTCCAAACCTTTTCTGGGAAAAATAAATTCCAAGGTCTCTCTTGCTGGGTTCCCCTTGGTGTCAAGCTTTTGTCCTTGCCTAGCTCTTTGAATTCTTGCTATCCTTGACAAGACAGTGCTGACAAGGGATTTCCTGGAATAAGGGAATTTCCCTAGGAAGGTATAGGAAAAGCTTGACGACCTTGACACACCTCGTCAAACTCCTTCCGCCCCAGTCGTTTTGCCCGTGTCAAGCTCGAAGGCACTCGCGGCACTGTATCAACATGTACTTTTCCAAATTCTGGGAAGCCTCCTGATAGGCACCCCGCCGGCTCTTTACATACCAAACCATTGCCCATCTGCGTCAGAAGGCTTACAATCCGCACGCCAGACCTTCACCCCATGAATCCTGCTGGAACCACAGCCTCGGGCGGCCATCCAATGGACGGCATCGACAGGCAGATCGTCCTCTCCCTTGAACAAGTGGGCACTCCTTGTGAGGCCGACATCGCTCATGCAGCCCGTCTTGTCCTGCGTTACGAGGGCTCTCTCCTCTCGGGAGATCTCCTTGATCGCCTCAGATCTATCGCTAAGCGGTGGGGGTTCCTCACCCGTGACCAACTCATGACTCGCGCCAGGGAGATCTGGGAGTCCGGCTGGAAGCCCAACGTCGTCGAAAGCATTGCCGTTCAAGCTGTTGGCTCCGGCGCCGACGTGGAGGGTTGATCATGGCCAAAGCAACCAAAGCGAGCCACACGAAGCCTGGTCGCAGCCGGCTATCGATCGCCCAACGGCGACTCAGGGCTTATTCCTGTTCCCCTCGGAACTTGGATTTTCATGTCATTGCCTACGCCACCAACGCCCCCAAGGCACGGCTGATGTGCACGCAGGCCAATACTGAATGGAGCATTGAACAGTGGACAGCAACGCGCATGAGGGAGGCCGACGGCCTCTCCACCAGTGAGGCGATTTGGGAGGGACCGGAGGACATGCCAGCCCAGCACAAGGAGCTTGCATGCATGCTTTGGTCAGATTCATAACAACATTTATCAGGAGGACTAGAACTTTGGACAATCAACACCCGACAGCAGCTGACTCGCTTGACAGAAGCGACGCCGCTGACGCCATCCGTTTTCGATGGATCCTCAGAGGCAATGGGTACTTCTTACCAGAACCTGATCCTTATGAGCGCGGGCCAATTGGCGTTGACGAGACAAGACGAGTGATTGACGGCATCATTGCAAAAAGTTCAATCAACCTCGGAGTCAACGCAAGCGAAGAACCACTAAATGATCTCGAAGAGGAACAGGAAACCAACCTCGGAGTCAACGCAAGCGAAGAACCGCTAAATACTCCCGAGCCTTTTACTCGTGTGCCGTCGAAAGAGCAGAGCTGCCGCAACTGCTACTACGCAAGACCCTCTGACAGGGGCAGGGCTTGGAAGGTCTCCTGCCGTGTCCACCCACCGCATCAGGCTTGGAACTTCGCGACAGAAACTTTTGAGCCGCTATGGCCGCAGGTAGAGGTTGGCGAATGGTGCGGCCATTGGCACGAGGTGGACCAATGAGCTGGATTACTCATCGAGCGCCAACCGAAGAGGACGGGGACGGTGATGGCGACGTCATGGTGCACCGGCAGGGCACAAGGGGTAACCCCAAGGGTTACTGGGCTTACAGGAAATGGCATGACGTCCAATTAGGGACCCCTTTCATGCCATACACGGAACCGAAAAAGGTTTCAGATATCGAGGACTTGCTGGGCCACGGATTCAGTATCAACGCAAGCGAAGAGCCGCTAAGAGATCCCGAAGAGGAACAGGAAACCGAGGCAGGTCTTTCGAGCAGCAGGGCATACAAGATAACTGTAAACATTTCATTTCAGGAGTGATGATGACCACGAACCAGTTCAGCCATCCAACTTATACCAAGCCGTCTCTTATCGGCCTGGTGTCTCACGCGCCCGGATCCGGCAAAAGTGCTATTGCTGAAATTCTGGATATCTACCACGGTTTCATCTGTGAGCCATTTGCCGGTCCTGTCAAGGAGTGCGCCTTGGGCGTTTTGATCAATGCTGGTGTTCTGCCTGCAGATGCAGAGGAGTATCTCTATGAGAACAAGGCAAAAGTCATTCCAGAACTTGGTGTCACGGGGCGTCATATCCTCCAGACCCTTGGCACCGACTGGGGGCGAAAGAAGATCAATCGCCGACTTTGGCTTCTTTGTTGGGAGAACACGTACCAGATCTACCTCAACGCTCGATACCATCCCATGACCGGGGTTCATTTCCCGGAGTTGGCCGACTTGCGGGTTGTCGCGGATGATGTCCGTTTTCCGGATGAAGCCGACACAATCCTCCGGCTGGGCGGTCAGCTTTGGGAGATCGTCCGCCCTGGGACACCTCGTCATTACCCACTGCCGGAGTGGCTCAGCTGGGCGTCTCGCCTCATCCCTAGGCGCTGGCGATCCCGCTTTCATGCAAGTGAAGGGCGCCTAAGAAATTACCCTCGATTCAATCTCCGGATTGTCAATGATGGCTCCCTGGATGACCTGGAGGCCACGATCAATTTTTTGCTGAAGGAAGTGCATCAGACCTGCCCTTCTGTGGCTTCTGTTCTTGGAAAGGCTAATCATCTCTATTCCATTCCCCGGGGATACACCATCTACACCAAAGGGATGTATCGCCAAACCCTAAACATGGATACCCTTGCTGAGGACCTTGCTAAGGACCTTGCTCTTGCCTTGATCGAACATGAATCGTGCGCGACGGACGCTCCATCCATCACGAAGGCCTCATGATGCCTGATTTTCAATTGGACGTGAGGCTGCCCGGGGCCGCCTTTCCTCCTGAGTCCACGAATGCCAATCAGTTCTGGCTTCGAATGGCTCGAGACCTGATTGGTCTTTCAGCAACTCGGCGCCGGACTAGGGCATCCTCTGCTCTAGCCAGAAGAGATGGGCAAATCATTGCCGCAGCCGTTGATGGCTTTCCTCCTTGTGTCAACAATTCAGCTGCCAGGGAGGCGGATTTCGCCTGTTGGGATGGCATGCACCTCGGTGCGGAAGCAGCCCTGGTTTCTCACGCGGCCTTGCATGGGACCTCTCTGCGAGGCAGCACCGTGTATTGCTGGCCCATGCTCAATTCATGCCACGACGCATCTCTGTTAATTGCTGCAGGGGTGTCGGTGATTGTTGAGCCTGACTATCAAATCCCCGCATCACGGGAAGATGCTCGTCGACTAATTCGCTCAATGGCCGCAGAAGCAGGTGTCCTCTTGGTTAGAGAACAGTTCGACGCTATCTTTGGCGCGCACTATGAAATCTGTGGTGAACACCAACTCGAACCATCCCATGCACCAAAGAGTTCGACGGACCAACCTTGATGGGCGAGGGCGCCTTGCAATTGTTACAGGGGCAGAGCGCATGGAGTCTGGCATTGCGGTAATCGATGTCATCCCAGAAGGATGCACCGATGGCAAACCGCGAACATGGCGACTGACCGACTTTGAACCTCTCCCGCAGGAGAAACAGCTAGAGAGTCTTGGCGGGTCTTTCAAGCCTCCAAAGGGCTACCCAATGATTCCATCGGATGATGCCAAATGACTAAAGGAAGTGTTTTTGCTGAAGGCGACAGGGTCATCGAACGCCCGAACCCAGGCGGCCATCTTGCGCCTTCTTCTTTAGAGAAGGGCAAGCGCTTCGGCCGGCGAATTGGCAGGATCGTTGCCACCGTCTCCATGCATGGCAAATCAGGCGTTTGCGTGAATTACGCCCATGTCATTTGGGACGGGCTCAAGTCTCCCTCCATGCACGCTGTCTCCCGACTGCAACACCATGCCACGCTGGAAAATTCCTAACGATCTTCACAGCAGGATCATCCAAGGTCCACTGTGTCCATTCCTGGATCACTCCCATGGATCCCTGGACGGTCAGATTCCCCGCTACGACGACAGCCACGCTTGCGTCCGCTGCATTGGGGCTCTCACTGAGGGACGAGTAGAGCTAAGCCTGCCACGGATTCATCCACAGTTCCGCAAGAGATTTCTTGAGTTCTGGTCTCTCGTGGACATCAGCGACCCAATGGAGTGCTGGGACTGGCAGGGCTCCTATTACAAAGACGGCAGCTCCACCTACTTCCGCCTGAAGAGGCATTGGGGTGGAGGCCGTCAATACTCTGCGCCTCGAGTGGCCACTTGGTTCACATGGGGCGACATCGGAAGGCTGCCGGTTAAGAACATCTGCGAAAATCCCTTCTGTTGCAACCCGTTGCATATTCGAGTGCAAGGGGTCCCACACTTTTACGCCAACAGGAAATTGGCCACGATCAAACTATTCCCTGCCGCTTCTGTCCTGATTTCTGACACCCAGTCCTACATCGAGGCTGCTCGTGACTGTTCTCCAGCCGCATTCGCCAGGCTTGAGCGAGCCAATGCCGAATGGATCAGGCAGAGAGTGGAAGGACCCCTGGAGTCCGAGTGATTAAGACTGCAAGACATAGCTTGCACGATTGCGCGCTTTAGAGTACGTTGTGCCATGTGAATCATCCGGGCCTCACCCCCGCGGTCTTCAATGTCCACAAAACACGCATTCGAAGGGATGGCCCACCGCCCGGCCGAGTTGACTCACCACTTTTCATCGTGCCTGCCAGGGCCGGTTGCAAGTATTGCTCTGTCCATTTTCTTTGGGCCTCCCGAAGCATTTCCTCCTGAAGATCTCGACTCATTTACTGAGTTTTGCGCTCTCTCCAAGGGGAAGGACCTTTCCCTGGTCCTCTGGCAGTTCCTCTCCGCGGAGATCGCTTGCCTATCAAAACTGGATTCGCCTGCTGACAGAGATATGCAACGTGATTGTGCGCTCGAGCCTGTCATTGCTGGCCTTGAGGTCCTTTGCGCAGGCGAGAAATGGGACCTAGCCCAAGAAGCGCGTGCTTATGCTTACGAACTGTCTCTTTCTTGGGGGAGGCGGATCGTCAATTCATCAGCCCTCCCCACTTGCCACGACAGCAGCCCTGAAGCCAAGGCTGAAATCAAGGCAATGCTTGTAGAGTCTCACATTGCACTTTCCGCCGCAGATGCCGCTGCTGTGGCGGAAATGATCGCAGGAGGGCAACCTCCGGAAAGCGAAGGTCTAGCTGACCTTGTTTATTGGACTATCAACCATATGTGCATCTGTCATGCCAGGGCTGCCCAAGCGGCCTTGGCTGAGGACGCTGACTCTGCTGATGCAGTTCTCCGATCATTGGCCGCAATGAAACAGCATCGATATGTCCAGTTGGGCCGCTTGAGAACCCTGATTGAACAATCCCCAACAGTTGACTCTCTATCCACTTCCTCATGACTGCAGCGCCTACCCCAGAGTGGCTCATGGAAACCACCCCAGACGGGCAGGTTGCCCTTGCGCCCTTGCCTGTTCCGCCCAAATCAGAAAACCCCTTCAAGCTGTGGGTGATAGGACCTACAGGTGATATGCCGCAGCGGCGTATCTACCTTGCTCTTCACAACGATTACTCGGAATTCCCTGTCTGGGATACCGATTTACCTGAGGACCGCTGCGGGGAAATTGTTGTCCGCCGTCTGCTCAAGGGAGATCGCGGCCATTACGGCCCCCTGGAGCACGCCCATCTATCGGTGTTACTCCAAGTGGATCACGACACGATGGTTCAACTAAGGACGCATCGCATTGCCTCTTTCGATGTTCAGTCCAATCGATATACAGGGCAGCGCTTTATTGATGTCGCCACTGGTGCGCTCCCGGTTCAGGAGGCTTTCCATTTCCGGCCCCCTGGCACCTACAGGGATCGCCAAGGAGACCCATATCTCTGGAGAGAGCATGACAACGCCAAGCTGGCCATCGTCTACCAGAACGCTTGCCACCAGTATTACGAACTTAGAAAGCAGGGGATATCAGAGGAGCACGCCAGGCAAGTTTTGCCGGGAGCCTTTCTCCAGAATGTTTTCCTGACCATGAATGCTCGTATGTGGTTGCACCTGCTTGATGTGCGCCTCAAGCCAGATGCTCAGTACGAAATTCGCTGGGTTATGGAACTTCTAACTGGCGCCATTCGAAATTGGATTCCCGAGATTGCCAATTGGTACTCAGCTAACCGCCAGGGCAAAGCCCGGCTTGCCCCATGAAAAGACCCGATCGCGCCACCCTGCTCAAGAGCTTCTTCCAGGAACTTGGCGACACGCTCACGAAAGCCGATACAGAGGAGCAAATCGCCCTCAATACCAGGGCCTGTGAAGTGATCCTCGCGGACCACATCAAGCATTTTGATCGGTTCTACGAAAAACAGGGACCTGGCATCATGTGCATCAATTTGGCCAACAAGGGCTCAGCGGCCTACTACCTCACGATTGATGATTTTCAAGCTGACCTCAAAGTTGCCAAAAGCCTCGACCAGATCGACATTCATCAGATGCTCGAATCCCTGATCAAGGAGATCGAAGCTGCCAACTTCAAGGAGAAGGTCCTGCTCATGTTGATTGACAACAGCCAAAGCAGCTTGCTTCCTATCCCCCGGGATCATCCAGCCAAGGGAATCCAGGAGCTGCAGGAGAAGCTCACGGTATGAGCTCCAAGATGTTTACAACGGAGTTTCAGGGCTACATCCTTATTCCCAAAGAGCTCTACGAAGCGATCCACGGCCTTTGCCATGGAAGCGATTGGAACCATGGCACCCATGCCCGAATTCACCGTCCGACGATTCGGCGCATCATGGGCGAACTGGATGGAACTCTTCCAGTGATGGATCCCCAGCCATGAGTCAGCAGCCCCGGCGTGAGTTGATACCACCAAGGGCTGTTATTGAGATTGCTAGAAGCACCATGGGTGGGATCGATCTTGATCCCTACAGCACCGCGGAGGTGAACCATGTCGTCCAGGCCGCTCGCTATCTGGATCGATCGCCCCACATTGATGTTGCAGCAGGGCGCCACTGGAGTCCATCGGGAAGCAAGCGTGTCTTCCTGGGAGTTCCCAGTGGGGTGCCCCTTGGCAAGGCCATGGCCAACAAGCTTCTGAAGGAATACCGAGCTGGCCACATCTGGGAGGCCATCCTCTGGCCCGGCTCCAACGAGGTCATTACGCGATGTCCCTGGATTTGGGACTTTCCAGTTTGCTTCCCGTTCAGCAGGCTCGCTCCCCAGTTCTGGGACGACGAACTGGAGGAGGCCGTTCGTGTACCGCCAGCGGACTGGTCCCCGATCGTCTACCTCCCTAATGCGTTCCCCTCCACTGCGTTCAATTCGTCCCTGGCCAGGTTCCATGCAGCAGCGTCACACCATGGGCGAGTTGTTCTCGATCAATGGAGCGGAGAAAGCCGCTGGAAGGATTCCTATCGCGCTTCTTTAAGGCGTGATTACGACGACGCATTGCCTGGAGCGGAGTGATCTCAGTGCCACACCTACCCTGGGCAGAAAGTGACGATGACGAGTTCTACCATCCATCTCACGGGTGGTACCTCTTGAGTCGCTCGATCATCCATGATGGATGGCTTTCTTGGCGTCATGCCATTCCAGATTGCGTGCAAGCTCGGCAAGAGATGCCGCTCGATGTCAGCGCATCGATTGCTTTCCTGGCTCAGGCTCTGCATGACGTCCACATGACGATTCCCGGGTACGGAGATCTGGATGACACCCCGTTTCGGGTTTTCCGTTGGTGGGATCCAGAAGCTGATGACGAATGGCAGACGGGATGCTGCATCCTGTTTCGTTACAACCCACCATGTCCACTACTGGAAGACAGGCCAGCAGCAGTCTTTCAATCAGCCTGGGAAGCCAAGTACAGCTGGGAATCTAAGTACAAGCAAGACCCACCGGCCAGGCTGATCGCTGTAAGCAACAGGCACCTGGAAGCAACGCTCGTCAGGACACCGTCAGTGCTGAACCCTTGGATCGGGACCGGCTCTCCGGCTCCGGCGAACCGCCAAAGCTCTTCGAGTCGCCGTAAGTCCCGGACCCTTCCTCCTGGAAGACTCGATCAGCTGAACGACGCTCAGCAGCTCGAGCAGCGCTGACTCTGCCGCCAGTGCCAAACTCGGTTCCCTTGGGACCGCTTTCGTAGCCGGCTCTTTCGCTATTGATGGAGCGGGTCTGGCTTCTTGCGGAGGCCAGCATGGATCTGGTCAAGGCTTCTCTGCGCGCTTCTCCATTCTTTGACGCCCCCTGGGCCTGCTTATATCTCCTGTCCAAGTAAACCGGCCCCGAGACCAACCCAGTCTAGGGGTGGTTCCACTCATCATCGATCCCCTGGGGCCGGCATTCCCGCTCGGCGCATTTTCTCTTGTATTCCTGCCATGCGCTCATTCATCTCAGCAATGGCCTGGGCGGTGGACTGTCCCATATCAGCAGCGGGTGAACTAAATCCTGGCTGGGACCTTGATGCCGCGGCTGCTCTCAATCGAGCCAACTCCTCTGCCTGGGCCTGGGCCTGGGCGTAAGCGATTTTCTGTTGCTCTGCTTGCGCCATGGCCGCCAGTACCTCGCTCATGGCAAGAGATACTTGTCTCTGGACGATTTCCTGGATACGCAAATCCATCCCATCGAGCTCGTTCTCGATGATGCCTTCTGTTTCCTCTACCAGCTTGGCGTAGGCCGGGCCAAATTCCCTGAGGATTTTCTCTGTCCTCCTCCCATTCCGGCGAGAGAAGTACCAGCCACTGCTGGCCCCGCTTGCGATTCCGAGGAACCACAGGATGGACATCAATCCGGTAGAGATCATGGGGCTTGGCGAACGTAGTGCATGCCTGGGCTGTCGCCCTGCGGTAAATGTACCAGTTTCACCCCATCAAGGCGAATTTCAGAATTGCTTTTCTTTTTCGCCCTCTTCCCTCCGAAGACGTGGGTTGTACGTGTTGAAGCCCAGAGCCCAGCTGGCCATGCCGATGGCTCCTGCGATGAGGCCGCCTTCTGAATTCAGCCCCGCAGCTTGGCGACCGTCCTGCCAGCAGGCTTTGACCTCTCCGCCAGAGCGCCGGCAGTCCCAGATATACACGGCACCAAAAGCCAAGCTAGCCGCCATGGCAAGAACAGCAACAGAGCCAGCGGCAACAGCTGGGCGTGCTCCGACGCCAGGAACAGGTGTAGATGCCATAGCGCCGGGACCAAATCAATGCGAACCTATTCTGGCAGAAACGCATGACCTCTCTTTCACCATGGATCTCCGCGAGTACCAGATTCGCTCCTCCCAGTTTGCGATCTATCCCGACTGCGGCAGTAACCCCATCTACCCCACCCTGGGCCTCTGCGGTGAATCAGGGGAGGTGGCAGAGAAAGTCAAAAAGGTGATTCGTGACAAGGAGGGCCACTTTGATGGCGCCGCCATCACGGCCATCACTCTTGAATTGGGTGACGTGCTTTGGTACGTGGCGCAGTTGGCCAATGAGCTGGACATCGACCTCGGGGATGTCGCCGCCAACAACCTAGACAAACTGGCCAACCGGCAACATAGGGGCGTGCTCAGCGGCAGCGGGGACGATCGGTAACTACCCCTTCCAGTGGAATGGGAATCGCTTGATCGATTCGTGTCGCAATTCCACCAACCGCTCAGCAGCCTCCTTCGGGAGGCTCCCGCCTGGGAGGCCTATGTGGATATGTGTTCCGTGTCCTCTGGGATCATTGTGGGGGCCAAAGATTTCAGCTCCGGTTCCAGCCAGGGCGTTTTGGACTTGTTGCGCGTACCACGTCTTCCTTGGAAGCCAGGAGTTTTTGGGTTCGTCTGGATCCTGCCAATCGGTGGCGTCGATGGCTTTACCGATGTAGTGCAAAGAATTCTCTGAGTGTTTGCCCACTCCGCCAAAGTCTGGATGCTCTCTCACCCTGAGTCCTGCGCCCTGAAGCATCTTCCCAAGGTCTGTGATTTTCACCATCGCCCCGCCCCTTTTACTGGCGCGTGCTACCGCTGGAGGTGCTCCCGTAGTAGCAGCAGCGGCGGGGGCGGCAGGGACTGGCGAGGCCTCTGGTGAATCCGACAGGATGGCCTGCACCAGCGACGGAAAGAATCCTCCTGCGGCCATCCTGGGGGCTTCTTGCCCGGCGCCCTGGGAGCGCTCTGCTCCGCCTCTCCCGTTCAGCCCAGCGATGGCGCCAACAAGTGGAGCAAAGGCTCCAGCAACACCGCCGCCCAGTAGGGCACTCGTGAACGGTGAGACCTGTCGATTCCGGGGAGCACTCAATGATGTGATCGGCCTAGATGAGGCCGTGTCGTCATCGCCGCCGCCCAGCATGGATTTCAGCAGGGTGCGCGTAAAGCTGTCGTTCTCTGGTGGACTAGGGGATGGCGTCGCTGGGGCTGGAGCCGGGGCGCCCCCGCCTTTAGAGAGAGCTGCAATCTGTGAGTCGTAGAACTTCTTGAGCTCTGGATACTGCTTGACGGGCTGCCCGTAGTAGCTCGTGCCTTTCATCGTCGGGAACGATGCCCACTCTGGAGCCAGCTTGGCGGCCACATCCGGAGTGAAGCCTTCTTTGTTGATCAGGTCCCGGGCGCCACGCTGCCTGACCAGCTCAAGTGCTGCGAAGTCTTGAGACTGAGGCCCAAAATCCTTGAGCCCTAGGCGCTGTTGCAGTGGGCGCCAAGTACCCGGCATGATCTGGTAGGCACCCGCAGCGGCACTCCTGTAGCCACCGGAAGCGACGACCCGGTCAGGATGCCGCTCCAGTGACGGTACCATGCCTCCCCCGAACACCACCTGGTATCCGTCGGGCTTCCCATCCCGCCAGGTGCCTTCTGCGTGCCTGATGGTATTGAGAAGGGCGCGCTCTTGAATTGTTGTCATAGATCCCAGTCTCCGTCTTCTTCCATGGCGATATCACTGAAGTCAATGTCCATGCCGTGGAAAGCCTGGAAAGCTTGAATGCGCTCTTCTGCGTAGCGCTCCACGTCTTCTGTGCTGGGCCTCCCCCCGAAGACCTGTACTAGCTCCTCCCCTGAATCAGGAAGACCGCAATCGAAGTCGTCGACAATCTCGATTTGCGTGGCAATCCCCGCCTCTGCAGCGACCTCTCGGAAGTGGTGGGCTAGGGAGAAGATCTTGGCCTGAGCCGTGATCACCAGATCCAGCAGCTCGGCTTGGGATGCTTGATGCAGGCTGTCCCTCATGCGACGCAGGATGAATTCCTCCTCCATCGTCAGCTCACCAGTCATTCAGTGCTCCTGCCCTAGACCCAATCTAAAGCCTGCGCAACTCCACCCATCTTGCTTTTGCGCATGATGTGTCTTACGCTCCGCCAGCCCCACCTCGACCCCTATGCCAACAACCCATCGCAGGAGCGCGGGTGCTGGCTCCATGTCCTCCGTAAAGATTTCCGTCCCTATCGCCAGGCGGGACTGGTTCAAGACCCGGGCCGCCGCTGCTGTCCTGGGCTGCAGTGAACGCACTCTGCGCAGACGGTTGGAGCAGGAGCACTGGATAGAGGGGGTCCACTGGCGCTGGGTCACTGCCAGGCAGAGGGCAACCCTCGAAATCAATCTCCCAGCCGTGGTGCGCCTGATGAATGCCCGTGGCTGGGTCTAACCCGCCCCCGCCAGGCCGTTGAGGCTGGTCAGCAGGGCCTGAAGGATGTGCTCGCGGCGGGAGGTGGTCATAACTTGTTGTCGTATGCGGAAAGCACACGGGAGTCAGGAAGCCTTGTAGGTAATGCGTCCCCGTATATTCGGGCAGTTGTGCTGTTATGGGGCACACAAAAAACTCGGCCATCAGATAAAAGAACACCGCCGGCAAAGGCGTTACCGCCTGAAAAGCTGCCTGCTGGTGTTGTCAGGGTATTAGTCGCAGGGTTGTATATTCGGGCAGTTGCGCTGTTAAAGGGCACACAAAAAACACGGCCATCAGATAAAAGAACACCGCCGATAAAGGCGCCACCGCCTGGAAAGCTGCCTGCTGGTGTTGTCAGGGTATCGGTCGTAGGGTTGTATATTCGGGCAGTTGCGCTGCTAAAGGGCACACAAAAAACACGGCCATCAGATAAAAGAACACCGCCGATAAAGTCGCCACCGCCTGGAAAGCTGCCTGTTGGTGTTGTCAGGG
>JBIIIP010000164.1:0-3354 GCA_044234625.1 Pirellulales bacterium | reverse complement strand
CTGTCGATGAACGTGATGGCGGCCGCCAGGTGGGCGGCACATTTCTTTTCGTTGCCGTCGTAGGCATGGCAGAGCGCGGCCAGGATATGCCCCTCGAGAAAGTCGTCACGGTCGGCGGTCTCCTTCTCGAGCGTGGCGAGCACAGCTTCTCGACTCGGGTCGCTACGGCGATGGGGCACGGAGTCCCTCATCCCGCGGTAGGCCTGAATCCACGGCTCGACGTTGGAGGCGACTTTGTCGATCAGTGTGCGGATGCCGTCTTGGTGCCGCTCGAGCGCGGCCTGTGCCTCGGCGAGCGTCGCCTCCGCCCGGGTGACGGCCTGAGCGGCGGCTCCCTTGGCTTCCGCGGGCACGAAACCCGCCCCTGCGGCGTTCAACGCCTTGCCGCTGGCTTGGGCCCGTGCGACCGCGGCCTGCGCGACCTGGACCGCGCGTTCGAATTTCGGGAGCATCCGCTCCCCATCGACGATCCGCGCGAGCGTTTCGAAAAAGCGGCAGTCGTCGATGATGCGGTGCCGCTGCCGGATGAGCGCCGGCAGATTTTCAACGCCCGCCTGCGGCCAGTTGATCTCGAACGATGGAGAGGGAGTCGGCAGGTCCGCCACCGTGGCGTCGGGCTGCGGCGGCGGAGCCTGCGTTTGCGACGGGCGATCGGCGGAAAGCCTTTCCTGTGGCGGTGTCGGCGCCGTGTTTCCGGCCTGCTCCTCGGCCTGGCGGAGCAGGTCCGCGAGCGACCGTCGGCCGCCGGGCAGGGCCCGCGAGCCGGAGGCATCTGCCGGTTCGGCGGCCGACACGGGGAGGCAGGCGGGCGTCACGACGGCCGCCGCGTGCAAGAGCAGCGGCAGAATGGAACCGTAGCAAGATCGCATCACGGGACGACAGACGATACGAGACGCGGCAACCCCATCGAGACCTGCTCGCGGATGGGTCACCAAGATGGCGAGGGGTATAGTGCGCGAGTGAAGCGGGCGTCAAATGCTGGCACCCGGCTCGGAACGGCGGTGCGCTATTCGTAGCGGATCACAAGCTCGCCGGCCTCGACGGGCGTGCCTGGCGCGACGAGCACCTCCGCCACCTTGCCGTCGCGTTCGGCATACACCGTCGTTTCCATCTTCATCGCCTCGAGCGAGAGCAGCTTCTGCCCGCGCGAGACCTTGTCGCCGGGCCGCACCGCCACCGTCACGATCAGCCCGGGCATCGGCGCCCCCACCTCGCGGGCGTCGCCCACCACCGCCTTCGGCCGCCGCTGCACCTTCGCCTCGAGGCTCTTGTCGGCCACCGTCACGCTCCGTGGCTGGCCATTGAGCTCGAAGAACACCGTGCGCGTGCCGTCGGCATGCGGCTCACCCACGGTGAGCAGCCGGATGACGAGCGTCTTGCCGGTCTCGATGCTCACGGCCAGCTCCTCGCCCGGCTTCGGCCCCTCGAGAAAGGCCGGCGTGGGCAGCACGCTCACGTCGCCATACTTGGCCACGTGGTGCGCGAAATCCTGGAACACCCGCGGGTAGAGGAGCCACGAGAGAACCTCCCGCGGCGAGGCCGTGCGGCCGAGGATTTCCGCCGCCTTGGCCTCCGCCGCCTTGAAGTCGGCCGGGGGCATCGATTCGCCCGGGCGGCCGGAGACCGTCTTGCCGTCGCGCACGATCCGTTTCACCACGTCGGCCGGAAAGCCGCCCGGGGGCTGGCCCATCCGCCCCGCCACCAGATCGAGCACCGACTCGGGGAAGGCCAACTCGCGCGAGTCGGAGAGCAGTTCGGAGGCGTGCATGCCGTTGGTGACCAGGAGCAGCGCCAGGTCGCCCACCGCCTTGCTCGTGGGCGTCACTTTCACGATGTCGCCGAGGAGTTGGTTGACGTCGGCGTAGGCCCGGCAGACCTCCTCCCAGCGGTCGCCGAGGCCGAGGGCCTTGGCCTGCTCCAGCAGGTTCGTGAACTGGCCGCCCGGCATCTCATGGAGGTAGAGATCGGCGTCGGGCGCCTTCATGCCGCACTCGAAGGCCGTGTAGTGATCGCGGACCGCGGCCCAGTAGTGCGTCAGCTGCCGTAGCGGCTCGGGATCGAGCCCCGTGTCGAGCGGCGTGTGGCGGACGGCCTCCACGATGGCGTTGAGATTCGGCTGGCTGGTGAGGCCCGCAAACGGCGCCAGCGCGGCATCGACGACGCTCGCCCCGCTGCGGCCCGCCTCCAGCGCGCTGGCCAGCGAGGCTCCCGACGTGTCGTGGGTGTGGAAGTGGATGGGGATGCCGATTTCACCACGCAGGGCTTCCACCAGCTTGGCCGCCGCGAACGGCTTGCACAGGCCGGCCATGTCCTTGATGGCCAGCATGTGGGCGCCGAGCTTCTCCAGCTCCTTGGCGAGTTGCACGTAATAGCCGAGGGAATACTTCGTGCGCCGCGGGTCGAGCACGTCGCCCGTGTAGCAGATCGCCGCCTCGCAGATCGCGCCGCTCTCCACGACCGCGTCGATCGCCACCCGCATGTTCGGCACCCAGTTGAGCGGGTCGAAGACGCGGAACACGTCGATGCCGGCCGCCGCCGACTCCTTCACGAAGGCCTGCACGACGTTGTCGGGGTAGTTGGTGTAGCCGACAGCGTTGCTGGCCCGGAGGAGCATCTGGAAGAGTACGTTCGGAATGCGCTCGCGGAGGAACTGCAGCCGGTCCCACGGGCATTCCTTGAGAAACCGCATCGATGTGTCGAACGTGGCGCCCCCCCACATCTCCAGCGAGAAGAGGCCCCCGGCCATGCGGGCGTAGGCGTCGGCGATGGCCAGCATGTCGAAGGTGCGCATCCGCGTGGCCAGGAGCGACTGGTGCGCGTCGCGCATCGTGGTGTCGGTGATCATGAGCCGCTTCTGCTGGCGCACCCAGGCGGCGAACTTCTGCGGGCCGAGTTCGCGAAGCCGGTCGCGGGTGCCCGGGGGCGGCGGCGCGACGGCGTCGAACTCCGGCAGCGGCGCCGGCTCGCGGCGGACCGCCGGCGGCCGGCCCTTCGCCAGCGGGTTGCCGTTGACGATCACGTCGGCGAGATATTCGAGCAGCCGCGTGGCCCGGTCGCGGCGGATCGGGAAATCGAAGAGGGACGACGTCTCGTCGATGAACCGCGTGGTGCACTTGCCGGCGAGGAAGTCGGGGTGGGTGACGAGGTTGATGAGGAAGGGGATGTTGGTCTTCACGCCGCGGATGCGGAATTCCTGCAGGCAGCGCTCGATGTGGCCGGCGGCCTCCTCGTGGGTCAGGCCCCGGGCGGTGACCTTCACCAAGAGCGAGTCGAAATAGGGCGTGACGACGGCGCCGGAGAAGGCGGTGCCGGCGTCGAGGCGGATGCCCATGCCGCTGGCCGACCGGTAGGCCG
>JBIIIP010000174.1:0-3396 GCA_044234625.1 Pirellulales bacterium | reverse complement strand
GGCCGCACGCTCACCTTGAGCGGCAGCCTCGCCCTCAACGGCCGCCAGCTCGTAAAAACCGGTCTGGGCACGCTCTCGCTCTCCGGCACGGTCGGGCAGGCGCTCCTGCCGGACGGCGTGAGCGTCACGGCCGGCACGCTGCGGGTTGACCGCACCGCCGCGGCGACGTTCACGGGCACGATCTCCGGCGTGGGCAACTTCCAGAAGTCGGGGGCCGGGCTGCTCGTGCTCTCCACCGCCAACACCTACACCGGCACGACCACGCTCACGGCCGGCACGCTTTCGATCTCGTCGGATGCGAACATCGGCGGCACGGCCGCGCCGCTCTTCTTCGACGGTGGCACGCTGCAGGTGACGGGCACGTCACTCACGTCGCTCTCCGGCGGCCGGCCGACCTCGTTTGCGGCCACGAAGACGGTGGGCTTCGTCGTGGCCGATGCGGCCAACACGTTCACGGTGGGCCAGAACCTCGACCAGACGACCGGCGGCCTGGCGGTGACCGGCCCGGGCACGCTCGTGCTCGCCGGCGCCAACACGTTCACGGGCACGACGAGCGTGACGGGGGGCGGCCTGCGGCTGGATTACACGACGTCAGACACGAGCAAACTCTCGAATACGGCGGCCCTCACGCTCACGGGCGCGGCGGTGACGCTCGCCGGCGGCAGCCACACGGAAGCAGTGGGCTCGACGACGCTCAATGTCGGCCGCACGACCGTTTCGCGGATCAGCGGCTCGTCGCTCCTGCAGACGGGCACGATCACGCGGAGCTCTGGGGCGGTGATGGACGTGGCCGAGCCGGGCCTGCTGCTTGTGAGCAATACCAACACGAACGGCATCGTGGGCGGCTGGCTCACGGTGGGGGGCACGAGCTGGGGTGTGAACTCGACCAACGGCGTGAATGGCACCCTGAACGGCCTGGCGGACGGCACCTACTTCACGAGCACCTCCGGGAGCCTGGGCCCGACGACGGCGAATGCCACCGTGGGCGCGAACACGACCGTGGGCACGGGCACGATCAACAGCCTGCGGTTCGCCGATGCGGCGGCCTACACGGTGACCGGCTCCGCGGCCTCCACGCTCACGCTCACCTCCGGCGGCATCCTCGTGGCGCCTGGCGTGGGGGCGAACACGAGCACGATCACGGGAGCCACGCTCACGGCGGGCACGGCGAACCTCGTGATCCACCAGCACAACACGTCGGGGTCGCTCGCCATCGACTCGGTCGTCGGCGGCTCGGGCGGCGTGGTGAAGACCGGGCCTGGTACCCTCTCGCTCGGCGGGGCGGCAGCCAACACGTTCACCGGCGGCCTCTCCGTCTACCAGGGTGAGGTGCAACTGGCCAAGTCGGGGGCGGTGAATGCGATCGCCTCGGGCACCCTGACGATCGGCTCGGGGGGCTCGGTGCGCTACTCTGGCGCGAGCACCGACATGATCGCCAACGCGGTCGCGATCCAGCTCAACGGCTCGGGCTTCCTGGACTTCGCCGGCGCGACCGACACGGTGGGGGCCGTCACGGTCAACGCGACGAACGCGGGGGCCAATGCCCAGGTGCTCCGCAACACCGGGGCGGGCGGTGCGCTTACGGTCTCGAGCCTCACCGTCACGCCCGACGACGGCTATGCGACCACGCTCGGCTCGGGCTCCGGGCTGCTCGTGCTCAATGGCGCCGGCACGTTCAACGCCAATGGCTCGGGGCGCGCGTTGATAACAGGCAGTCTGTCGCTGGGCAGTGGCAGCCGCACGCTGACGGTGAACGACGGCCTCGCGGCCGACGACCTGACGATCTCGGCTGGGATCTCCAATGGCACGCTCACGAAGGCGGGCGACGGCACGCTCGTGCTTTCGGGCAGCAACGCGCACACCATGACCTTGAGCGCCGGCCGGCTCGACATCAACTCCCCGTGGGCGCTCGGCACGGGCCTGTTCACGATCACCTCCGGCACGCTGGGCAACTCGAGCGGCGGGCTCATCACCGTGGCGGGCAACAATGCCCAGGCCTGGAACGGCGACTTCACGTTCGCCGGGCCGAGCAGCCTCGACCTCGGCACGGGCGCGGTGACGATGAACGGCAACCGGATCGTGACGGTCACCAGCGGCAGCCTGATCGTGGGCGGGATCGTGAGCGGCGGCTCGATCACGAAGAGCGGGGCTGGTGAGCTGATCCTCACCGCCACGAGTTCGCCCGCCCTCATGACGACGGTGTTGGCCGGCGTGCTCGATCTCAACGGCCTCAACCAGACGTTCTCCTCGCTCACGCTCGGTGGCGGCGGCGTGGGCACGACGGCCAGCGTGCTCGCCGGCAACGGCACGCTCACGCTGGGCGGCAATGTCGCCTACACGGCCACCACTCTGGGCAGCGGCACGATCGCCGGCAACCTGAACCTCGGCAACGCCAACCGCACGTTCACCGTCGGCGACTCGCCGGCCACGGCCATCGACCTGACCGTGTCGGCCGCCATCACCAGCGGCACGCTCACGAAGGCGGGCGCCGGCTCGCTCCTGCTCTCGGGCAGCAACTCGTATGCGGGCGGCACGAACGTGACCGCCGGCGAACTGATCGTCGCCAGCCCGTTCGCGATGGGCACCGGCCCGCTGTCGCTCACCGGCGGCGCGGTCACGGTGACGAGCCCGAGCGGGATCTCGCTTCCGGCCCCGGACCTTCAGATTGCCTTCGGTGAATTTGCCCGGGGAACGTTCAACTTCAACAGCACCGGACAGGCCCTGAATGTGCCGGGGAACATGGTCGTCGGTTATTCGCCTCGGTCGGATAGAATTGCGATCGGCACGTTCAATCTGGCCGACGACACGACGCTGAACGTGGGCGGCAGCCTCTCGTTCGGGCAGAACTATTCTTCCGGCGCGTTCAACCAGGGAGCCAACACGGTCGTCGCCGTGGGTGGCGATCTCCTTGTGAACGGTGTGAGCAACCAGGGAGCCAACACGGTCGTCACCGTGGGTGGCAATGTCACTGTGGGTGCGCAGAATGGCACCGGCGAGATAAGCACCTACACGGTGACGAGCGCGAACCGGCTGACGCTGACCGGCGCGGCATCGGAGCTGCGGGTCGCATATGGCGAATTCAGCCGCGGCACGTTCACCTACAACAGGCCGTCAGAGGCCCTGAATGTGCCGGGCAACATGGTCGTCGGTTATACGCCGGATAATAGGTACATTGGCAGAGGCACGTTCAATCTGGCCGACAACACGACGCTGAACGTGGGCGGCAGCCTCTCGTTCGGGCTGAACTATTCTTCCGGCACGTTCAACCAGGGAGCCAACACGGTCGTCGCCGTGGCTGGCAATTTCCTTGTGAACGGCGTGAGCAACCAGGGAGCCAACACGGTCGTCACCGTGGGTGGCAATGTCACTGTGGGTGCGCAGAATGGCACCGGCGAG
>JBIIIP010000137.1:0-5904 GCA_044234625.1 Pirellulales bacterium | reverse complement strand
GGATGATGAAGGAGGATGTCCTGCCGGGCGATCGCCGCGAAGATGTCGCCCCCGCGGCGGGCCAGCGCGGCGGGCACCCGCGGCGTGAACGGCTTGTCGTGGAGCCGCTCGAAGCCGGGCATGCGGTAGAGCTCCCACAGCGCGGTGAGATCGAGCGGGCCATCGATCCGGTAGACCTCGCTGTAGCCGTTGTCGGTGCCGTCGTGCAGGGCCTCGTCATCGATGATCATCCGGGCCAGCGTCTCGTCGGCCTTCGACGCGATCTCGATCCGCACCGCCTGGCCGCGCTGCCGGGCCTTGAGCCGCTCCTCGATGAGGCGGAGCATGTCGTCCGATTCCTGCTCCAAAAGCTCGATGTCGCTGTCGCGGGTGATGCGGAAGGCCGTCCACGACTTCACCGTGAATCCGCCGAACAGTTCCGGCAGCCGCGCCGCGACGATGTCTTCGAGGAGCAGAAACGACGTCACGCCCGGTCGCGAGCCGGGCACCGTGACGATCCGCGGGAGCACCTGCGGCACCTGCACCACGGCGAGCAGCGCCTTGGGCCCCAGGCCTTCGGCGTGCTCGAGCATCACGCCCAGGTAGAGCCCACGGTTGTGGTAGCGCGGCGAGGGATGGGCGGGATCGCACGCCATCGGCGTGAGGATCGGGAGGGCACGCTCGCGGAAGAAGCGGTCGACGTGCGCCCGCTGGTCGGGCGAGAGCGCGTCATAGCGGAGCAGCTCGAACCCCTCGGCCTCCATCGCCGGCCCGATGCTCTCCTTCAAGCAGCGATACTGCCGGGCGACCAGCTCCTGCGTGCGCTTGGCGATCGCCCGCAACTGCTTGATGGCGCTCATGCCATCGGCGGCGAAATCCTGGGGGGCGCTTTCGCCGAAGGCCTGCTCGCGGATGCCCGACACCCGCACCATGAAGAATTCGTCGAGGTTGGAGCTGAAAATCGACAGGAACTTCATCCGCTCGAGGAGCGGATTGGACGGATTTTCGGCCTCTTCGAGCACCCGCAGGTTGAACTCGAGCCAGCTCAACTCGCGGTTGATGAAACAATCCGGGCCGAACATCCGGTCGCCAGCCACCTGCATCTCGCCCTGCCTTCCTCCACCGCCGCACGGACCGACTCCACGCGGCGACATGCCAAGTGTACCCTTGCTCGAGGAACCACCCAGACGCCATGCCCACCTCGCAGGATTCCCACCAGTTCGGCCCGCGCGTGCCTGCGGCCGCGGTCGCGGCCGTTGCCGCGCGCGTGCCGCAGGCGGTGCCCCGCGGCGGACCGGGGTGGTGCGCGGCCGTCGCCTGCCTGCTCGAGGCCTCGGCGGCCAAGCCCGGCAACGTGCACCCCGGCGCCGCGTTTCCCGACCTCTCCTTCGCCGACCTGGCCGCCGCGGCCGGCGCGATCGCCCCGGTGCTCGACCGTGCCACGGAGACTCCGCTCGGCCGCACGATTCTCGACGCCGTCACGGCCTCCCGCGCCGTCACGCGTTCGAACGCGAATCTCGGCATCATCCTGGCGATCGCTCCCTTGGCGGCACTCCCGGCAGGCATGGCATGGTCGGACGCCATGCCGCGGCGGCTCACTCCCGCCGACGCCGGCGACATCTGGAGGGCGATCGCCCTGGCGCAGCCTGGTGGCATGGGCACGTCGGCCGCGCTCGATCTTGCGGGGCCGCCGCCCGCCGACATCCACGAGGCGATGCGGCTGGCCGCCCCGCGGGACCAGATCGCGGCGCTTTGGATCCACGGCTACGCGGGGCTCGTCGCGGGCTTGGTCGCCGACCTGGCCCAGGAGTTCGCCGCGGGCGATGATTGGGATGCCGCCATCGTCCGCGGCTTCCTTCGCCAGCTCGGCCGCGCGGCCGATTCGCTCGTGGCGCGAAAGCATGGCGACGCGGTGGCGGAAGCCGTCTCGGCCCGGGCCGCTGCCGTGCTCGCCGGGCCGGACGAGGAATGGCGCGACCGCGCCGCGGCATTTGACCGGGGGCTCCGCGGCCCGCAACGGATCAATCCGGGCACCACGGCCGACCTGGTCGCCGCGGCGCTGTACATTCTCCTCCGGAGCCCTTCCCATGAATGATCGCTACCAGGTGCGGATGCGGAAGGCCGTGCACGTGTTCTCGGCGGGCCACTTCATCACGCTCACCGACACGCTCTGCGAGCCGGTGCATGGCCACAACTGGCTGGCCGGCGTCGATGTCGAGGGCAGCCCCGATGCCCACGGCATGGTGGTGGATTTCATCCTGCTCCGCGACCAGCTCGCAGCGATCACCGCGCGACTCGACCACCGCATGCTCCTGCCCACGCTCAACCCGCTGCTGCGGGTGACCACGGAGACGGTCGCGGCCGATCGCGCCGAGGTGACGGTTCGCTTCGGCGACCGGCGCTGGGTGTTTCCCGCCGACGAGTGCGTGCTGCTCCCGGTCGCCAACACCACGGCCGAATGGATCGCCGCGTGGATCGGTGCGGAACTGCTCCGGTCGCTGGCTGACCGCGGCAGCCCTGTGCAGGGCACGCTGCGAGTGGAGGTCGACGAGTGCCTCGGTCAATCGGCCGTGTGGGAGCGGCCGGTCACGCCTCGCTGACGACCAGCTTGCCGGCGGCGTCGAGCGCGAGAGACAGCGTGCGCTTGGCGAGCTTGATCTTCATCAGCCCGGCCCCGTCCGGATTGCGCTCCACCTGCCCGACGGTGCCCAAGGCCATGCCGGCCTCCGTCAGATACCGCAGGAACTCCGGAGACTGGTCAAGCACGCGGGCGAGCTTGAATCGCTCTCCCTCGCCGCAGGAAGCCAGTGACCGCGATTCGGCTCCCTCTTCCTCGAGCATTTCCATCGCCTCGCCGCGCGGGATCGGATCGCCATGGGGATCGACGTCCGGGTGGCCGAGGTAGGCGTCGATGCGGTCCACGAGCAGGTCGCTCACCGCATGCTCCATGTGCTCGGCCTCGTCGTGGACCTCGTCCCAGGTCATGTCGAGGGTGCGCAGCAGAAACAGTTCGATGAGACGATGGCGGCGGATCATCCGCAGCGCGAGCATCCGGCCGGCGCGGGTCAGGCAGACGCCCTCGTAGGGCTTGTGGGTGGCGAGCCGCGCGGCGTCGAGCGTCTTCAACATGCTCGTGACCGTGCCCGGCAGCACGCCGAGCGCGGCGGCGATCTCTCCGGTCGTCGCCGGCGCGCCCTGCTCTGCGGCGGTGAGCTGGTAGATCGTCTTCACGTAGTTTTCGACGGTCAGGCTCGGCACGGTGCGGGCCTCCAGGCCGGGAAGCAGGCATTTCGCGGGGCTGGCGGCCGCTCGTTGCCGCCCGGGAACGAGCGCCGCATGATGCAGCCATCAGGATACCTCGCACCGGGAAAACGTCTGCATGCTGCTCAATGAATCCGCCCTGCCGGTGGCCGAGACGCTCGTCGGCGAAGCCGCCGCCCTGGGCGCGAGCGTGCACGTGCGCGGAGGCGTGCGGGTGGTCGACTGCGGCGTGCAGGCGCCGGGCTGCGACGCTGCCGGGCTGCTCATGGCGCGGGCCGCGATGGCCGACCGCGGCCGCGTGGAGCTGCTCGCCCCGGACCGCGCGGCGTTTCAAGACATATGGCCCGCATGCCCCTGGCCCGTCGTGGCCGTCGCCAGCGACGAGCCCGTGGTCGCCTGCCTCGCGGCGCAGTACGCGGGCTGGAAGGTGAGCGATGACGGCTATTTCGCCATGGCCAGCGGGCCGCTGCGGGCCGCGATCGGCCGCGAGGATCTCTTCGACCACGTCGGCCACCGCGAAGCGGCCCCCTGCGCGGTCGGGCTTCTCGAAGCCTCCTTGCTGCCGCCCGAGAAAGTCTGCCGTAGCCTCGCCAACGAGGCGGGCGTGCCGCCCGATCGGCTGATCCTCCTCGTGGCCCGCACGGCCAGCATCGCCGGCACGCTGCAGGTCGTGGCCCGGTCGCTGGAAACGGCGCTCCACAAACTCCACGACCTGCACTTCGACCTCGGCCGCATCCGCCGCGGCCGCGGCCGGGCGCCGCTGCCACCGGTGCCGGGCAAAGACATCGTCGCCATCGGCCGCACGAACGACGCCATCCTTTACGGCGGCCACGTGCAACTCGAAGTCACCGGCGACGATGCGACCCTCCATGGCATCGGCCCGCGGATGGTGAGCCGGGCCTCGCCCGAATACGGCGCCTCCTTCCTGGAACTTTTCGAGAAGGCAGGCCGCGATTTCTACGCGCTCGACCCCGCCCTCTTCGCGCCCGCGGTCGTGGATCTCGTCAACATCGACACGGGCACGACCATGCGGTTTGGCGATCTCGCGCCCGACATCGTGCGCGGGTCGTTCACGACGCCTGCCGAAGGGGCGGCGCGGTGAGCCGCAAGCGGGTCGTTCTCCTGGGCGAGCCGACCGGTTGGCATGCCGCGCGGCTCGCCGCCGGGCTGACCGCGCGCGGGCATGAGGCGGCCATCGTGCAGTGGGGTCGTCTGGCGGCGTCCGTGGGGCCGGGGAGCGAGGCGGTGGAGCCGGCGGAGGTGCGGGCCGCCGATGCCGTCGTCGTCCGCGGCATGCCCGGGGGCGGCGCCGTGGCGCACCGGCTGGAGGAAGTGATCTTTCGGATGAACCTGCTCGGCCGCATCGCGGCCCGGGGCACGCCCGTGGTCAACAGCCCGCGCAGCCTCGAGGTGGCGATCGACAAGCACCTGTCGCTGTGCCACCTCGCGGCGGCCGGGCTGCCGGTGCCGCGCACGCGGGTCGTGCAAGACCTCGACGCGGCCCGCGATGCCGTGCGGGAACTCGGCGGCCAGTGCGTGATGAAGCCGCTCTTCGGCTCCCGCGGCCGGGGGCTCGTGCGGCTCGGCTCCCCCGCCGACATCGATGCTCTGGCAGCCACTCCGGACGTCCCGGGAGGCGTTTTCTACGTGCAGGAGTTCGTGCCTCACCCGGGCTGGGATGTGCGCGTGGTGACGGTGGGCGGCCGGATCTTCGCGATGCGGCGGGTGGCGGCCGCCGGCGAGTGGCGGACGAACATCTCCTGCGGGGGCCGCGGGGAGGCCTGCGACCCGCCGGCCGCCTGGGTCGAGATGGCCCGCGCCGCCGCCTCGGCCATCGGTGCCGACCTCGCGGGCGTCGACATCCTCCCGACCGCCGATGGCCGGGCCGTGGTGCTGGAGGTCAACGGGGTGCCAGGCTGGAGAGGGCTGGAGGGGGCCACCGGCCAGGCTGTCACCGAAGCGGTCGTCGAGTTCGTGGAAAGCCTCTGAAAAAGGGCTCTTCCAGACGCCGCTACGACCCGGACAGTTGGCAAATGCGAAACCCGGGGGCTGCCCGCTTTTTGAGCAGATCACCCGATGCCTCCAACGTGGGCAGCCCTGCCTGAAATCACATCGCAGTCGTTGCTTTTGCTGTAAGTCGTTGCCGTGCTGGCACTTCACGCTGGCGCTTGACCGCCAGCCAACAGTTTTCCGCGTGGCAGGGGTCGCGCCGGGAAGGTTTCCCGCACCACGGCATTCACGAGTCACTCAACGGAGGCCGCCCGCGGATGGGCGAGCAGCGATGGCAACCAAGACCTACCCCCAAGCCGCCGACCCCCATGCCTCGAAGGCCGTGCTGCAGGTCGCCGAGAGGCTCCACCGGATGGAGCCAGAATGGGTGGTCTTCTTCCGGGAAGTGCTGGGGGTCGACGGGATCGTCCGCCGCACGTTCAGCGACCCCGATGCCCTGGTGGCCTTCGAGTGCTCGCCGGAATATGCCCGTGTCCGCGAGATGCTCGACGACCTCCGCACGAAGCAACGGGAGCGGCCCTCCGACCGAGAGACGCAGCGGGTGGTGACCGTGCGGATGCCGCGGTCGCTGCACGAGACGCTCAAGGCTGAGGCCGAGCAGATGCGGGTCAGCATCAACACACTGTGCATCTCGAAGCTCATGAAGCTTCTCGA
>JBIIIP010000146.1:0-5043 GCA_044234625.1 Pirellulales bacterium | reverse complement strand
AGCGCCGCGACTTCGCCGACCGCGCCCGCCCATAGTGATCGCTTCGACTTTTGCAGTTTTTGGGGGCAGCCGAAGTTGCCCGTCGCGCAGGTCGGGGGTGCCCACGCCCGTTTCGGCTGGGAAATCAACCTTCAAAAACTGCAAAAGTCGAAACTATCGGCGGATGGAAAAAGGACTGAAGCGGACCTGTAAGCCGGGTTCTGTCACCGCCGGCCGAAGCCAGGCGGGCGACGATCATTTCTCTAGGACGCCGGTTGCCCGACGCCTCCAGCAGCCGACCCGGAAGTGGGTGCGAAGCGGGCCGCCTCGCGCCGTCCCGAAGGACGAACTTCTTCCTGCTTGGCCTTGCTCCGGATGGGGTTTGCCGAGCCAGGCCGGTCACCCGGCCTGCTGGTGAGCTCTTACCTCACCGTTTCACCCTTACCGGCGGCTCGCGCCGCCGGCGGTCTGCTTTCTGTTGCACTCTCCCTGGCCTCGCGGCCGGTGGGCGTTACCCACCATCGTGCCCTGTGGAGCCCGGACTTTCCTCCCGCCATGCCCGGCGGGTTGCCCCGCCACGGCCCGGCCGGCGATCGTCCAGTCCGCTCCAGTCCTGATTCTCTCCATCTCATTCTACTCTTCAGCCGACCTGTTGGTTGACGGCCAAAAAAAGGCTGCGTACCCTTCCGAAAGAGGCCTACTGATGGCAGGGAGGCCGCCACGGAGACACGAATGCTTGGCGAATTGCAGCCCGTCGGCGGAGGCGACCCGATCCCCCTGCTGCGGCCCCTCCTCACGGTCGGCCGCCGCGAAAGTTGCGACATCGTGCTGCGATTTCCGAACGTTTCAGGCGCTCATTGCGAGCTCACGCTCGTCGAGGGCTATTGGCACGTCAAGGACCTGGGCAGCAGCAACGGCACGAAGGTCAACGGCACGCGCGTCAACGAGCAGCGGCTCGATCCGGGCGACAAGCTGTCGGTCGCCCGCCACCACTACGAGATCACGTACGAGCCGTCGAAGCTCGGGGCCACCGGCGAAGCGGGGGCAAAGCCGGCCCAGCGCGACCCCTTCAGCCGCTCGCTCCTGGAGACGGCCGGCCTCGAATCGCCGAACATCGGCGACACCCAGCACGTCAGACCCCGTCGGTCCTGATGGTGACTGGTACACTGGCGTGATGGCCCATTCCGAACGGCCGCGGCGGGAACGCCCCCAGGCCGGAAAGCACCGCGTCGAATTCCGCAAGAACCGGTCGAGCCGGCGGCGACAGGGAAACCTCACGCGGGGTATCGATGCCGCGGGTGCCGACGAGCTGGCTGCGGTCGACTTCGCTCCCTCGGAACGGATCTCCGGCAAAGGGGATCTCACCCGCAAGCGCACGGTCGTGGGCATCGAATCCGGCGGCGCAGCCGCCGGGCTGGGCATCGTGCCGCTCGCCGCCGGCGCCTGGCGCGGCAGGGTGCTCAACGTGCACGGCCTGGAGAGTTTCGTGCAGGCGGCCGACGGCAGCGTGGTCAGGTGCACCACGCGGCGGCTGCTGCGCACGCTCTCCACCGACCAGCGGCATCCCGTGGCAGCGGGCGACTGGGTGCACGTGCTTGGCCACCGCGACCGGGCGGTGATCCAGGCGATCGAGCCGCGCCGCTCGTCGCTGTGCCGCGACAGCCGCGGCCGGCGGCACGTCATCGTGGCAAATGTCGACCAGGCGCTGATCGTGGGCAGCGCGGCCAAGCCCGCGCTCAAGCCGGCGCTCATCGACCGCCTCATCGTGGCGGCCGAATCCAGCGGCATCCGTCCCGTCATCTGCCTCAACAAGGCCGACCTCGTCGATCCCGCGAGCCTCGTGCCCTTCGCCGGCGTCTACGCCCGCATGGGCTATCCCGTCGTGATCTGCTCGGCCGTCACGGGCCTCGGATTGGAGCGCCTGCGGGCCGAACTCTCCGGGGCGGTGTCGGCCATCGTCGGCCAGAGCGGCGTGGGCAAGAGTTCGCTCCTCAACGCCCTCGACCCGGCGCTCGCGCTGCCGGTCGGCGAGGTGAGCCGCGATAACGACAAGGGCCGCCACACGACCACGACGGCCCGGCTCCTCCCACACGCCCGCGGCGGCACGTTCGTGGACACGCCGGGCGTGCGTCAATTTCAACTCTGGGAGATCGTGCCCGCGGAGGTGCCGGCGGCCTTTCGCGACCTCCGTCCGCTGGCCAACCGGTGCCGTTTCCCCGACTGCACGCATACCCACGAATCCGCCTGCGCCGTCAAGGATGCCGTTGCCGACGGCCTCCTCGACACGCGCCGCTGGCAGAGCTGCTGCCATCTGGCCGCGGGGATCCGCGCCGGCGATGACCGGGCTGTCGGCTGCGACGAAGGTGACCTCGAGTGACGGAACGCAAGCGTACCGGCGGCGTGCAGAGCGAGCGGGCCGTGCTCGTGGGCGTGCTCCTCGGCGAGCCGGCCGATCCGCACCGGCCGCTCGGGGAGTTGGCGGGCCTGGCCGAGACTGCCGGTGCGATCGTGACGGGCGAGCTCACGCAGCGCCGCGACGCGCCCGACCAGACGACCTACCTCGGCAAAGGCAAGGTGCAGGAGCTGGCCGCCGTCGTCCAGCGGCAGGATGCCGACGTCGTGATCTTCGACAACGATCTCTCTCCGGCGCAGACCCGCAACCTCGAACGCGCGCTGCAGGTGAAGGTGCTCGACCGCTCGGAGGTGATCCTCGACATCTTCGCGGCCCGCGCCCGTACCTACGAAGCCCGGCTGGCGGTGGAGCTGGCGCAGCTGGAATATTCGCTGCCCCGGCTGAAACGGATGTGGACGCATCTTTCGCGGCTCAAGATGGGCATCGGCATGCGCGGCCCGGGCGAGAAGCAGCTGGAGGTCGACCGGCGTCTCGTCGAGAAGCGGATCCACGACCTGAAGGAGGAGCTGCTCGACATCCACGCCCGCCGCGAGCGGCAGGTGGCGGCGCGGCACGAGCACCTCACCGTGTCGCTCGTCGGCTACACCAACGCCGGCAAGAGCACGCTCCTCAACGCGCTGACCAACGCCGACGTGCTCGCCGAAGACAAGCTTTTCGCCACGCTCGACACCCGCACCCGGCGGTGGAGGCTGCCGGGCTGGGGCCCCGTGCTCGTCAGCGACACGGTGGGCTTCATCCGCGACCTGCCGCACCGGCTGATCGCCAGCTTCAAGGCCACGCTCGAGGAGACGCGGCAGGCCGACCTGCTCCTGCACGTGGCCGACGCGTCGAGCCCGCTCGTCGACGCGCAGATCGCCGCCGTGCGCGACGTGCTCGCGGAGCTGCAGGTCGACTCGAAGGACACGCTCCTCGTGCTCAACAAGATCGACGCGGTGGCCGATCCCGCCACGCGGCGGGGCGTGCTCGCCCGCTATCCCCACGCGATCTGCATCTCGGCGCGGTCCGGCGAGGGCCTGCCGCTGCTGGCCCGCACCGTGAGCGAGACATTGGGCCGGGGCTTTCGCGACATCGACGTGGAGACCGACCCCGGCAACGGCCGGCTGCTCGCCTGGCTGGGCGCCCATGGCGAGGTGCTCTCGCGGCACTTCGCGGCCGACCGGATGACGATCCATTGCCGCATTCCCGCCGCCCTCATGGGGCGGATCGATCCAACCGAAGCGATCGTCACGCCCCACGTGCGGGTGCTGGGCCGCGTGCCGCACGACGGCGCGACGGCCGGGCCGTCGGGGCCATGAACAGCCGCAGTGCTCTGCCCGGGATGCGGCCCGTCGTCAGAGGCGCGGCGTCCGGCGCGGGGCGGGCGTAGGCCATCCCCCGGCATGCCCCGTGGCTCGTCGATGCGGTCGTCGCCCACCGCTATCGCGGTGACGAAGCCACCGCATACGATGGTCGGTGATGAGCTCCTCCCTCGAACCGGATGCCGAGTCGCTGCTCGCCGTGGCCTGCCCGAGGTGCCATGCCGCGCTGGCCGTGGGCAGCGACCTGATCGGCGCGACGGCGCGATGCCCACAATGCGGCAAGGCCTTCCTCGTGCCGGAGCCCGAGCCGGATCGGCCGGCCGAGCCTCCGGCACGCTCGGGCCTCGACGCGCTCGTGCCAGATCTGCCGGCGGCCGACGCGGTCGCCTCGGCGAATCCGGAATTGCAGTTCGCCGAGCCGGTGGAGGAGATCGAGACCGCGAGGGGAGTGATCCAGTTGCGTCGGCTCACGCCGCAGGAGAGAGCGGCACGGCGGTCGCGACGGAATCTTCTCATGCTCCTCGGCGGCATCTCGATCCTCACAGGAATCGTGCTCTCCTTCAGCCGGCGGTCATCGCGGCGGCCGTGATGATGAGAAAGGCACGACAGACCTCCGGGCTCCTTCACGGCAAGCCTCGGCATCGTGCCGAGCTTGCCTTGGCGGGCTCCGCCCGCTGGCCCGAACCCGGCCCTCCGGGCCTGGTGCGGATGGAGCAGTGGCGACAGACCTCTCCCCTACCGTGGCGACAGACCTCCGGTCTGTCGAAAAAAACCGACTCACGCCAATGATTCGCCGATGCCAAGCAGCTCCTCGGCGTCGAGCACCGCGTCGGTGGAGGCAAACAGCCTCCCGATCGCCGCCTTGTGGATCTTCATTTTCGTGCCGCCCACGCCCAGGGCGCCATACAGCACCACGCTCCCCTCGGCCTTCGCCTTGTCGGTCGCCACGATGCCTTCGATGCCGGCGGGCGGCACCGCGTTGAGGTCGACGAGCACGCGGGCTTTCACAGCGAGCCGTCGCCCTTCGTCGTCGAGCAGCGTGGCCCCCGCGGCCCCGGCGGCCACGACCAGATCGGTCTCGGCCAGGGCCGCGCCCAAGGGGCAACGCGCCCGGACCGGCAGCGGCATCTCGAGCGGGTCGACCCGGGCCCCGGCCACCGCCGCCCGGATGCTCGCGCAGGCCGCGGCAGCGCGATCGAGCGACCGTGATGCCAGCCCCACCGCCACGCCCTTGCGAGCCAACAGCCGCGCCACGCGTTGGCCCACCGGGCCCGTGCCGCCGAGCACGACGGCCGTTGTCTGGTCGCCGAGCGGAAGATGCCTGGCCGCGGCGACCACGGCGGCCGCGGCGGT
>JBIIIP010000001.1:0-142125 GCA_044234625.1 Pirellulales bacterium | reverse complement strand
TGTGACCTCGTGGAACGCGGCATCGTGGCCGCTCCGCAGCCATGAGCGACGCCGCCCGCGCCACCGCCACGCCGCAGGTGCTCATCGTCGGCGACGTGATGCTCGACCGGTATTTTTCCGGCACGGTCGATCGCATCTCGCCCGAGGCGCCCGTGCCCGTGCTCCACGTCAGGCAGTCGTTCAATCGGCCCGGCGGCGCCGCCAACGTGGCCGTGAACGTGGCCGCCATGGGGGCGAGCGCCCTGCTCGTGGGTGCCATCGGCAACGACGAAGCCGGCCGCCAGCTGCGGGGCGTGCTGGAGGCCGACGGTGTGCCCTGCGACAGGCTTGTGACCGCCGCCTCCGTGCCCACGACGGTGAAGACGCGGCTCCTCGCAGGCCACAACCAGATCGCCAGATTCGACGAGGAGGCGCTGCTCGAAGACGCCGCCACCCGGGCCGCACTCGTGGCCCAGATCACGGCGGCCAGTGCCGCGGCCGACCTGATCCTCATCTCGGACTACATCAAGGGCGCCTGCGACGAACCGGTCGCCCGGGCGGCGATCGCCGCCGCCGCCGCCCGCAACATCCCTGTCGTCGTCGACTCCAAGAGCGCCGACTACGTGCGGTTTCGCGGCGCCTCGGCGATCACGCCGAACCGCAACGAGGCGACCGCGGCCGCGGGCATCCCCATCCACACGCCGGCCGATGGCCTGCGGGCTGCGGCGATCATCCGCGAGCGCTACGGCATCGGGGCGGTGGTCGTCACGCTCGGCGAGCAGGGCATGGTGTTCGTGTCGGCGGAGGAGTCAGACGTGATCCCCACGCAGGCCCGGCAGGTGTATGACGTGACGGGCGCCGGCGACTCCGTCGTGGCGGCGCTCTCCGTGGCCCTGGGCCGCGGCATGACCGTGCGGCGGGCCTGCCTCCTCGCCAACGCGGCCGCCGGGCTGCAGGTCGCCCGGGTGGGCACCTCACGGATCACCTGGAGCGAGATGCTCGCCGCCCTCGATGCCCAGCCCCCGGCGACGCACGGCAAGGTGGTCACCCAAAGCGAGCTCCGCGAGGCCGTGCGGAAGGCCCGTGCGGAAGGGCGGCGGATCGGCTTCACCAACGGCTGCTTCGACATCCTCCATCCCGGCCACGTGCAACTGCTGGAAGCGGCCGCCAAGGAATGCGACCTGCTCGTCGTGGGGGTGAACTCCGACGCCTCGGTGAGCCGCCTCAAGGGTCCGCCGCGGCCGTTCGTCACCGCGGCGGACCGCCAGGCCGTGCTCGCGGGGCTCGCGTCCGTTGGCCTCGTTTGCGAGTTTTCCGAAGACACGCCGCTCGAGCTCATCCAGGCGATCGAGCCCGACGTGCTGGTGAAGGGGGGCGATTACCGCCCCGAGGAGATCGTGGGCGCCGAGATCGTCCGCGCCCGCGGTGGCAGGGTCGTGACGCCGGTGTTCGTGCCCGGCGCTTCGACGACCGGCATCGTGGACCGGATCAGCCGGTCGGGCGTTGCCGACGGCCAGCCAAGAGCTCGGTGACCTTCCGGTGCACCATCTCGACGGTGATGCCCTGCATGCAGATGTTGTTGCGGCAGGATGAGAGCCGGTTGTTGTAGATGCTCACGCACGGGCTGCAGGGCAGGCCAATCGACAGCCGGTGCGCGTGCGGGCCGAGCACGCCCCAAACCTTCGGTGTCTCCGGCCCCACCAGCGTGAGGATGTCGATGTCAGTCAGCGCGGCGAAGTGGCCGGGGCCACTGTCGTTGGAGACAAGCACGTCGGCGAGTGTGTAGAGCACGAGCAGCTGCCGCATCGTGGTCCGGCCGGCGAGCGAGAAGCAGCGGGCATGGTTCACGGTACGCACCAGGGCGTCGATCGGCCCGGCCTCGGACGGGGAGCCCGTGAAGGCGACGAACAGCTCCGGATCGGCGGCGAGGAGCCTGCGGGCGAGTTCGGCGTAGCGGCCATCGTCCCACTTCCGCAAGGGAATCAAGTCACTGGCGTTGGCGTTGAGCAACACCAGCGGCCGCGGGTCGTCGCGCCCGGTGACCTCGCGGAGCGTGCGCCGCACGGCGGCCGTTTCCTCGGGCGCGGGCGCGAACCGCACGAGCGAAGTGTCGAGTGAATCGAGGTCGATGTCGAGCGCGGGCAGCGGGTCGGGATCCCGCCACAGCGCCTCGACGAGGAGGAGGAAGGCGTAGAGGGCGTGGTGATGCGGGTTGTAGAGCAGCCGGTGCGTCATCAAATCGCCCCGCCACGGACCGTCGCCGTGGTAGCTGTGGTACCCCGCGCGGCGGGAGGCCCCCGTGAGATACGCTATCACCGCCGACGACCGGGCGAAAAACTCGAAGTCGAGCACGGCATCGACCCCTTCCCGGCGGGCCCTGAAGATCCCGCGGATGAGCCCGGCAAACGTGGTGAGCGCCCCGCCCCGCGGCACGCTGATCACGTTCTCCGCGGGCACGACGTCGAGCAGGTCGAGGATCGCCCGGTTCTCCTCGAGCACCATGAAGAAGACGTTCTCCCGGCCAACCCGCTCGGCCACCGCCCGCAAGGCGGGATAGGCGATCACCGTCGCCCCCTGCTCCACCAACTTGAGCACGAGCACCCGTCGGATCGGCCCCGACGGCTTCCGCCAATCAAACAGCCGTCGCCACAGCGTGAGGAGTGCGCAGGCGGGTATTCCCAGCCAGCGGTCGACGAAGCGGATGGTCGAGGCCTTCATGCCGCCAGAGCGTACCCTTGAAACCGCCGACGGGCCTACAGGAACGTGTCCCGCGCCGCCGAGGGCTCGATTTCCTCGACCGGCATGTCCGACGCCACGACATGGTCGATGTAGCGGTTCATGCTGTTGTAAAAGCAGGCGATGTCGGCGCAGGTCCTCGTGGCGTCGAAGGAGAGGAGGTTTGTCACCGTCGCCGCGGCCGTCGCGGCGGCCGCCGGCGGATCGGCGTACCCGAGCTTCGAGCCCACCTGGGCGCGGATGTCGCCGCGCCAGGCAGGGCAGTGGACGATGCTGAACGGGCTCACCACCTGCCGCAGAAATCCCGCGTAGCAGATCGACGGCTGCTCGCGGAGCACGTCGAGGGTTCCCCCAAGCATCGCGATCAGGTTTTGGCTCTGCACGATCTTCACGTCGCCCGCGACCTCCTGCGCCGCGGCGATCTGCCGGCGGATGCGGGCGTTCACGGCCGCGATCTCGTCGGGGCGGACGCCATACATGAGCGTCTCCCCTTCGGCCTCGCGCTTGATGAGGCAAGGCTTGAGGGAGAGATAGGTGAAGCCATGCTCGCGGGCGTTCGCCGCCGCGCCGGGAATCTCGTCGATGTTGTCGCGGAGCCGGCGGCCGTGATACTCCTGGCCGGGCGGCACCACCACGTAGGAGTAGCCGAGTTGGATGGCCGGGTTCGCCTGCCGCACCGCCCGTCCGTTGGCGAGGATCTCCTCCAGCGTGTTCCGGGGCTTCTTGCCCGCCTGGCCGAAGTGGATGTCTTGATAGGTCTCGTTGGTGGCGGCATCGATCGAAAACCGCACCCAATCGGTCGGCTGGAATTGCTCCGCCACCTCGACGATCTTGTGCGCGTGTCCGCCGTGCGTGACGAGGCCCAGCTCGAGCCCGCGGGCCTTGATGTGGCGGACGATCTCGCCGAACTTCGGGTGCAGCGTGGGCTCACCGCCGCCGATCAGGATCACGGAACACAGCCCCCGGTCGGCGAGCGTGTCGATCGTGTTGAGGACGTTGTCGCCGGAGTACTTGGGCCCCGTGTTGATCACCTCGTCGTCGACGCAATGGCCGCAGGCATGGTCGCAGGCCGTCGTGAGATCGAGGTTGATGGAGAGCAGGGGCGTGTCGGCGAGCTGCTCGGTCGACCCCGTCGCCCGGTAATGCCGCATGCCGGCAACGAACGCCCGGAAGGCAGCGATCGTGCGGGGGTGCCGCAGCTTGTCGCCGAACTGGTGGATCGGCGGGGCCACGCCGCCGGAAACGCCGATCTCGTCGGACTGCATGCCCTCGCTCCTCACCCGCGCCGCCGAGGGCCTTGAATGACAGCCCCTCTAGGCAGACTATACCAGTGCGTGGGGGCGTTCAAACGCCCGGCGGGCGGCGATTCGGCGAGGGCACCGTGAACATAGTCATCACCGGCGCGAACGGCTTCGTGGGTGGCCGGGTCGTCGATCGCTGCCTGGCCGCAGGACGACGCGTCGTGGCCGTCGGGCGGGGCATCCGTCGGACCGACTGCACGGTTATCGACTCGCGGTTCGACCGCATCGACTGGGCCCGCTTGGGCGGCATCGACGTGCTCCTGCACTTCGCGGCCATCAACGACACGTCCTACCGCGACGAAGCCGAGCTGCGCCGGGTGAACGTGGACGCGGCGATCGAGTGCATGCGGGGCGCGATCGCGGCAGGCTGCGCGCGGATCGTCTATGCGTCATCGCTGCATGTGTACGGAGCCGCGCCGAGCCCGATGACGGTGGGCGGCTCACCGACCGAGCCCCTGAGCGCCTACGGCGCGTCCAAGCTGCTCTTGGAGCGCGAGGCAGCTGCGCTGGCCGAGCGGCACGGCGTGGCGTGCATCGGCCTGCGACTGGCCAACGTGTATGGTCCCGGCGAGGCTCACAAGGGCCAGATGGCCAGCCAGGTGCTGCAGATCGCCCGCCAGATGCGGGCCGGCGACCCGGCGATCTTCTTCCCGGGCACCCAGGCGCGGGATTTCGTGCATGTCGACGATGCCGCCGGGGCCGCCGTGGCGGCCGCACTGCTTGCCACCCCCCCTGCGCCGCCGATTCTCAATTGCGGCACGGGCTCCGCCACCACGTTCAACGATCTCGTGGCGCTCCTCAACACGGCTCTCGGCCTCGCGCGCGTGCCCCGATACGTGCCCGAGCCGCCGGGCTACCTCCGCGACGTGGTGCTCGACAGCAACCCCACTCGAGCCGTCTTGGATTGGCACCCACGGCCACTGCCTCGGGGCATCGCCGACTATCTGGCGTCTGAGGCGCTTGGTTGAACGCGCCACGCCACTTACAATCGAAGCCAACCATGGGAAGGGTTCGTAAACCATTTCGTCTGCCGCAGGAGGCCCCGGCGGCCACGGAGAGCGCCTCCGGCCCCGAAGCGTCCGTCGACCGGACCGCCGCATGGCGGGATTTCATCTTCGAATTCGCCCTCATCATCCTGGCCGGTTTGTGGATCTACTCCCCTACCTATCACGGCGACTGGCTCTGGGATGACGACCAGTTGCTGACGGAGAATCTGACGGTCCAGCACCGGGTGTCGTTCGATCCGCGTGTACCCGAAGACTCGCTTTCAACGCTCAAGAAACTCTGGGTCAACCCCGACGGGGCCGATTACTTCCCGCTTTCCTACACGGCCCTCTGGGCCCAGTGGCCGTTTTTTCACATCACCGCGCCGCGGCCCGATGGCACGGTCGTCAAGCTTGCCTGGCCGACCGGCTACCACGTGGTCACGATCCTCTGCCATATCGTGGGGGCACTGCTTTTTTGGTGGCTGCTCCACGTGATGCGGCTGCCGGGAGCGTGGCTGGGCGGGATGCTGTTTGCCATCCATCCCGTCTGCGTGGAAACGGTCGGCTGGGTGTCGGAGGTGAAGAACACGCTTTCGCTGCCACTCTTCATGCTCTCGTGTGCGGCGTTCGTGAAGTTCGACGAAGATCGGGAGGCCGGCGCCGCCCGCAGGCACTACGCCCTGGCGGTGATCTTCTTCCTGCTGGCGATGCTCGCCAAGACGTCGATCGTGGCGTTCCCCCTGGTGATCCTCGCCTACGGCTGGTGGAAGCATGGGTTCACCCTTGACCGCGCCGGCGTGACCGCGCTCTCGATCGCCGGCGCCACCCTCGCCTTGACGATCGTGCCGGCGATGGTCTGGCTCGTGAAGATGCGGGGCGGCACGAGCAGCTGGCTGCTGTTTGGCGTCTGCGCCGCGATCGCCCTTCTCGGGCCGCTGGCTTCGATCGCGCACGCGATTTCAACGCGCATGGCAGCGGCTGAAGCCGCCGACACCGCTGGCCGCCCGCAGACGCTGGAGCGGTACGTGCTCCATTCCCTGCCTTTCTTCTGGATCTCGGCGATCCTCGGCATCGCCACCTGCTATTTCCAATGGTCGCGGGCGATCGGCCAGGAGGCGATCCCCGTCGGCGGCATCGAGTCGCGGATCGCGACGGCCGGCATGGCGATCCTGTTCTATTTATGGAACACGGTGTGGCCGTTCAACCTGCTCACCATCTACCCGCGCTGGGAAGTCGATCCGCCCAAGGCGTGGCAGTTTCTGCCCTGGCCCATCATGATCGCAGCGGCCTGGTGGCTGTGGATCAATCGCGGCACGGCGGAGAAGCCGACGTGGCAGCGGCATGCCATCTTCTCGCTGGCGTTTTTCGTGCTCATGCTGCTGCCGATCCTGGGCTTCATCACGATCTCCTACATGCGGATCACCTGGGTGGCCGACCATTTTCTCTATGTGCCGATGCTCAGCGTGCTGGCGATCGCAGCCGCGGCCGCGGCCACCTGGTTCGCGGGGCTCAAGCCGCACGAAAAGCCCGTGGCGCTGGCCACCTGCGCCATCCTGCTCACCGCGGTCGGTTATTCCTCCTTCCGCTACGCGCATGCCTGGGCCAACGAGGAATCGCTCTGGCCGCACACGATCGCGGGCCATCCGAACCCCTGCCACGAGGGCTGCGGCTGCTGGCAGGCACACAACCGCCTGGGCGCCAAGAAATTCGCCCGCGGCGACGTGGAAGGCGCCCACATGCACTTCCAGAATTCCACGCGGCTACGGCCCGACCTAGGCGAAACGCACAACAATCTGGGCACCACGCTTTCGGCCCGGGCCAATGCGTTCATGCAGCGCGGTGACCAGGCGGCGGCGAAGCGGGAGATGACGGCGGCGATCGAGCAGTTCGCCGAGGCGGTCCGCGTGACGCCTCACGTGCCCACCATCCGCGTGAATCTCGCCAACGCCCTGGCCTCGGCGGGGCGATTCGCCGAGGCGGAGGACGAATACAAGAGCCTGGTCGAGATGGAGCCGGGCAACGCGGCGTTCATCAACAACTACGGCGTCGTGCTCTTCAAGCAGGGAAAGAAGGAGGAGGCGGTCAAGCAGTTTCGCAAGGCGCTCGAGATCGCGCCGAACCTCAAGGACGCCCGGGAGAGCCTGGCCGTGGCGCTCGGCGAGAAACCCGACACGTCAGCCAAGCAGCCGCAGCCGCAGGCTCCCACTGGCTCGCAGCTCGACCTGAAGACCCCGCAGTCGCCGACGCTCGGGCCATCGGCTCTGCCCTGAGGCCGTTTTCGAACGGTCACCGCCTTCCGGAGCCCTGCTTCCCCAGCCACAAGGCACGGGCCAGTTGCAGGAGCTGACAGCCGCTGCGGAGGCTCTCGGCGACACCGACCTTGCTCACGCCGGCCCTCCGCTCGGTGAACGTGATCGGAATCTCGGTGATCCGCCCGCCCGCCCGCTGCACCTCCACCAGCATGTGCTCGAAGAAGGCGTATCCCGCCGGCAGGTCGTCGTCCAAGCGGTCGAGGATGGCTGTGCGGATGGTCCGAAAGCCGCTCGTCGCATCCCGCACCGGCACCCGCAGCACCCACCGCGTGAACCACGACACGAGCCGGCTGATCACCTGCCGGTGAACGGGCCAGCCCACGATCTTTCCGCCCGGCACCCGTCGGGAACCGATCACGAGATCCACGGACTGGTCTCCCGGTTGGTCGAGCGTGGCGACGAGCCGCGGGATGTCGGCCGGGTCATGGCTGAAGTCGGCGTCCATGTTCACCGCCACGTCGAAGCCCCGGCACCGCGCCAGCCGAAAACCCTCGAGGATCGCACTGCCCAGCCCGCGCCGGCCGCGGCGCACGAGCACGTGCACCCGCTTGTTTCGGGCGGCGATCTCCAGGGCGAGCCGGCCGGTGCCGTCAGGCGAGTCATCGTCGATGATGAGGACCTGGGCGTCCGGCATGACGGCGAGGATGGCCTCGATCAGACCGGCGACGTTTTCCCGCTCGTTGAAGGTCGCCGCCTGCACAAGCACGCGGCCGGCCGGCCAGTCGTCAGCGGAACGGATGTCGTGCATGCGCCTGACGGGCCGAGAACTGCCTACCCGCAGTTCTCGCACCGCCCCTTGAGCAGCACTTCCGTGACGGCCCGGATGACGCTGTTCTTCTTGGGGGAAATGTCGATGCTCACGTCGTCGAGGCACGACACCTCACCGCAGGCCGTGCAGAGGAAGTGCGGGTGGTGCTCGGCGTCGTTGCCGCCGGCCTTCTTTCCCGTATGGGGCCGCTTGACCTCGAACCGCCAGACATGGTCGCCAAGTTCAACCCGCGACACGAGCCGCGACTCGGTGAGTTCGGTCAGGTTGCGGTAGATCGTGGCCCTGTCGAAGCCGCGGTCGGAAAGGGCCTCGGCCACCTCGGCGTGGGTCTTCGGGCCTGCCGTGCGCATGAGATGGTCGAGCACCGCCATCCGGGCGGCTGTGCACCGCAGGCCCGCCTCCCGGAGGCGGGCCTTGGCGGCGTCGAGCGGGGGTTGTTTGCGGGCCATCCGCTCAGTCTACACGACCGACGGCACGGCCAGGACTTCCACGATCGCGGCCATGAACGCGGGCAGATCGGCCGGCTTGCGGCTGGAGACGAAGTGCCGGTCGACGACGACCTGCGTGTCTTCCCAGATGGCGCCGGCGTTCATCAGGTCGTCCTTGATGCCGGGGCTAGACACCCGCCGAAATGGGGATCCAGCCACCGTGGCAGATCGCGGCCACGAGTTTCCCGTGGGCGGCGAACTCACGGACGAGGTCGAGCACCTTCTCGTCGCGCCGCAGTTTGTCGGGCATCCAGCCGCCGGGGACCACGATGCCGTGGAAGTCGGCCGCCTCCATGTCGGCGATGGCCGCGTCGCTCGTGCATGGATAGCCGTGCTTGCCCGCATAGGTGCGGCCCTGCATCGATCCAGCGACCGTGACGTGGGCCCCCGCTTCCTCGAGGCGGAGTTTCGGATACCACAGCTCGAGGTCTTCGTATTCGTCGCCCACGAGGGTGAGGATGCGAATGCCGTCGAGCGAGCGATTGGACGAGTGCAGCGGGGGCATGGTCTTTCTCCAGGGGAGGATGGTCTTCAGCGGGTCATGAAGGCGGGCTCTGGCCGGTCGTGCGCGGCGTGGGTTCGGAGCCGACCGGCGTCATTTTCGCGGCCCCGGCCGCGACGGGCGAGGGCCGATTTCGACCACCCCCCCGATGGGCTGTTTGGGCGATAGTGTCTCGCTTGCACTGCCAGCATAAAAATATCCCTGATTTCGCCGGTTTGAGGGTTCTCCGGAAAGCAACGCTTGACTCACAGGAGCCTCACGCTACATTCACGCCCCGGCCATATGGAGTGGTCACTTGGCCTGTCGCCACAACATCTTGCGATAGCATGCAGATGGATCTGCTCTTTGCCTCTTCCAAAAGTGCCGGTTTTGCCGCTGGTTGACGGCCTCGTCCGGAAGGCCCCTTGATGATCGATCGCCGTTTGTCGATGAACTATACGGAAGTATACTTTTTAGGATAGCCCTACCCCGCACGGAGCACTCTTTCCCATGGCCGTTTTCGACGCATCCGCCACGCTCGCCGGTTCTCCCTCCGCTGACACGCAGGCTCCCCAAGCGACCGGCCCGCGGACGCCCCTCGAAATCCGCCCCACGTTCTGCCCCACCGACGTCGAGAGCCCGTTCGACACCACGGAGTGGGAACTCCGCACCGCCGCCATCAAGGGAGAGGATGGCAAGGTGCTCTTCGAACAGCCGGCCTGCGAGATCCCGGCTGCCTGGAGCCAGCTGGCGACGAACGTGGTGGTGAGCAAGTATTTCTACGGCGAGATCCACACGCCCGAGCGCGAGCACTCGGTGAAGCAGCTGGTCCATCGGGTCGCCCGCACGATCGCCGACTGGGGCATCAAGGACGGCTATTTCAAGACGCGGCAGGATGGCGAGAACTTCTACCGCGACCTGGCCTGGCTCTGCGTCCACCAGCACGGCGCCTTCAACTCGCCGGTGTGGTTCAACGTCGGCCTCTACAACCAATACGGCGTGAAGGGGGCTCCCTGCAACTGGCGGTGGGACGAGGCCAAGCGCGACGTCGTCATGCCCGACAACCCCTACGAGTATCCGCAGGGCAGCGCGTGCTTCATCCAGAGCGTCCGTGACAACATGGAAGACATCATGGACCTCGCCCGCAGCGAGGCGATGCTCTTCAAGTTCGGCTCCGGCACCGGCACCGACCTCTCCACGCTCCGCAGCCAGCGGGAGAAACTCGCCGGCGGCGGCAAGCCCTCGGGCCCGCTATCGTTCATGCGGGTCTACGACCAGGTGGCGGCGGTGGTGAAGAGCGGCGGCAAGACGCGCCGGGCCGCGAAGATGCAGTCACTGAAGGTGACCCATCCCGATATCATGGAATTCATCGAGTGCAAGAGCAAGGAAGAGAAGAAGGCGCGGATCCTCATCGAGAAGGGGGGCTACGACTCCAACTTCAACGGCGAGGCCTACAGCTCGATCCTCTTCCAGAATGCCAACCTCTCCGTCCGCGTCACCGACGAATTCATGGAGGCTGCCGACCGCGACGACACCTGGACCACGCGGTGGGTCACCGACTCCTCGAAGGCCGGCCCAAGCTTCAAGGCCCGCGAGGTGATGACTCGGATGGCCGAGTGCGCCTGGCAGTGCGGCGACCCGGGCGTGCAGTACGACACGACCATCAACCGCTGGCACACCTGCCCCAACTCGGGCCGGATCAACGCCTCGAACCCGTGCTCGGAATACATGTTCCTCGATGACACGGCGTGCAATCTGGCCAGCATCAACCTGATGAAGTTCCGCAAGCCCGACGGCCATTTCGACGTGGAGCGGTTTTCGGCCGCCTGCCGGGTCTTCTTCGTGGCCCAGGAAATCCTCGTTGACCACGCCAGCTACCCGACGCCGCGGATCGCCCGCAACAGCCACCTCTTCCGGCCGCTGGGCCTGGGCTACTCGAACCTCGGCAGCCTCCTGATGGCCGACGGCCTGGCCTACGACAGCGACGCCGGCCGTGGCCTCTGCGGCGCCCTGACGGCGATCCTCCACGGCACGGCCAACCGCACGAGCGCGGAGTTGGCCGCCGCAGTGGGACCCTTCGAGGGGTTCGCGGCCAACCGCGAGCCGATGCTGCATGTGATGCAGATGCACCGTGACGCCGTGGAGAAGATCGACGCTTCGTGCCCGGCGTATCTCCACGACGCGGCCCGCAAGGTCTGGGACGACGTGCTCGCCGGCGGCCGCCGCCACGGCTACCGCAACGCCCAGGCAACCGTGCTCGCCCCGACGGGCACGATCTCCTTCCTCATGGATTGCGACACCACCGGCATCGAGCCCGACATCGCGCTGGTGAAATACAAGCAGCTCGCCGGAGGCGGCATGCTGAAGATCGTCAACCAGACCGTGCCCCTGGCCCTGCGGACGCTCGGCTACGATGAGCCGACCGTCGAGGCGGTGCTCTCCTATATCGACAAGAACGACACGATCGAAGGGGCTCCGGGGCTCAAAGACCAGCATCTGGCCGTGTTCGACTGTGCCTTCAAGCCGCGTCTCGGCAAGCGGAGCATCGCCTGGGAGGCGCACGTAAAGATGATGGCTGCCGCGCAGCCCTTCATCTCGGGTGCCATCTCGAAGACCGTGAACATGCCGCGGGAGACGACGCCTGCCGATATCGCCGGCGCCTACATGGAGGGCTGGCGGCTCGGCCTCAAGGCCCTGGCCATCTACCGCGATGGCTCGAAGGAGAGCCAGCCTCTCAACACGAGTTCCGAGACCGACAAGGCCGCGGCCAAGGTGACGGCGGCTCCGCGGCGCGAGCGGCTGCCCGACACACGGCGCAGCGTCACGCACAAGTTCAGTGTGGGTGGCCACGAGGGCTACATCACGGTGGGCCTGTATGACGACGGCCGCCCGGGCGAACTCTTCATCACGATGGCCAAGGAGGGCAGCACGATCGGCGGCCTGATGGACGCCTTCGGCACGGCCGTTTCGATGAGCCTGCAATACGGCGTACCGCTCGAGGTGTATGCGAAGAAGTTCTCGCACACGCGGTTCGAGCCGTGGGGCTACACGAAAAATCCCGACATCCCCGTGGCGAAGAGCCTCGTGGACTACATTTTCCGGTGGATGGCCACCGAGTTCATTCCCGGCTACCGCGAGGCGAATCGTCCTGCGGGCTATGGCGACGGCAGCGGCGCGGAGGCCGCTGCAGGTGACGACGCGGAAGCAGAGCGGAAGCCCGCCGCCACGACGGCGAGCGGGCTGGCTGATGGCCACGGGAAGGCCAATGGCAAGGCATCCGGCAACGGTAAGGCGACTGCCGCCGCGGCGAAGGCCAAGGCTGCCACGGCCACGACGATTGTTTCCGACCGGGCGCTGCTTCTGGAAAAGGCGGGCCTGAAGATGGCCGTCGATCCCGGCGCCAGCCCCGCCGACCGGGAGAGCCAGTTCGCGAAGTTCCAGATCGACGCGCCGGCCTGCGACAACTGCGGGTCGATCACCGTCCGGAACGGCAACTGCTATCTGTGCCACAACTGTGGCAACTCGATGGGATGCTCGTGACGACGACCTGACTCCACGGCATGCTGCGCAGCGGTCCGTCTGTAGCGGATATGCGCGGGCTTGGAAACGGCTGCAGGCCGGCCCCCACGGCTGACGAAACCACAGCATCGACTTTCGAAGCCTGTTTCCGCGTTCCGTCGGAGGTGCCAACCCCTTTGCGTTGATCCGGATCCTTTGACAAGCCCGTGCCCGTGGCGGCTTCGCCGCCATCGTCCCGGGCCTGGTCCGCATCAGTCTCGCAGTGTTCTACCCCGTTCGCAGGCGGACAACAGGTTCGACTCACCCGAGGGCCGTGGCGGCTTCTGCTGCCACGGCCCTCGGCTTTTCCGCCACTCAACCGTGGGGACGGACCTCCGGTCTGTCCTTGCCTCGCGTGTGATCCCCCTCTCGCGATCGCCGCCACTTTTTTGAACCGCTCGGCGCCATGTCCGGTGATGACGGTTCTCGGGCCTGCGCAGGGCCCATGCGGCGGTGTTTGCCGCCGTTCTGCCACGGAATTAGCATGGAGGCCGATCGTGGCCTACGGTTTGAAAAGCCCTGCCGGAGATCGGCGAGGTCGCCCGTGACGGCTCATTCCTGAATACTTTTCCGCACACGAAGAGGTGACTCGTGCGACGCTGGATGCACGTTTTCCTGGTTGGCGCGCTTGCGCTGCTGCTCTCGCTCGACACGGCATCGGCCTGCCGAGGATGGAGAAGCCGCTGTCACCGCCCCGCGCGACGAGTTTGCTGCCGTCCGGCCGTGTGCGTCTGCCACCACTGCACGACACGGCATGAAACGGTCGTCGTATGCGAACCGGTCCGCTGCTGCCCGGAAGGCGTCGTGATCTCGGGCGGCGTTGAACCGACCGCCCCGACCGCCACCGTGGAAACGGTTCTGGAGCCGGCCACCACGGTCGAGGTCGCGCCGAAACCGGCCGCCGCAGAGCCCGCCCCTGTGCTGCAGCCCACGCCGAAGGCCGAACCGCCCGTCGCTCCGGCATCCGCCCAGGAGCCCGTGCCCGAGCCGGAATTCAAGACCGCCCAGGAGATCCTCGCCGAGAACGAGGCCAAGAAGCAGGCCGAGGCCGCCGAGATGGCCCGACGGGCGGCTGAAGCCAAGGCCGCCGAGGCCACAAAGCCCGCGGCACGCAGCGAGGCCGACGCGGCCCTCGAGGCGCTCCTCGAGGAGGAGGCCCCCGCCGCGAAGGCGAAGCCCGCGAACGAGCCGGCCCCGGCCGAGGAGGAGGCTGAGTTCGAGCCGGCAGCGGAGTCGGAGGAGGCCCCGGAGGAGCCTGAGATGGAGGAACCTGCTGCCGAGGAACCGGAGACGGAAGAGGCGGCCGCCGAGGAGCCCGCATGGGAGGAGCCGGCTCCCGAGGAGCCGGCGCTGGAAGAGGAAGAGGCCGCCACCGAACAACCGGAGCAGAAGGAACCGGCCGCCGAGGAGCCCGAGACGGAAAACCTCTTCGAGGAGTCAGGCGACGCACCGGAGAGCGATGACGACCCGGCGACCGCCGAACGAGTTGTTCCGGTCGGTTCCGAGGAGGATGCGGGGCTGTTCGCCGAGCCCGACGGCGCACCTGCCGCAGCCGAGGCCGACGAACCCGCCGCGTCTGAAGAGGCCGCCGAGGAGGCGCCGTCAGACGAAGAGATGGACGATGAAGAGACAAAACAGGACGAGGACGATCCCTTCGCCGCTTCCCGCGTACCGGCCGAGCCCGTGCGGCGCTGGATTGACGACACCGGCACCCACGAAACCATCGGTCGCTTGATCGAGGCGCGGCCTGACCGGATTCGGATTCTCAAGCTCAACGGCGCCCACACGACGGTTCCCTTGCGGAGGTTGAGCGAGGTTGACCGCGGCTACGTGGCCGAAGCCCGCACCCGGCTCGCCGCTGCGGAGCGGACGAAGGGCTCCGCGAAGACGGTCGGCCACGGCACCGCCGCCACGAACGACACCGCCGGCCTCTGATCGGCCTGCGGGCGGCGGACGTGAGGCTCTCCTACTTTGCGTCGAGCACGGCCACGGTCTCGAAGGCCTTGCCCTCGAGCATCTCCAGCGACGCCCCGCCCCCGGTGGAAACGTGGTTGACACGGTCGGCATAGCCGAGCTGCTCGACCGCTGCCGCTGAATCGCCTCCGCCGATGATGGTGATCGCACCCGCGGCGGTCGCCGCCGCGACGGCCTCGGCCACCGTCTTCGTGCCGGCATCGAAGGGCGGCATCTCGAACACGCCCATCGGGCCGTTCCACACGACCGTGCCGGCCGAGCGGATGATGGCGGCGTAGTGCCGGGCGGTTTCCGGCCCGATATCGAGACCCTCGAAGCCATCGGGAATCTCGCCCGCCTTCACGATTTTCTTGGCGGCCGCCGAGGAGAAGTCGTCGGCGCAGTGCGTGTCGACGGGCAACACGAGCTTCCCGCCGGCCTTGGCGAGGAGTTCGCGGGCGAGGTCGAGCTTGTCGGGTTCGACGAGCGACTTGCCCGTCTTGCCCCCCTGGGCGAGCGAGAAGGTGTAGGCCATCGCACCTCCGATCAGCACGTGGTCGCAGATCGAGAGCAGGTTCGTGATCACCGCGATTTTGTCGCTCACCTTCTTGCCGCCGAGGATGGCGACGAACGGCCGCTTTGGCTTGGCGATCGCATCCGCGAGGTATTGGATCTCCTTTTCCACGAGAAAGCCCGACACGGCCGCCTTGCCAAGGGCCTTCATCGCCACCGGCACGGCGTGCATGCTGGCCTCGGTGCGGTGGCAGGTGCCGAAGGCGTCGTTGACGTAGGCGTCGGCGAGCGTCGCCAGGCCGTCGACGTAAGCCTTGTCGTCGCCTTTTTTCTCCCCCTTGTTGAACCGCACGTTCTCCAGCACGAGCACACCGCCTGCCGGGAGGTCCCGGGCCTTGGCGTGCGAGTCGGCCCCGCCGGTGTCACTGGCCAGCGCCACGGCCCGGCCGAGCAGCTCACCGAGCCGCTGGGCAACCGGCGCGAGCGAAAAGGCCTGCTCGAACCCCTTGCCGGCCGGCCGGCCGAGATGCGACATGAGGATCGCCTTGCCGCCGCGGTCGAGGATCGACTTGATCGTGGGCAGCGCCATGCGGATCCGCCGGTCGTCGGTGATCGCCCCCGCATCGTCCTGCGGCACGTTGAAATCCACCCGCACGAGCACGGCCTTGCCCCGGGGATCGATATCGGCGACGGTCTTCTTGGCCATGGCAAAACTCCTTGGGGTGTGGATGGCGTGTGGATTGGGTGTGAACGAAAGGGTTAGACGTCGAGGTTCTTCACGTCGAGCGCGTGCCGCTCGATGAACTCGCGCCGCGGCTCCACCTTCTCCCCCATGAGCACACGGAAGAGATCGTCGGCCGCCGCCGCGTCGGCCATCGTGACCCGCAGGAGCGTGCGATTCGCCGGGTCGAGCGTCGTCTCGCGAAGCTCTTCCGCGTTCATTTCGCCGAGCCCCTTGAAGCGGGTGATGGAAAGGCCTTTCTCGCCCGCCCTCCGGACGGCAGCGAGCAGACCGCGGAGATCCTCCAGGCCGATCTCGTTCTCGCCCCGCCGCAGCGTGTAGCGGGCCTCCTCGCTGCCGGTGCGGTCCTGCGGCATGAGGGCGTCGATGGCGAAGCCCATCGCCTCCAGCTCCTTGAGCCCGGCGTTGATGCTCCGCACCTCGTGGAGGTCGACGACCACCAACTGGTCGCTGCCGGTGTCGTGGGCCGTGCCCGGGGTCGCGTCGCCGGCGGCGACGGATTCTTCGATGCGGCCGACGGCCAGCGTGCCCCCCGCCGCCTTCTCCTTGGCCTTCACGAAGGCCTCGAAATCGTCGCGGCTCGTGAACCAGTGCTCCTCGACGCCATAGTAGACGTGGTACATCGGCAGCTTGCCGGTGGCACCGTCGCGCCGCGCCGCGTGGTCGCGAAGGCTGATGCCCCGCTTCTCGAGCGCCACCAGGGCGTCCTCCAGGCCTGACAGGGTGCGGCACAGCTTCTGCATGGCCTCACCGGAGACCTCCCGCCCGTCGCCGGGAAGGAACACTCCCTCGCCGAGCCCCTGGTCGAGGAGTTGCGTCTTCATCTCCTCCTCGGTCTGCACGTAGTAGACGTGCTTCTTCGACCGCACGCGGAACAGCGGCGGCTGGGCAACATACACATGGCCCTCCGCGACGAGCCGGTACATCTGCCGGTAGAAAAACGTGAGCAGGAGCGTGCGGATGTGCGAACCGTCGACGTCGGCGTCGGTCATGATCACGACCTTGTCATACCGCCGCTTCGCCAGGTCGGCCTCCTCGCCGATGCCGGCCCCGATCGCCGAGATCACGCTCCGCACCTCCTCGTTGGCGAGCACCTTGTCGTCGCGACTCTTGTAGGCGTTGATGATCTTGCCGCGGAGCGGAAGGATCGCCTGGTATTCCCGGTGCCGCCCACCTTCTGCCGACCCGCCGGCCGAATCGCCCTCCACGAGGTAGAGTTCGCATTTTTCCACGTCGCGGCTGGTGCAATCGCGGAGTTTGCCGGGGAGCCCGCCCCCCGAGAGGGCGCCCTTCCGCTCCCGCAATAGTTGCTTCGCCTTCTTGGCCGCCTCGCGGGCCTCGGCGGCGAGCACGCCCTTCTGCACGATCGCCTTGGCGCTCTTGGGATTCTCCTCGAGATACTTGGCGAGATAGTCGCCGACGGCCGAGTTGATGATTCCCTCGACCTCGCCGTTGCCCAGCTTCGTCTTCGTCTGCCCTTCGAACTGCGGGTGCGGCACGCGGACGCTGATCACCGCCGTCAGCCCCTCGCGCACGTCCTCCCCGGTGGGGATGAGGTCTTTGTAGAGGCCGCTCTTCTTGCCGTAGGCGTTCATGGCCCGCGTCAGCGCCGCGCGGAAGCCCGACACGTGGGTGCCCCCCTCGGTGGTCGAGATGTTGTTGACGTAGCTGTGGAGGCTCTCCGTGTATTCCGTCGTGTACTGCAAGGCGATATCCCAGGTCATGCCGTCGCCGGCGCCCTTGATCGTGATCACGTCGGCGTGGATCGCATCGCTCGCCTTGTTCAGGTGCTCGACGAATTCCTCGACCCCGCGCTCGTAGAAGTAGCTCTCGCTCGACCCGGTCGCGGCGTCGGTGAAGGTGATCCGCACGCCCGAATTCAGGAACGCCAGTTCCCGCAGCCGCCGCGAGAGGATGTCCCAAGAGAACTTCGTCTGCGGGAAAATCTGCGGGTCGGGCTTGAACGTGGTCTTCGTGCCGGCCCGCGCGGTGGTACCCATCTTCCGCACCGGCCCCGTGGGCTCGCCGCGCTGGTATTCCTGCTGCCAGACATGGCCTTCCCGCGACACCTCCACCTCGCACCACTCGGAGAGGAAGTTCACCACGGTCACGCCCACGCCGTGGAGGCCGCCGGAGGTCTGGTAGGCCCCCTTCTCGAACTTCCCGCCGAACTTGAGGACGGTCATCACGCCTTCCAGCGTGGAGACGTCGCGGTCCATCTCCTCCGAGAGCTGCGGATGCCGGTCGACCGGGATGCCGCGGCCGTCGTCCTCGACCGTCACGCTGCCGTCCACGTTCACGGTGACGCTGACGTGCTTGGCATGGCCCGCCATGCACTCGTCGATCGAGTTGTCGACCACTTCGTAGACGAGATGGTGCAGCCCGCGGGACGTGTTGTCGCCGATGTACATGCCGAACCGCTCGCGCACATGCTCGCGGTCGGAGAGGTGCTTCAGGTCCGCAGACGTGTATTCGGGCTGCTGGCTGGCGTCGGCCATGGTTACCTCCGGGCGGGTGGACGTGGGGGCATGATCGGTCAGCGGCCGGCGTCGGCCAGGAGTCGGCAGCGGATGTCGGTGATGCCCTCCGCGGGCACCAGTTCATTAAGGCGGGCCACGACCGCACGCTTGTGGAAACCCATTTCCTGCACCAGCGCCGAGTGGCTCACGAACACCTCCAGCACGCCCCGCCGCACGAGGCCGGCCTGGGAATGGCCCCGCAGCGGGTCCGGCACCGCCTGCTCCCAGGCGGCTGCCAATCCACTCGTGCCGTGCTCACGGTCGTAGCCCGTGCGGGCCATGAGCCGCGACATGAGCCCCTTGATCGAACGCGGGCCTCCGTCAGACGTGGTCGGTTCGTAGGGCATCGTCGTCATCAGTCGGCGGCCAACGGCATGATCACGTAGCCATAGCCGTCGTCCGTGCGGCAGACACAGGCGCTCTGGGCGTCGGTGAGCTCGATGGAAATCGACGCCGCACCATCGACGACGCGGAGGAAATCGCTGACGAACCGTGGATCCATCTTGATCTTCACGGCCGGGCCCGCATGGTCGATCGGCATCTCGATCCGGCTTTCGCCGCTCTCGGCCGACCGGCCGGCCAGCACAAGCTGCCCGGATTCGAACGAGAAATCGACTCCCTTGGATTGCTCGCTGGTGACGATCGCCGCCTGCCGCACCGCGGCGAGCAGTGGACCGGCAATCGCCATCACGCGGACCGCTTCGGGGCGATCGGGAAACACGTCGCGCCACCGGGGAAACCGTCCCTCGACGAGCCGGGCGGAGATCGTCGTCAGCCCGGTCTTCACGAGTATCTCACTGGGCCGCACGGCCACGTGCACTGGCGCGTCTGCCGAGGCCAGGCAGCGTTCGATGAGCTGCATCGCGCGGGCCGGCACGATCGGCTGGGCGTCGGCCGGGCTGCCGTTTACTGCCGTCGCCGGACCCTCCATCTTGGCCAGCCGGCGACCGTCGGTGCCCACCGCGATCACGCCCTTGGCGGAGAGTTCCAGAAGCACGCCCCCCAGGGCGTAACGGCTCGACTCGTTGTCAGTGGCAAACACGGTGCGCTTGACGAGTTCCCGCACCAGGGGCGTAGTGAGCTCGAAGCAGGGCTCCTCGGGAAACGTGGCCACGGAGGGAAATTCCAGGGCGTCTTCGGCGGGCAGCCGAAACTCGCTCCGCGGTGCCTTGACGATGGCGGCGGTGCCGTCGGAATGGATGTCGAAGACCGTGCCGGCGGCGCTTTCGCGGACGATCGCCATCAGCCGCGCGCTCGGCAGCAGCACGGCTCCCGGTGCCGCCGTCTCCACGCCGTCGACCCCGGTGCGAATGCCCACTTCCAGGTCGGTGGCGGAGAGCAGCGCCGCTCCCTTCGTGGCCTCGAGCTTGACGTTGGTGAGCACCGGCTTGGGGGAGCGGGCGGGCACGACGGCCGCAGCGCTCTGCAACGCCGCCAAGAGCGGCTCCTTCGTGCAACGCACCTTCATCGCGAGCAGATCATCCTTTCCGGGCGGCCACCCAAGCGGCCTCGTAGACTAGGTTTTCGTCCCCCTACTGTACCGGTTTTGGCCGCCAGAAAAATGGCCTGGAAGGCGGTGTTTTTTCGTGTTTTGGGAACCCCGCTTCGTTCCCTTCTGAATTTCTTTTTTGAGTTCAGAGAAAGAGGAGAGAAGGAGGATCTTAGGAACGCAGAAGAGGAATAAGAGAAGGAATCGATTCGCGCCCCGCGCATCATTTGAAGAGCTGAATTTTCAGGGTTTCAGGCGTATGAGCCCTGTCAAAAACACTGTCGAAAACATGTTGGCACAATGTTTTTCCGGTGGCCTTTTGGGCCGTGTGTTCCGTCGCCATGCCGTAGGATCAGTCTTCGCGCGCAGTGATGCGCCTGCCGCTTCGATGGTCAAAGGTTGCCCGTGGCCTGCGGCTGGAGGTGTCTGTTTCTTGGTCCGTGGTGCGGTGACAGGTTTCCAACACCGTCACGACCGCGAAACCGGCGTCGAGTTGGGTCCGAGGACTCGGGTGAGGATGCCCACGGCGCGATCGATATCGTCGGCTGTGGTGTGCACACCGAGGCTGAAGCGGACGGCGCCGTGGATCGCCTCCGGTGGCAAGCCCATCGCTCCGAGCGCGGGCGAGGGTTCGCTCGAGCCACTCGCGCAGGCGGTTCCCGTGGAACAGCAAAGCCCGGCCAAGTCGGCGGCCATGACGACGGCCTGGCGGTCGTGGCCCTGAAAAATGATGGTCGAGATGTGAGGGGCGCGGGCGGCGTCCGTGCCGATGGCCCGCCAGGCGACGCCGGCCCGCGCGAGTGCTCCCTCGAAGCGGTCGCGCAAGGCCTCCAAACGCAGCCTCGTGGCGGCTCGTTCCTCCACGGCCAATTCGAGTGCGCGGGCAAACCCCGCCGCCAAGACAACCGGTTCCGTGCCTCCGCGGAGCCCCAGTTCCTGGGTGCCCGGCTGGAGCGGTGACAGGGTCTGACCGTGCCGCACGATCAAGGCCCCGATGCCGCGGGGGCCGCCGAACTTGTGCGGGGCGAGCGTCAGCGTGGCGATTCCCAGGCGGAGGAACGAAAGATCCTCGGTGAGGGCCGCCTGGGTGACATCGGTGTGCACGTGAGCGCTCTCGTCGCAGGCCGCCGCAACGGCGGCGATGTTTTCCACGATGCCTGTCTGGCCACAGACGAGGGTGGTCGCGAGGATCCGGGCATGGCAGGAAACATGCTCGGCGAGCCATGCCTGGATCGCGGAGCGGTCGAGCCTGCCGCTGGCGTCGAGCGGCAGCGATACGGCGCGGGCCCCGCTTTCCGCCGCCGTTGCCGCCGCCAGCCGCAGGCTCGTGTGGTCGCGTGCCGACGTGGCCAGGCAGCCGGTGGAGCCGGCCGCGAGGCTGCCGAGCAAGGCGAGGCGATTGGCCTCCGAGGCCCCCGAGGTGAACACGAGCCGGTCATGGCGAGGGCCTCCCGTGCGAGCGCCGCTGACGGCCAGGATCCGTTCGCGGGCCTCCTCGAGGATTTTCTTTGCCCGCCGGCCGGCGGCGTGCTGGCTCGACGGGTTGGCGAAGGCCTCGGCCTGCGCGCGGGTCATCACCTCGGCCACCTCAGGCCGCAGGGGGGTCGTAGCGGCGTGGTCGAGGTAGAGCGGCGCGGCTTCCATGGGCGAACTGGCCGCAAGGGAGCCAGCTGGACCGATTGTAGCGGGTTGGCTCATCAGCCGCCGGATGCCGTGGTCACCGCGTTTCTATCGGCCGGACTTGTGGTTTCAGGCCCTCACCGCCGTGCCCAACACGCGCCACACTTCAGCAGGGCTGGTGCGGCCTTCGCGGATCAACGAACGGGCCTGCATGAAGAGCGGCGACATGCCGTTGTCGATCGCGATCCGGTAGAGCTCGCGGCTGTCGGCCTTGCGGAGGATGGCCTTGCCGATCTGGTCGCCACGGGCGTCGAGAAACTCACTGATCATCGCCCGGCCACTGTATCCCGTGCCATGGCACCGGCTGCACCCCACCGGCACCCGCGCCCGGTCCACCTCGATGCCGCACATGTCGGTCGGGTCCGACGACTCGCGGCTGCAGTGGCCGCACAGCGTGCGGAGCAACCGCTGTGTGACGACCGTGATGAGGCCGCTGCGGACGAGAAAGGGCTCGATCCCCATCTCGATGAGGCGGGTGATCGCGCTGGCGGCGGTATCGGAGTGGAACGTGGCCAGGAGCAACTGGCCGGTGAGCGACGCCTGGATGGCAAATTCGGCGGTGTCGCGGTCGCGGATCTCGCCGACCATGATCACCTCCGGATCCTGCCGCATGAGCGACCGCAGACCGGTCTTCAGATCGAACCCGGCAGCCAGGTCGACCTGGCTCTGGGCTACGCCCTCCACCGGCACCTCGATCGGATCCTCGATGGAGACGATGCTCCGCGAGCCCTTGGTCGAGGTGACAAGGTGCCGCAGACAGGCGTAGAGGGTGGTCGACTTGCCGCTGCCGGCCGGCCCGGAAATCAGCATCGCGCCGCTGGTTTCGACGAGTGCATCCCGGATCCGCGCCGTCACCTGGGGCGGATTGCCCAGTTCGTCGAGCGTGGTGAACTCGCGGTCGTGGCCGAAGAACCGCAGCACCGCCCGCTCGCCGTGCATCGTGGGGAAGGTGCTGACGCGGATCTCCCGGCCGTGCCGCGGATTGGCGACCCGGCCCTCCTGGGGGATGTCGTTTTTGTAGGTCAGAAGATCGGCAAGCACCTTGAGCCGCGAGGTCACCGACGAGGTGCCGCCAGGAGGAATGACGCTCACCGGCTGGAGCACGCCGTCATATCGGAATTTCACGTCCAGCCCGCCGCGGGTCGGCTGCAGATGCATGTCGCTCGTGCCGACGGCGTGGGCGAAGTCAAGGAGGATGTCGACGGTTTCGGTGGCGTAGGAGGCGGCCTCGGGGCGGAGCGCGCCGAGCCGACTCTGGGCGGCACGCACCTGCTCGGGAAGGTCACGGCCCCGCGGAGGCGCCACCGCAGCCGCCGGTGTCAGGGAGGGCACCGGAAGGGCGGAGGGCTTGGGAGGCGCGGCCGGCGGCGCACCACTACTGATCGGCGGCATTTCCATTGTTGAAGAGGCCCTCCACCGCTCCGGGGTCGATCTGTGCCACATAGCGGCCGAACAGCCGGAAAATCATCGTCACGAGGATCGCCGCCACGGTGATCCAGACCACCGAAGAGGCGATCTGTGCGATGGCCGCCATGGCGAACTTGACCCGCATCCGCAGGACGCGGAAATGCTTGTCGAGCGTCTCGGAAAGCCTCCCCGACTCTTCGCCCAACTCGACGGCCTCGATCGTCTCCGGAGAGAAGAGCCCCGTGTCCCGGAGCACGGCATGCATCTCGCGGCCCTGGAGGATCGCTTCCCGGGCGGAGTCGGCCTTCGCCTTGAAGGCAGTCGACGAAGAACTCTTAAAACTCAGCGAGATCGCGTTCGCCGCGGTCACACCGGATTCGATCGCCAGAGCGAGCGACTGCACGAACGTGGCCTCGTCGAACGTGAGCAGGGCCTGGCCCAGCACGGGCACCCGTATGAGCCAGTTCCCGAGAAATGCCAGTTTGCCGTTGCGGAGCAGCGCCCACACTCCGATGAGCGCGGCGATGATGGCGGCGATCCAGGCCCACAAAATGGCCAATCCCTTCCCCCCCACGAGGCCGATGCCGAGCAGGTCGGCGGCCTCGGTACGGTCAGGCGCCAGGAGCGACGGCACGTAGATCAGCACCGACACCACGGCCAGTGCCAGCCCCAACTGAATCATTGGCCAGACGATCGAGCCGCGGAAGGCGCTCTGCAGTTCAGCGACTTCCCTGTAGTGCTCGGCCATCCGGTCGAGCACCTTCTCCAGCCGCCCCGATTCCTCCCCCACCTCGATGAGCCGGTGAAAGTTCGGAGGAAAGTAGTTCCCCTGATCGTGGATTGCCTCCGTGAGAGAGGCCCCCTGACGGATGCGGTCGGCGATCGATCGCATGTGCCGACCATGCCGCGAGCGGCCGTCCCCGGCTTCGCGTTCGAAGATCCGAAACGGATCGTGCCCGACGTCGAAGGCGACGCCGACCCGCTCGCATAGCAGCCCCAGTTCGCGATTGCCGATGCGGGTGATCATGGCCGCTGCCACTCCGGAAAAACGCTGTCGCGGAATCGTAGCGATCAATGTTCGAGAAATGCGATGCGACAGTTAGGAATCGGTGAAATCCGGGGTGGCCGGTTTCATGGCCCCGATTCACCCGCGGATTCGGGGCGCAGCATGCGGCGGGCGCGATCGAGATTGTGCATGGCGTCGCTGTAGGAAGGGTCCGCCTCCAGCGCCTCTTCAAACAAACTCATCGCGATGTCGAGGTGGCCCTGTCGGGCGCGAACGACCCCCAGATAGTTGAGGGCCTTGGCATGCCGAGGCTCGATGAAGAGAACCGACCTGTAATACTGCGCGGCCTCATCGAGCCGGCCGGTTCGTTCCATGGCGATTCCCAGGCAGAGCCGCGCGTTGAGGTGGCGCGGACCACGATCGATCGCCTCCTTCAGGATGATGATCGCGTCGTCCGGCCGATCGGTGGAAAGCATGGCGGCACCGAGATTGCAAACTCCGAGAAATGATCCTGCATTGACCCGGATGGCGTGGAGATTGACCGCGAGAGAATCCCTCCACGTCAGGGTCTGCACGAACGCCATGACGGCCATCGTGAAGATGACCGAAGCGGCGAGAAATCCTGCCGCGCGGGCCGACACGACAGCCGCCAGCGCCGGCACGGTCCAGGTCAGGGCCAGAGCCGGCCCGAGCATTGCAAGATAGGCGTAGCGGTCAGCCACGGTCGAGTAATTTTGGAACAGGAAGGGGGCGAAGCCGAGCACCGGAATGAGTGGAACGATTGATACCAGCAGACAGACGCGCCAGCGCCGGAAACGAGGGAGCAGACAAAGCACCAGCACGATCGCCCACATCGCCATCGCGGCGATGCACGCCGGAAACGATGCCAGCACGGCCAGTGGTGTCCGGCCGTAGTCGATCCCCAGGCTGCGCGGCCACACAATCTGGGTGGCGTAGAACCGCATTGCGTCGCCGGCCACGAAGGGCCGCGCCCACAACTCGACATCCACCGTGCAACCTGCGGGCTGCAGCGTTCGGGTGATGAGCGATACGGTCACGGCTGGCACGGCCCAGGGAAGGAGCCGCGCTACGCTAGCCCGAACCCTGTGTTGGAGGACATGCGTGTCGAGCAAGAGGAGCAGGAGCGGCACGGTCACGACGCTCGGCTTGGCCAGCAGGCCGAGGCTGAAGCAGGCCACGGCGGCACCTTCGAGCCACCAGGAACGCGAAGCCGGGAGGCCGGTATTCCCCGCCTTGAAATGGAGCAGCATCGCTGCCAGCGACAAGCAGGAGGCGATCATGCCCCGCTGTTCGCTTATCCAAGCGACCGACTCCGCCTGGAGGGGATGAACACCGAACAGGGCCGCCCCCGCCGCGGCCGCCCATCCCGCATCGGGTGAGAGCCACAGCAGGATCCTCCACACCAGCAGGACGTTCACCACGTGCAGGAGAATGCCTACTGCATGAAAAAGCCGAGGGTCAGGGGGGTCCGATGGATCGCCGGGGAAAAGGGTGCGGCTGAGGACCGCCTGTCCGGCGAACGCAGTGTAGGCGACCGGCACATAGAGTCGCTCATACGGAGTCGTCCACAAGTGACGAAGATGTGGCAGGCTGACGGGGTTGAGGAAGGGGTTCTCGGTGACGTTGATATCGTCATCGAGATTGATCCACCCGAACGAAAAAGCTCCTCCGAACGTGGCCAGCACGATGCCCACGAGAGCCGCCGTCAACCAGTGTGGCGCGTTCTCCGGACCGGTCCGCTCGGCGTGGTGCATCGAATTCGGATCACTTCGCTGGTGGTACGCTGTCTTCATCCGAAGTCGTTCCCGCCTCGGGCGACTCCCGTTCCGCGGCAGGCGGCGGGAAGGCCCGCGCTGGATCGAGTCCGGCAGCCTGAGCCTGGGTTTGAAGCACTTCGGCCACGGAAGCGTGAACGGCCCGCTTGATCTTGTCGGGAGCCCAGGCCCACATCCGCGCCCGGGTCAAGATGGGCATGCCCGTGTCCTTCATCACGGACTCGAAGGAGTTGCCGACGAGCGTGGGGAAGTCTGCGAGTTTAGCGTCCTCGAGGATGAAGCGGGCGTTGGGGTCGGTGACGGAGAACCGTTTGTCATAAACCGTGAAGGCTATGCCCAGATACCGGTTGAAGACCCGCAAGTCTCCTTTCGCCAGGCCTTCGACGAACGACCGCCGGATCATGGCGTCGAGAAACTGTCGCAAGTCGGAGAGGTTCACCTTCACGGCGCCGGAAAACCGCATGGCGACGAAGTTCTGCAGCGTATCGGAGTAGACCGGCTCGTCTCCATAGCCTCGTTTCGTGACGAATTCCCGCAGCATGTTGAAATACCGCACGGCCTCCGCCTCGTCACCGTACAGAAAGGTGAGCATCGTCGCGACGTTCAGGAACTTTTCGTACGTGTCGTACAGGTCCTTTTCCTCGGCATTTCCGAAGTCGGCGGCTGAAATCCCCGTATCGGATGCCACGAGGTCGAAGGCCTCCTGGATCGCCTGCTCGTACTCCCGCGCGAAACGCGGGTCGGGAAGAAGGTCGATCCGGTTGGTGACGGCATCCAGATCGACGCGGCCCGAACGCATCAGTTCCATGAGCATCAAGAGCCGTGTGCGCACGAGCATCAACTCGTTGATGCTCTCCCGGCGGAAGGCCGTGCGGGCAACCTCCACCCCTTTCTCCGACCAAAAGATGCCATGCGCGTGCGGATGCCGCCAATCGAGCGGCCCATATTTTTCCATCAAGGCAAGCATGGCGGCCGGCTTCATGCGGTAGCGGTCTTCGAGGATTCGCTTCTGCAGAAACGGAACCACATGGTCGAAAAACAGGGCCGCAGCCTGGCGATCAGATTGCAAGGCGGCCAACAACCCCGTGTTCGTTCCGGGTGGTGTCGAGTCGGCGCCGAGCAACTTGGCATCCAGGGAACTGGAGACCATGAGCACGCGGCCAAGCATGCGAAGCGTTTGTTCGTCCGGCGCTGCCCCATGATCGGCCAGTAGGCCGAGTGCAGTCTTCACCGCAGGCACTTTTTCCCGGAGTTCCTCCAACGTCGCGGGGGCGTCGGCGATGGTGCGGAAGCGGTCGATGGCCTCGTCGGTGGTGCGGCCACTGGTGAGGTCGCCTAGAAATTCCTGCATCTCACGGGCCAGACGCGCCTTGTAATACCAATGCTGCTTGTCGCCGACGCGGCCGATCTTGTTTTGGAAGATCCACGACAACTCGAAATACAGATTGGCTGCCTGTGGATTGAGCGGGATTCCGCGGCTTCGTAACAAGTCGATGCCACGGCTCACCCACGCCCACCGCTCAGCCGGCACCTGCGTGGCTGCCGCGATGTTGTAGGCAAGGTTCCAGGCCTGGAATGCCCAGACCTTTTGAAAGCGAGGCTGGAGCGTCGTGATCCACTGGCTCAACGTCTGGGCCTCGAAGAATTCCCCTTCTGTCTGCAGGTGCTCGGCCCGCGCCCACAGGAGATCGACGGCAAGCCCGCGAAACGTGCCCAGTGCCGCCGTCACCACGGCGACGTGAGCCGGCATGCCCTCAGTGCCTTCGGTCGTGACCACGAGCCGTAAATCGCGTCGGTACTGCTGCACGTATCCGGCGATGCCGGACGATCCGGCGAGGCATCCCGCCAGACAGAGGGAAGCGATCGTCATCGTGGCCCGGTCAGTCATGACGGCGAGCTCACGAGATCCCGGTTTTCCAGCAGCAGCCAGCCGATGGCGAGAGACACCGCCGGATAGAAGAGACCCAGTTCGACGAGGGCGGTGGCCAACTCGCGAAGTGGGATGAGTCGCCCGGTGGCAAGCTGCGTGACCGAGTCATAGTCGCCGAAAGATGGCACCAGCAGGAGGAACAGGTCGGCAAGGTAGGCTCCCATCGTCTTGGCCGCTTCCCACCACTCGAGCTTGAAGATCCGTTCGAGCAGCAGCCCTCCCCGCAATTGCAGCATCGACGAGAGCGTCGGCTCCGCGAGGTCGATGCCGGTGTAGATGTCGATGGCATCGGCCACAAAGGCACTTCCAACGGCGGTCGCGAAAACCATCAAGGCGGTGAGCATGGCCACGGGCAGGCCGAGCCAGGATGCCGCGGCGACCGAAATGGCGGCGAGCATGGCCAACTTCGCCCACATGATGAGGATGCCCCTGATGAAGTTTGTGGCAAACGTGCCGGCCCGGTAGAGCACCTCCAAGCCCTCTCCGGGATTGAAGGAAATCACGGTCGGCACGTCGTCCCCCGGCATCACCCGATTGCGATTGGCGATCGTGAGCCGCAGCGTGCCGTTCTCGGCAATCGCGGATGTCGGCAGCTCGATGGTGTGGATGCGATTGGCGGGCAGTTCGTAGTCTTCATGGATTCCATCGCGGACGGGATAGGGGCGCTCGTTCAACCAGAGCGCGAACCGCACTTCGCTTTCACTGGTGGCAGAGTTGTTGGAAAACGGCTCCAGACGCAACTGGATGACCGGGGCTCCGATCCGATCCCGGTCGAGATGCTCGAAGACGTAGCTGGAGACGACGTCGGCCGTGACCATGTGCCAGGCGTGCACGTATTGCGAAAGGATCCGTTTCCTTGCCCTGTCGGGATCCTTGTCGAACAGGGCGGGATCATCCTTACGTATGGCGTCGATGGCGACCGCGACGGACTTCTCGAACTCCTCGCGCCGCGGGTGCACCGGCCTGGCCGCGATGCGGGCCGTCAGCACCTGCTCGTTGACGGCACGGCGGTCGGCATCGTCCACCGCCGGCGATGCGCTGATGGCCATCGCGAAGATGAAGACTCCCGTCCCGGCGAGGGCCACAAGCATGGCGTCGAGGAGGATCACCCCCAGCCATTTGCCGAACAGATAGCCCCAGCGACGCACCGGCTTCGACAGGGTCATGTGAATGTGGCGGCGATCGATGTCTCCGCAGATGCTCGAGCAGCACAAGGCGATGGTGAGCACGCTGAGCAGTGTGCTGACACCCGCAAGCGACCAGTCGAGGAAAAACTGTGTCCGGTAGGCGAGCCGTTCCGTAGGATCGAGCACGAGCGGCAACACGGGGAGCGACACGAGAACCAAAGTCAACAGCAGAATCGAAAGTCGCGAGCCGACGGATTCCTCGACGATCGCCCGCGCGACGGCAACAATCGGATGGCTCGCGGAGAGGAGCATTCGCAAGGCCGACAGGCCGATGGTGAAACCGATCGCCAACGCCATGGCGCCACCGATGGCGATGGCCGGAGCCGGGTAGCCGAGCCACCATGCCGCGGCGGCGATTGCAGCCGCCACGAGGAACACCGTGGGCTTCAGCCTGCGCAGCAAGTTGGGCCGCAGATTTTCCGGATCGAGGAACGGCCGAGCAAACGGTGCAGCTGGCTCGTCGGCGGGCAGATCGGCCGAGGGGTCGGAGCGAATGGCCATGAGTCACCGCTCCTGCGCTGCAGGTGTCGCGGGCTGCCGTTCATGGACGAGACGGTCAAGGAGCCGCTCGTCCACTCCGGCGTCGTCAACGGTAGACCGCTCCTCGGTGGTGAGAAACTCGGCCATCGCCCCGCCGCTCCTTGCCCCGGACGTCTGCATACCTTCCGCCCTGGCCTGTTCGACGATCTCCATGAAGAGTGTTTCCAACTTGCGTCGCGGCCGCTGCACATGCTTCATCACCAAGGCGTGTCGCTCGAGGACAGCCCGCACCTCCGCGAGCACCGTCTCCGGCATTTCACTGGTCTCCAGGAGTGTCGCATGCTCCTCCTCGAGCAGTTGGCCACATGTCCCCTCCGCGCGAACCTGGCCGCCGTACATGATCGCCACGCGGTCGCAGAGATCCTCGACGTCGGCAAGCAGATGCGAGCACAGCAAGACGGTCTTGCCCCGCTTCGCCAACATCGCGATGAGGTCCTTGATCTGTCGCGCGCCCACCGGGTCCATGCCGCTCGTGGGCTCGTCAAGAATCAGCAGCTGAGGATCGTTGATCAAACTCTGCGCCAGGCCGATCCGTCGTTGCATGCCCTTGGAATACTCGCCTACCGGGCGGTCCTGAACGGCATCCAGCCCGACCATGTCGAGCAGCATGTCGATTCTCTCCTGCCGGGCCTTGCGCTCGAGGCGAAAGAGCCGCCCGTAGTACTCGAGCGTTTCGCGGCCCGTCAGGAAGCGATAGAGGTAGGATTCCTCGGGGAGATAGCCAATGTGTTGCTTGACATCGACGTCTTTCGGGCGTTTACCCAGCACGGCGATGCGGCCGCTCGAAGGCTGCAACAGCCCGAGGAGCATCTTGATAGTTGTGCTTTTGCCGGAACCGTTGGGGCCGAGGAGGCCATAGATCTGGCCGCGGTGAACCTCCAGATCAAGGTCCGTGACCGCATGCACCCGCGGACGCATCCAGAAGTCGCGGAAGACCTTGGTCACGCCGGCACATGCGATGTCGATGACCGCTTCCTCCCGGTGGTCCTCGGTCGCCACGTCTGGTCGTCCTTGAAAGGGTTGTTTCATCGGTTGGAATTGGCTTCCCGCTGGGACTTCTTCCGGGCCTTCAGCTGTTCTCGCTGACGTTCCTTCTGAAGTTCAGGATCGCGGTTGAGCTGCAATTCGAGTTGGCCGGGCACGGTGTAGAAGGTTTCCACATCGCCGGTGAGGATGGTTTCCCGGGCATCCTCCCACAGTTTTGCCATCACCAGCCGCGGATTTCGCTCGTATTGCGGGAGGAGTTGCTGGAAGGCCTGGGCCTCCGTCGCCACGCGCTCCACCACCTGCGTGCGGTAGGTTTTCGCCGAGTTGACAATCCGGGCCACTTCACCACCGATCGGCGTGTCGCCGACGCCCAGATTGGAGAACGCAGCGTCGAGCGTCTCCCAGATCGCGCTTGCGGCCGCGGCATCGCCTCGTTCCGTTGCCTGTTCGTATTGCGACAGGATCACGAGAAGTTTCGGGGTGGCCTCCCCGGCCGTTTCCCCAAGAATCCTGGCCCGCTCTTGTTCCGCGGCAACGATCCTGCCGGCACGATCGCTTTCGGCACTCGTCACGGCATCGAAACTGCGGGCGACCGCCATCGGCGCGGATACTTTGTCGAGCGTCAACTGATCGACGACCAGACCCGTCCGCATTTCGTCGAGCCGCTGTTGCATGATCCCGACGGCAAGATCACGGTTCACGATGCCGCGGAGAAAGTCCTCCGCCCCCAATTGGGCCACGGCCTGGACGATGCCCTGCTGGGCGACGAGCCGGACGATGTCGGTTGCCAAGGGTTTCGTGCCGACATTGGTGAGAAACGCAACGGGGTCGATGACCCGCCAGGTGAGCGTCCACTTGGCATGGGCGATGTTGGAATCTCCCGTGATCAGGGAGCCATCCCGGAGTGGATGGAGGGGTAGACCCTTGCGGCCTTGGAGTTGGGTTCTGGAAAGGCCACTTTCCTCCTTGCTCGTTTCGAACCAGAACTCGTCGTCCAGCACGAGCGTGGCTGGTCGCGTGTCGACCTTGACGACCTGTTCGAACGGAAACGGCGCCGCGAAATACGTTCCCCGTTCGAGGACGCGATTCCCGGGGCCACCCACGTAGTCGCCGAATCGCAAGCGGAGGGCGACCTCGTTGGAGCCCACGGAGAAGATGCCGCTGGCCGCGTAAGCGACCAGGAGCGCGACCATCGCCAGCTTGAGGATCCCAAACCCCACCCTCAAAGCCTCGGCGAGGGACTGCTGGGCCGGGTCAAGGGCTAACGCTGAATCGGGCGGCTGTCGATCGGATGGTTGCATGATTGGGTCCGTCGGATCAGGGCGTCGCGGCGGCGGGCTTGCGCGGCTGCCGGGCCGCCGCCGGGTCCTTGGTGAACCAATCCAAGATTCCGAGGCTATCGGCCGAGAGGACGAATGTCGTGTTGTGATCGAGCATTTTTCGCAGGGCGTCGATCTTGCGGAGGAAGATCGCGAATTCTTCGTTCTTGGCGAACGCTCCGTACTGCACGGCCGCTTCCCGATCGCCCTGTGAGCGGATGGCTTGAGCCCGGCGTTCGGCGAAGGCAAGGATGCGCTCGCGGGCGCTGGCGGCTTCGCTGCGGATGGCGGAAGCCTGCGCCTGTCCTTCCTGGAGGGCGTTTTCGGCGAGCCGCTCCCGGGAGGCGATCATCGTTTCGAATACTTTCTCCGTCGTCGCCTCGGGCAAGATGATCTTATGGATGCCGACGCTTTCCACGCGGATGCCGTAGTCCGCCTGCGAAAGCGCTGCGTCGAGCGACCGGGCCGCCTCCTCCTCGATGGCCGCCAGCTTGATCTTCGCTTTGTCGGTGTTGACCAACTCGTCAAAACGGTAACTGCTGATGAGGCTGCGGATCTCGCGCAGCCGCGATGACAGCTGCCGGGCCGCCTCGGCAGGATCCTTGAGCGTGACGTAGAACGCGAGCGGGTCGGCGATCCGCCACGTCAGATACGTCCGTACGATCACGCTCTTGCCGTCGGCCGTTTGCAACTCCTCGATCTTGTCCTCGAGCACCTGCAACCGCTTCGAGTAGAGGGCCACCTTGTTGATCGGCCACGGCCACCGCCACTTCAGGCCGGGGGTTTCCTGCACACTCGACTCGTCCGCCTTGTCGAAAGTCGTCCGCACGGCCACCTGGTCATAACGGACCTGGTAGAAAAACATGTGGGAGAGAAGCAGTCCGACGAGGACCACTCCCATCAGGACGATGAATGAATTTTTCATGGTTTGGGTCTCTGGGGGGCCGCCGCGAAGACGGCGTGTGTCATTCGGCGAGTAGCGTATCGATCGCCGAAGTGGGGTCGCTGAAATCCATGCGAAACACCGGTGCGTCGCCGGCGTCTTCCGTGATGACGAATTTTCGGCGGCCGGTAAGTCCTTCCGCCAAGACGTCGAGAAAGCGACGGGTGCGGTAGTACAGCGGTGCAGCCTCATAGGCGAGCAGTTCGCCGGAGAAACGTTCACCACTGGCCGTTTCACCCACGGCCCGTTGCCAGCGATAAGCACGGGCCTGATGCACCAGTTCAGCCGCCTCGCCTCGCGCGCTGGCGAGCAGCTGGTCGATCTCCGTCTCCGTGGCGGCGGCCTCTCGCGCCTGTCCAGCCGTGCGCTGGGCGTCGAGCCGTCGGATGGCTGCATCGATCCGCTGGCTCAAATCGACCGAGCCGGCCACCTTTGCCAATTCCACAACAGCCTGTTTGCGCGCCTGTTGGATGCTCGTCTCGCGCTGCTGAACCGCACCGATCTGGTAGTGAAAGGCCCGGGACACACGGCCGATGGGTGGATGCAGTGCCGTAATGGACACCCCGACAATCCGTAGGCCCAGTCCCATGGCGTCGAGCCGCGACTGAATCGCCTGTCTCATCTGCAGACCGGCTTGGCTGCGCGGGTTGGCGAGCAGGGTGTCGATGTCATGGGCGGCGAAATACTGGGAAACTTCCCGCTGGGAAACCAGTTTGAGCAGGAGCCGGGGATCTGACCCGCCGCTCGCATAGTCGCTGATGTCCCCGACCGCGTACTGAACGATGACGTCGGCAGCAACCAAGGCCACGCCCGTGCCTTCACTGGCGGCGGTTGGGGCCGTCACGAAATCCTCTTGGCCGATTGCCTCATCACTGTCGCTGTCGCTCGTCCACAGGATGGCAGGGGAATCGGGCGATCGCCCGGTAAGGTCGCTGGAAACGAGCACCTCTTGGACTTGGCCGACGGGATGCAATTCGGCCGTTTCCAGGGGCCACGGCCATTTCAGGTGGAGGCCGGGGGGGAGGGGATCGCCGAAGATGCCACCGAAGCGCAGCACGAGGCCGCGTTCATCAGGCCCCACCAAGACGAAGCAGCTGAGGGCGAGGAGGACGCCGGCCCCGAGCAGCGTCAGTGGCGTGACGGCGCGACCGAGGAGCTGATACAGCCAGCTCCGGGACACTTCCACACCGAACTGGTAGCTGATCGTTTCAGCGACCACCCGCCCGAGCGACTCCGGGGCCGTGAGCAGCCCGAGCACCCGGCTGTCGAAGGCGGGACGGGGTATTTCACCCGGAATCCGCGGGCGATAGGACTCGAGCAACGACGTAAGCAGGATCTCAAGGCCAACGAGAATCATCACGGCCGGGATCGCTGTGGCGAGCCAGCCGAAGACCCGCGCATCACCGCCGGCAGCAACGATCGCCGCCCCGGCGAAAAGCAACAACGCCACGACGAAGCAGCTCATCAGGTAGCTGGCACCGCCGCGTAGTAACTGCCATGCGCGTTGGCGCGCATACCCGCTGATCCAGCGGGCCGTCACAAAGGCGGTGAAGGCAATACCCGCCGTGACGAACATCAGGCCTACCGGGTCGCATGCCGTGGCAAGATTCGTGGCGGTCGAATCCACATCGGCAAAGGCCTTGATACGGACGTAAAGCAGGGCGGCCCCGGCAGCCAGCAGATACACCGCCACGGTGGCGCTCACGATCGGGAGTCCGTAACGATAGAGACGGTCCAATCGTTCCCGGGCGGCGTCGAGGTCGTCGCTCAACGACCCGAAGATGGCGGCCTTCTTGCTCGTATCGGTGAGTTTTTCGGCCGCCAGCCGCTGCACGCGCTCGCTTTCGTGATGCTGGTAGATGAGAACCAGCACGATCCAGATCGGAAGACCACCCAGCATGTGCCAGCCGGCGGCATAGAGTGCCTGGCTGTCGCCCCAGAGGGCCACAAGCCCCATCGCACCGGCCAGCAAAACCTGGACGGCAAGCCCGGAGAAGGCGGCGGTTTGGGCCCGGCGAAAAACGAGCGAGTCGTTTTCCGCAGCCCTTCGCCTCGTGTCAGTTCTGTCCGGGTTCATGACGAGAATGGAGGAAAAAACCGGCGTGAACAACCCACATTCACGAGTCTAGGCTGCCGCCCCACGCCGTTCCATGGCTGCTCACGGGAATCTAGCAAATGGCTGCACGCTCATCGTTTTTTCATGCTTCATGGCGTACAACGAGGCCACGCTTCGGAAGTCTGCCATGCCCCTTTTCACCATCGCTCGAAATGCCTTCCTGGAATCGATCCGTCAGCCGGTCCACGCCGTGCTCATCTGCGGGGCCTTGCTGGCCCTGTTGCTCAACGTGAATGTCGCCGGCTACACGCTCGAGGACGACAACAAGCTGCTCATCGATCTGGGGCTGAGCACCCTGTTTCTCGCGGGCCTGCTCATGGCTGCCTTCTCTGCCACCAGCGTGCTCGCCCGTGAGATCGAAAACAAGACCGTGCTCACGGTGGTCAGCAAGCCGGTGGCGCGGATGCAGGTGGTGTTGGGAAAGTTCATCGGCGTCGCGGCCGCGATCGCGATCGCCTACTGGCTCTTGTCGCTGGTGTTCCTGCTCACGGTTCGCCACCGCGTGCAGTCGAGTGTGCGGGCCGAGGACATATTCGATCCGCCGGTGGTGACCTTCGGGCTGCTCGCGGCTCTGATCACGTTCCTGATCGCAGGGCTGACGAATTACCTGTACCGCTGGCCTTTTCCGTCCACGTTCACGGTCTCCGGCGCGGCGCTGGCGACGGCAGCTTGGGGAATCGTGTCGTGCGTCAGCCGTAGCTGGCGGTTGCAGAGTCCGGCTGTGGATTTCGACCCGCAGCTCATGATCGGCATCGTGCTCGTGTTCGAGGCCGTTCTCGTGCTCACGGCGATTGCCATCGCCGCCTCGACGCGGCTCGGCCAGGTGGCCACGCTCCTGGTCTGCATCGGCGTGTTCCTCGTGGGGCTGGTCGGTGAATATTTCCTGTCGCTGGTGGTCGCGGGCCAGGCCTGGCTGCGGCCGCTCGCGGCAGTCGTGCCCAACCTGCAGTTTTTCTGGCCGGCCGATGCCCTCACTCAGGGGAGCGTGATCACGCTCGGCTATCTCGGCGCCGTGACTCTCTATGCGGCCTGCCTTGTCGGGGCGGTCATGAGCCTGGCCGTGATCCTCTTCCAGACCCGCGACGTCGGCTGAGCCGCCATCAAGGCTGCGGCCGAGCGAGGCCCGCCTCGGCCTGCTCGAGATCCTCGCCACACCGCACCAGCCTTGCCGAGTTGAACACCACGGCCAGGCCGCTCACCACATGGAGGAGCGCCGCCATGACGGGTGACACGTAGCCGGCCCCGGCCAGCGACATGAAGCCGACGATGAACAACCCGCCGATGAGCATATTTTGGCGGATCACGGCGATCGTGCGCCGTGAGAGTTCGACGAGGAAGGGGATGCGGTCGAGGTTGCTGTTGAGCAGGGCAATGCTTGCCGAGTGGATGGCCACGTCGCTGCCGGCGGCCCCCATGGCGATCGAGACGTCACCCGCCGCGAGGGCCGGCGCGTCGTTCACGCCATCGCCGATGACGGCGACGTGGTGCCCGGTGGCCTTGAGTTCGTCCACCATCTCGAGTTTCTCGTGCGGCAGCACCTCGGCCTTGAAGTCATCGAAATGCATCTGGCCGGCCACCCGCTTGGCCACGCTCTTGCGATCGCCGGTGAGCAGTACCAGCCGGGAGATGCCCATCGTCTTGAGGCGGTCAACGGCGCCCGCCGCTTCAGGGCGGGCGTTGTCCTCGAGGCCGATCCAGCCGACGGAGCGGCCGTCGCGGACGACGTGGAGCACCGACAATCCCTCGGCTTCCGACGACACCTGCACCGCCTCCAGGGCATCCGCGTCGAAGCCTTCGCCGGGGAGCACGGTCTCGGTAAGCCAGGAGGCACGGCCGACGAGCACGGTGGCTCCGTCAGCGAACGTCGCCATCACGCCCCGGCCGGGCACCTCCTCAAAACGGTCCGCCGTCTCGAGCGGCACGCGGGCCCGCCGCGCCATGTCGGTGACGGCCCTGGCAACCGGGTGGCGGCTGTCCTGTTCGGCAGATGCCGCCCATCTCAACAGGTCTCCTGCGTCCGTTCCCTCGGCCGGAGCCAGCTTCGTGACGGAGAGCACGCCTGTCGTCACGGTGCCTGTTTTGTCGAACACGATGGCGGTCAGGTTGCGGGCGGCCTCCAGCGTGGCGACGCTCTTGATCAACACGCCGAGCCGCGCGGCCGCCGACAGCGCCGCCACCATCGCCGTGGGTGTGGCGAGGATCAGGGCGCTGGGGCAGGCCACGACGAGCATGGCGATGGCCCGATCGAAGGCCGATTCGGGCGTGTTCTTCAAGGCAAAAAACAGAACCACCCCCACGAGCATCAGGATCGTGGGCGTGTACCACGCGGCATATTGATCGACGAGCCGCATGATCGGCGTCTTGGTGCGTTCGGCCTGCAGGATGAGTTCCTTCACCCGGCCGAGCAGCGTGTCGGCCCCCGCCTTGGTGACGCGGATATCGAGCACGCCGGTGAGGTTGATCGTGCTGCCGAAAACCTCGTCGCCGGCTGTTTTTTCGGCCGGAACCGATTCCCCAGTGACGCTTGCCTGATTCACGGTGCTCGCCCCGCGGGAGACGACGCCGTCTGCCGGGATCGTGTCGCCAGGCCGGACGCGGACCGTGTCGCCGGGCCGCAGCGCGGTGGCCTCGACGAGTTCCTCGCGGGTGCCCTCGTGGGGCGTCTCCACCAGGCGGCTGGCCTTCGTCGGCGCGAGCCTGATCAGGGATTCGATGCTTGCCTCTGCCCCCGCCGCTGTCCGTTTTTCGATGAGTGACGAAACGATCATGAAGAAGGCGACCGCCGCAGCCTCCTGGTACTTTCCGCTCGATACGGCCCCGATCACGGCCAGTGCCACCAGGGCGTTCATTCCTGCTTTGCCGGCGATGAGATCGCGAGCGGCGGCCACCACCAGCGGCGTCGCCAGGAGGATGACGGAAATCACCGCGGGAATCGCCGGGAAGAGCGGCTGGTTCCAGAGCCAGCCGGCAAGCAACGCGCACAACAGCAGCGTGCCGCCCACGAGCGTGGCCATGATCTGCAGCCGTAGCCCAAGCTCGAGTTTCACCGTCGCCGGAGGGATTATCGCGGCCGGCTCGGCAGCAGGCTGATCGAGATGTTCAACCGAAACCGAATCTGCGGCAATCACAGACATGCTTCGACTCCTCGCGACAGCAAACCGATCATAGCACCGTCTCTGTGCAACACCAGAAAAGGCTGCGGCCGCCCGAAGGCGGCCGCAGCTCACGACAGTTCACACCGATGCAAAGGCCAGTGATCAAAGCCGATCACTCGTTGCCCGTGCCGCCTGCGCCGGCGGCATCAGCCGAGCCGAGGTCCTTGACCCAGACCTTGCCCTGGATCTCGCGGTAGCCGGAGGCCGTCAGCTCGTACATCGCCGACGACACCGTGGAGGCCGCGTTCACCTTGTTGGGGCCGATCCAGCTGTCGGCAGCGCCGTTGTACCCGCCCTCGTCCCGGATCTTGCCGACGTGGCCGTCGGCAAAGAGGATTTGGCAGGAGCCGCCGGCCCACAGACCATCGCCGGTCTTCCGTGCTCCAACGACCGGATAGAAGTCGTTGAATTCGTGGACACAGCCGGCAAAGGCACCGGAGTTGTCCGTCGCGGAAGTGATGGCATTCCAGGTGATGCCGAGGGTCGTGCCGACGGCGGCATCAGGCGAATTGGTGCACTGCTTGCCGTCGCAGAACGACTCGACACAGAAGTCCCCGGGCTTCGCGATCGGCGTCTCGCCCGATTGATCGAAGCCGAAGAAGCCATTGATCGTCGCGGAAGAGGGCCCACTCACCCCGTCGATGGCGGCATCGGCACCGTCACCGTTGCGGGCATTCGCCATCAACGGAACCACATCACGGGCGGCCTGGCACTGCATCAATTTGCCCTCGCTGAGCGGACCCTCGCCGTCGCGGGGGCACTTGTTCGGGTCAGCAGGGTCAGGATCGGCACTATACTTTGACGCGTCCGTGAGCAGAGGCCGCTGGTCGCCGCGGACGAAATACCATGACGTGGCGAAGTTGGAGTTGAAGCCTGGGTCCCAAAGGTTTTCACGGCGCCACGCAACGGTGGTGCCGGTGGCCGTCAGGGCATCCTTCGGGCCGTTTGCTCCACCGAAGTGCACGTTGCTGATCGTCGCGCCGGTACCAGTGCCCGACCACGAGAGCCGCGCCGCCTTGCCGGACGTGTTCACCGCGCCCACATAGTCGGCAACCTTCTCATTCAACTTCGAGGGATTCGAAGGGTCGTTGGCCTTGTTGGGGTTGGCGACCTTCAACCTGATGATGTCGGCGACCCAGCCGATCCGGCGAACGTCGCCGTCACGGAGGTGGTCGAAGGCACCGGTGCAGAGCCGACCACGATCGGCAGTGTCCTGGTCGGCGGTGATCATGAAACCACGGCCGAAGCCGTTGAGGTTCAGGTTCGCCCCGGCAGCGATCGCCGACTGACGAGCCGACGACAGCGCCGGCAACAACAGGGCTACGAGGAGCCCGATGATCGAGATCACGACGAGCAACTCCACGAGCGTGAAGGCCCTGCGCGATCCTTGGAGGGAATGACGCATAAAAAATTCCTTCGTTGAGAAAAACCATCCCGTGCCGTGCCGAAGACTCCCTTCGGCTTTCACGCCACGAGTTGTACGGGCGAACGATGAGAGGGATATGAAATGAAAGTGAGAAAAACGTGAGCCAAAAAAATTCCGAAGCCCCCTAGCCGCCCAGGGTGCATTCTACCGTCAAGCCAGTTTTTTTGCATCCTTCAGTAATTCGGCCAAGGCCTGAGCCGCCGCGTCGGCGGCGGCATTGCCGGATTGCCCGGCCGACTTCGCCGATGCCAGCGATTTGCGGGCCGTGACCCGCAGCCATCGCTTCATACCCAACTGCTCCGCCAGTTGCGTGGACAGGGCGGCCTTCGCCTTGGCGACAGGCTTCTGGCCGGACTCTTTGGCCGGCTGGGTGGCCTCTCGATCCGGTGTGCTCGGCATGGAAACCCCGGTCTGTTGGAGGACAGGAGATCTATCGAGCGTGATCGTGGCAGGATCGCGTGAGACGGTCGTGAGGTTCCCGTGAGAAATTGGTGAGGATGGGGGGCTACTTTACCTCCAGCAGTTCGACCAGGAAGTGGAGCGTGGCATTGGGGGGGATCGGGCCGCCGGGAGTGCCGCGGGCACCGTAGCCGAGGTTGCTGGGGATGAGCAACTCGATCATGCCGCCCTTGCCGACGAGCTGCATGCCTTCGGTCCAGCCGGGGATCACGCCATTGAGCGGAAACTCGATCGACTCGCCGCGCTTGTAGGAGCTGTCGAAGACGCCGCCATCGTCGAGCCAGCCGTGGTAATGCACCTTCACGGTGTTGGCCGCCTTGGGAGCGGTGCCGGTGCCCTTGCGGAGCACCCGGTATTGCAGGCCGGAAGCCGTTTTGGCGAACGCCTTCGGGGCATCAGCATCGATCTTCCCGGCGCCGGAGGGCAGCTTCGGGTGGGGCACTTCCTGGGCGACGGTGTCGGAGGCTTGATTGGCCACGGTGATCTCCGGGGTGAGAAGGGCTAGGCAGCAAACGGTGACGGCGGCAACGAGTCGCATCGCGTGGCTCCACAGGCCGGGAGGAAAGCCGACAGTATAGGGGAGAAGCGGAGCCCCCGCCTCTCTCCCAAAGTGGGGACGGACCTCTCGAGCGCATTCGACTTTGGTGGAGCACCGGCTACGGGGCGGCAAAAGTCGCGTCGCGTGGGCAGGATAGCCCAAAGCTCCTCGAGCTTTCGCCGACCCCTTCGCCTCCGTCCCTGGTTTACCGGGTCGTTGCGGCGGTATTCGCGGATGCGATCTATCGGAAAAGCGATTCGATCTCGTCGGGCTCGATGGGCACGTCGGCGCAGAGGTCCACGGCGCCGTCCGCCGTGATCAGGATGTCGTTCTCGAGACGAACGCCGATTCCCTCGGCGGGAATGTAGATCCCCGGCTCGACGGTCAGCACCCAGCCCGGCTCGAAGGGGCCGTTTGGCGGGGCGAGATCGTGCACGCCCAGGCCCAGCGCATGCCCCAGGCCGTGCATGAAGTATTTCCGGCAGGCCGGCTCTTCGGGCGTGTCCTTGGCGGCTTCCTCTTTCGAAAGCAGGCCGAGGGCCACGAGTTCGCCCGTCATCTCCACCTGGGCCGCCCGCTTCCATTCCCGCGGCGTGACAGCCGGCTTCGCCCGGGCGATCGAGCTTTTGAGCACGCGGAGCACGGCGTCATAGACTGCCCGCTGCCGTGGCGAGAATTTTCCCCCGACCGGATAGGTGCGGGTGAGGTCGGCGTTGTAGTTGGCATAGCAGGCGCCAGCGTCGACGAGCACAAGGTCGCCCGCGCGACACTCCTTGTCGTTCTCCACGTAGTGGAGCACGCAAGCGTTTTTTCCGGAGGCGATGATCGGCTCGTAGGCCATCTTCGCCCGCTGCCGGGTGAACTCGGCGACCAGCTCCGCCTCCAGTTCATACTCCCTCACGCCGGGCTTCAGGCTGGCGACCAGCCGTCGCAGCCCGGCGGCCGTGATGGCGATGGCCTGCTGGATGAGGGCCACCTCGGCCGGGCTCTTCACGCTCCGCAGCCGCCGCATGAGCGGCGCGAGCCGGTCATAGCGGTGCAGCGGGTAGGTGTGCATCAGCCGCCGGGCCAGCCGCAGGTCGCGTGGCTCGATCTCCGTGGCGGCCCGTTCGTGCTCGTTCGCGTTGAGAAACACCAGGTCGCTGTCGACCATGAGGCCGTGGACCGCGGCCGGCAGGTCGGAGAGCCAGCGGATCGTGGCGATGCCGGAGACGGCGGTGGCCCGTTCCTTGGAGAGCTTTTCCCCCTCCCAGGTCGCCAGATGCTCGTTGGGCTGGCGGATGAAGAGCATCTCCCGGGAGGCGGGCTCGATCGCGTCCGGCGCGAGCACGAGCACGCTCTCCTCCTGCTCGATGCCCGTGAGCCAGAAGAGATCGCTGGCGGGATACAGCCGCGCCGTGCCGTCGCCCGTCGTGGGCAGCACGTCGGCGGCGTGCACGATGGTCAGGGACCGCCTGGGGAGAAGCGCGGTCAGCCGCCGGCGGTGGTCGATGAACAGGCCCAGATCGATGGGGGCGTGGCGCATGCCACCAGCCTACGTTAGCGCCGCATATCCTGCTGGCGGATGGCCTCGGCCGCCTTGATCGCCTGGTCCGTCACCTGCTGGCCGACGGCCGCCGCCCGATCCTTGTTGAAGGAGATGCTGGGCAGGCCGCCGTTGAAGGAGACGGTGATCACGCCGGTGGCGATGAGAATCGGCACGAGCAGCAGCAGCAGTTTCGAGCCCCACTTCGAGGTCGCCACCTTCTGCACCGGCGCCGGCATGCCCATCGTGGCCAACCCGGCGATCTGCTGGGTGTAGGTGGTGCGGCTCGACTTCTTCCTCGACTTGCTCTTGGCCATGGCATTCCCCTTAGAAATGTGTTCGGTGTGAAAAGGGGATCGGCCAGAACGCCCGCTGCAGATGAGCCGACGGCTTCCATGACGCAGCGGTTCCATCGGGCCCGCAGCCTGCCCAGGCGGCAGGGTTTGCCGCGCGGGTCAGGCAAAGGCCCGCGCCAGTCGGCGCAGGGCCTCTTCGAGGCGGTCGGTCGGGCAGGCCAGGTTGAGCCGGATGAAACCCGGCGCGCCGAAATCGCGGCCATCGGATGGCCCCAGCCCCGCCGCCTCGCAGGCGGCTTGTGGATCGGCGGCAGCCGTGCCGCGGCAGTCGATCCAGGCCAGATACGTGGCCTGGGCCGGCACCATCGCGAGGCCCGGAATCCGCGCCACCGCAGCTGCCGCCAGCGCGTGATGCCGCCGCAGCAAGCCGATGAGTTCGCGGCGCCATGGGTCACCGTGCCGCCAGGCGGCTTCGGCGGCCGCGTATCCCAGCGGCGTGATCATGGGCACGAGTCCGCCGCCCGCCGCCCGCCACTGCCGCCGGTGGGCCGGCTCGGGCACGATCGCCGCCGCACAGCCCAGGCCGGCGAGATTCCAGGTTTTCGAGGGCGCCACGAGCGTGATCGCGCGGCGGGCCGCGGGGTGGTCGAGGCTTGCGAACGGCACGTGTCGCGCCTCGGCATCGAGCACGAGGTCGGCCCAGATCTCGTCGCTGATGATCGTGATGCCATGCCGTTCGCAGAGATCGGCGAGGGCGAGCAGGTCGGGCGGGCTGAAGACGGTGCCGGTGGGGTTGTGGGGATGGCAGAGCCAGAAGAGCTTCGTCCGCGGCGAGATCGCCGCCGCGAGCGCATCCCAATCGATCTGCCATGTGGCGGTGGACTGCGTCAGCGGCACACGCGTGCAGCGGCGGCCGGCCAAGGCCGGCAGCGTGAGAAACGGCGGATAGACGGGCGTGAACGTGAGGATCTCGTCGTCGGGCTGCGTGAGCAGGCGCGCCGTGATCGCCAGGCCGGTGACGACGCCGGGGGTGGCCACCACGGTCTCCGGGTCGATCGTCCAGCCATGCCGCTTCAGGAGATGGTCGGCGAGGGCCGGGGCGAACCCCGGCGGCGGGTTCGTGTAGCCGAAGACGCCGTCACCGACGCGGCTGTGCAGCGCGTCGAGCACGACGTCGGGCGCCCGGAAATCCATGTCGGCGACCCAGAGGGGGAGCACGTCGCGGCCGGCCCAGCGGTCCCACTTTTCGGAGCCGGTACCGCGGCGATCGGGGCAGGAGGCAAACGGATTGTCGGCAGCGGGGCTGGCCATGGCAGGAGCGATTGTGGCCCACGGGATGCCGGCTGACCACGGCGCCGCGGGTTCAGCGGCCTGTGTGAGATTTTCGTTCAGCATGGCCGCGCGGCTTGAGTGCCTCGGGGTGCGGCCCTAGTCTGCGGCGAACACGCATGTGCGTCCGCCGGGGAGGCGCTGACGATGGACTTCCTCGAAGCAGCCGCGACCCTCGGCACCGGCCAGACGGTGCTGTTGATCGTCGCGCTGGCCATCGCGTTCGGCTTCGAGTGCGTCAACGGTTTTCACGACACGGCCAACGCTGTCGCCACCGTGATTTACACCAAGGCGCTCGCCCCCACGCCTGCGGTGGTCTGGTCGGGCCTGTGGAACTTCATCGGGGTCCATGCCGGCGGCATCGGCGTGGCCTTCAGCATCGTGCATCTGCTGCCGGTGGATCTGCTCGTGAACATCAAGACCGGCCGCGGGCTGGCCATGGTGCTCGCGCTGCTCGTGGCGGCGATCGTCTGGAATTTCGCCACCTGGTATCGGGGGCTGCCGGCGAGCAGCTCGCACGCCCTCATCGGCTCGATCATGGGCGTGGGAATGATGAATGCATGGCTCGAGCACGGCTCATTTTTCCAGGGGCTGAACTGGCACAAGGTGACGGAAGTGATGCTGGCACTGCTCTTGTCGCCGGTCATCGGCTTCGGGTTGGCTGCCGGCCTCCTCCTGGTCTGTCGCCGGCTGCTGCGTTCGCCCGCGCTCTACGAACCCCCGGCAGGCGAAGCGCCGCCACCGTGGTGGATCCGGCTCTTGTTGATCGGCACCTGCACCGGCGTGAGCTTCGCCCATGGCTCCAACGACGGCCAGAAGGGCATGGGCCTGATCATGCTCGTGCTCATCGGCATCGTGCCGGCGTCTTACGCGCTCGACATGCGATCCTCTCCGCAGGCGGTGGCCGCGGCCGTCGCGGCCGCGAAGAAACTGGAGGCCGAACTGACGGCGCCGGACATGGCGGCGATGATGGCGGCCCTCAGGGACCAGCACATTGCCACGACGCGGGTGGAACGGCTGGCCCGCGGCAGTGGCGTGGCCGCCGCGGAAACGCTGGAGTACGGGCTCGTCAACGATGTCTACGACGCTTTTGGGACCGACGACCCAGTGCTGGCCACGCTCGATCCGCTGCCGTTGGCCAGGGGTGTGATCGAGACGCTCGGTGGCCGGCAGGGGTTTTCTGACCTCGATGCCGCGGGCCGCTGGACCCTGCGCACGCAGTTGGTCGAACTGGGCATTTCCGTGCGGACGCTGCTGCGGGAGTTTGGCCACCAGCTGACGGAAGATCGTCGCCGGGTGTTGGCGGGCATCGCCGGTGATCTTGCCCGGCCGGTGGAGTATGTGCCGGAGTGGGTGGTGATGGGGGTGGCCTTGTGTCTCGGTCTGGGGACGATGGTGGGCTGGAAGCGGATCGTGGTCACGGTGGGTGAGAAGATCGGCAAGACGCATCTTTCCTACGCCCAAGGGGGTGTGGCGGAACTGGTGGCTGCCGGCACGATCGGCCTGGCCGACGGCTGCGGGCTGCCGGTGAGCACGACGCACGTGCTTTCCAGCGGGGTGGCCGGCACGATGTGGGCCAATCGGTCGGGCATTCAGGCGAGCACGTGTCGGGAGATTGCCTTGGCATGGGTGCTCACGCTTCCGGCGGTGATCGTGCTGTCGGCGGCCTTGTACTGGCTGGCCACGCTCGTGGTGGCGTGAGCAGCCTGGAGGGCCGGGTGCATTTTCTCGACAGACCGGAGGTCCGTCGCCACGTGAGTTGGGGCGCGGAGGCCTGTCACCACTTCCTCATCCTCCTTTGCCCGCACCAGGCCTGGAGGGCCGTGTTGGCACCAGCGGGCGGAGCCCGCCAAGGAAACAGCGGGCATGGATGCCGCGGTTTCCTTGTAGTCAGTACCGGTAGATCGCCGCCACGCCGGTTTCCGTGGGCATGGCGTTGCGTTCGAGCGAGAGGATGCCGCCGCCGTGAAGGAGCACCGTCTCGGCCAGGGCACCAAACAAGTCCTCGGCCTGCACGGCGGGAATGTCGCCGCCGCGCGACTGATCCCGCGGCGGCTCGCCGTCGGTGGCGATGGCTCCGGTCGCCCGGTCGAAGCGTCCCGTCTCGAAGCGATCGGCTTCGATGAGCAGCGTGGCCACGCGGCCGGCCACGGCGGCCCGGCCGATGTCGGCCAGATCGCCTGCGGCCAGATCGCGGTCGCGGGCGTGGGTGAACGTGCGGATGGCGCGGTCGATCCGCCGCTGCCGGGCCGCGGAGAAGATCGGGGCCACGAGCGCCGCCATGTCGTCGGGCGAAAGCAGTTTGGGATCGTGCGGCACGAACTCTTCGAGCAGCATCCGGTTCTTCGACAGGCCGCGGAACACCGCCGCCAGCCGGGGCAGGGCGACGAGCACGAGCGGCAGATCGGCATGCTTCGACACCCGCTCGTGCACGGTTTCATCGACCGCGCGGCAGAAGATCTCGGTGTCGGCGTCGATGTCGTCCTGCTTCGAGCCCGTGCCGCCGTGCACGATGCTGCCGTATCCCAGGCCACTCGGCCCCATGCCGCGCTGCACGCGGTGGGGCTGGAACGTTTCCGCGTCGACGATCGACTCGCGCACGATCTCGCCATGGGCCCCCGGCTCGTCGCCGCCGGCGAGGGGCACGGGCACCAGCCGTTGCGGTGTGTCGCCCGGCCCGGACTGCAGGCCTTCGTAGAGGTGGGCCTCCCGGCTGGTGAGGGCGAGCACGTGAAAGCGGTCGCTGGCCGCGGCGATCCGCACCAGCGGCAGCGTGTGAAACCGCTTGGCGACGCTGGCCAGCGGCTTGACCGGCCGGGGCAGGTGAAACACACGGGCCTGCCCCGCGGAGGCGAGCATCGCCAGGCCGGCGCCGGTGTGCTGCCAGAAGTGGCGATCGTCGGCGAGCAGGTGGAAGGGATGCAGGTGTCGCTCGATGGCCTCGCGGCCGTGCGTCAGGGAGAGCGCCATCTCCAGCGACTCCACGAGGTGGCGAAACGTCGGCTGATCGACGGTGTTGTCGGGGACGTTGCGGTGCGTGGGCTGATAGAGCGACAGGCAGGGGGGCTCGTGCGGCGCGAGCAAGGGCCGCACGGTTTCGTGGGCCACCGGGGCCACGATGATGGAATGCTCGAGCGACGCGCTCGCCATGACACGCTCCTGGGAGGGTCAGGCGATCCGCTGCCGTGTCCGCAGCCCGTGCTGCGGCGTCCGTGGCAAACTATCGGAGGCAGGCCGTGGCAAGGCAAATCGGCTGCCGCTCTCGGCCGGCCGATGGACGCGGGGACCAGCCGTTTTTTCCCGGTGACGGCGGGGGGCGGAAGGCTCCCGGCCGAGACGGTACAGTACCGAAATCGATCTGGTTGCCCGCGCCCTTCAGAGACGCCCATGAAGCCCGTTCACCGGCTCCCCCTGCTCGCCGTCGCCGTTTTCGCGATCGCGGCATCGGCGCGTGCGGCCGAGCCGCAGCGGCCGGCCCGGCTGCTCGTCGTCACGGTCACGATGGGCTTCCGCCATGATTCGATCACCATGTCCGAGCCCATCCTCGAGGAGCTCGGCCGCTCGAGCGGCGTGTTTCACGTCGACTTCCTGCGGATGCCGTCCGCGGAGCGGCCTTCGGAAGACGACGCATCCCGGCAGAAGATCCTGGAAGAGCGGTTTGCGTCGGCATTCTCGGCCGAATCGCTCGCCAGTTTCGACGGCGTCATGTTTTTGAATACGACCGGAAGTTTGCCGCTTCCCGACCTTCAGGCGTTTCTCGGCTGGGTCAAGTCGGGCAAGGCCTTCGTGGGCGTGCACGCCGCCACCGACACGTTCCAGAGCTCGGATCTGTACTGTGACTTCGTCGGGGGAATCTTCGCCGGCCATCCGTGGAATGCGGGGGGCGAGCATGCGTTCGTGGTCCACGAGCCGGGCCACCGGCTGACGGCGATGTTCGCGCCGCGGTTCCGGTGGCGGGACGAGGTCTACCAATACGACCTTCGCTACAAGCCGGAAAACCTCCGCGTTCTCGTCAGCCTCGACATGCCGGCGAGCACGCCGAAGGAGCCATGGCACGTGCCCGTGTCGTGGGTGCGCGACTATGGAAAGGGGCGGCTCTTCTATACAAACTTCGGCCACAACGACGCCACTTGGAAGGAGCCGATGTTTCAGAAGCATCTCCTCGAAGGCATCGCCTGGGCGACGGGTCGGTGCGAGGCGCCGGCCACGCCCAATCCCGAGGTGCAGGCGGCCGAGTATCTCCGCAGCGTGATCGCGGCCGCGTCGGCGGCTACCGGCGCGAATGCCGACGACCTGCTCGCACGGGCCGACGCCAAGATCGTGCAGGATCCCCGGTGGCCCCTCGGTCTGCGGCCGCAGTTGCTGGCGATCCGCGGCCTCGCAGCCGCCGACCGGCCCGCCGCCTACGCGAGAGTGATCGCCGAAGTCGGCCGGTAGCCGACGATTCGTCCACCGTCATCAATCCCCGTTCTCGAAAGCTCCGGACCATGAACCTTCGCCTGCTCGCCCTGGCCCTCGCCTGCGGCCTGATCGCTCCCGCCGTGCGGGTGGCGTCGGCGGGAGCGCCGAACTTCGTCGTCATCTTCATCGACGACCTGGGCTACGGCGACATCGGGCCCTTTGGGGCCACGAAGCAGAAGACGCCGCACCTCGACGGGATGGCGGCCGAAGGCATGAAGCTCACGAACTTCTACGCGGCGCCCGTGTGCTCCGTGTCGCGGGCCCAGCTGCTCACCGGCTGCTACGGGCTGCGGGTGGGCGTGCCGTGGGTCTACGCCCCGGCGTCCCGCAACGGCCTCAATCCCGCGGAGATCACGATCGCCGAGCGGCTTTCGGCCCTCGGCTACGCGACGGCCTGCATCGGCAAGTGGCATCTGGGCGACCAGCCGGAGTTTCTGCCGACCCGCCAGGGCTTCGACAGCTCCTTCGGCCTGCCGTATTCCAACGACATGCAGCGAGTGTCGGCCGAGACCGGAGAAAAGGTCGTGCCGCTCCTGCGAGACGACCGCGTCACCGAGCTGCTCACCGACGCGCGGCAGACCACGCTCGTGGAGACGACGACGGCAGAGGCGGTGCGGTTCATCGAGGAGGCGAAGGACGGGCCCTTCTTCCTCTACATGCCGCACACGGCGGTGCACGCGCCGCTGGCGCCCGGGGAAAAGTTTCGGGGCCGGAGCGACAACGGTCCGTTCGGCGACTGGGTCGAGGAAGTCGACTGGAGCGTGGGGGAGGTGCTGGGCACGCTGCGCCGGCTCGGACTCGCGGAGAACACGCTCGTGATCTTCACCAGCGACAATGGCCCCTGGGTGAGCGTCATCGGCGGGGCGACCAGCGCCGGCCCGCTCCGCGGCAGCAAGACGAGCAACTGGGAGGGGGGCGTGCGGGTGCCGACGATCGCCTGGTGGCCGGGCCACGTCGCGGCCGGCACGGTGTGTGATGCCATGACGGGCACGATCGACATCCTTCCCACGCTCGTCGGCCTGGCCGGCGGGAGCGTGCCCGCGGAGCCCGTCATCGACGGACGCGACATCGCCGGCTTGCTCCTGGGCACGGCGACCAAGTCGCCGCGGGAGGCGCATTATTTCTTCTCGCGCGACGGGCTGGAGGCCGTGCGCGAGGGCCGCTGGAAACTGTTCATCGCCCCGCAGCTGCCCGTGGCGGATGCGAAGGCCGCCGCGCACCCGGCCGCGGCCCGGCAGCCGCGGCTCTACGACCTCGAAGCCGACATCGGCGAGACGACCGACGTGGCCGCCGCGCATGCCGACGTGGTCGCGCGGCTGTCGGAACGCCTCCATGCCATGGCCGCCGAACTCGCCGGCGCAGGCCCGCGCGGTCGCCGGCCGGGGGGCGTGGTGGAGAGCCCGCGGATGCTGTTTCCGACCGCGCCGCCCGAGACGAAGACCGGCGGTGGGGGGCCGCCATGACGGCCCAGCCGCCCGATCCGGGCTCGAGCCGTCTGGGCCTCGTTTTCTTCTGGGGCTACGTGCTCCTCTACGGCGGCTTCATGGCGCTCGTCCTGGGGCGGCCCGATCTGCTGTCATGGCGGCTGTTCGGCGGCGTGAATCTGGCGATCGCCTCCGGCATCGGCCTGATCGCGGCCGCGTTCGTCCTGTCGGTCGTCTATATGGTCGCCCGCGCCCGCCGCTGACCTCGAGGCCTGCCGATGCTCCACGAAACCTCCCCGCTGGCCGTGGCCATTTTCGCCGCCTTCGTCGCCGGCGTGATCGGCCTGTCGCTGTGGCTGGGCCGCCGGAAGCAGTCCGCCCAGGCGTATTACGCCGCCCATGGCCAGGTGCACTGGTTCGTCAATGGCATCGCCTTCGCGGGCGATTACCTGTCGGCGGCGTCGTTTCTCGGCATCTGCGGGATGATCGCCTTCTCCGGATACGACGGCTTTCTCTACTCGATCGGCTTCCTGGCGGGCTGGGTCGTGGCCCTGTTCGTGATCGCCGAGCCGATCAAGGCCCTTGGCCGGTTCACGTTCGCCGACGCCCTCGACGCCCGGTTCAACAGCCGTGGCATCAAGCTGGCCGTCGCGGTCTCCACGCTCGTGGTGAGCATCTTCTACCTGATCCCGCAGATGGTCGGTGCCGGGTCGCTGATCACGCCACTGCTCGGCTTGCCGCACGCGGTCGGCGTGATCCTCGTGGGCGTGGCGGTGACGGTGATCGTGGTGACGGCGGGCATGGTGTCGACGACGTGGGTGCAGTTCATCAAGGGGTCGCTGCTCGTCTTCTTCTGCGGCATCCTCACGGCGCTGATCCTCGACCGTGGTTTGGTCGTCGATGCGGGCCGGCCGGGAGCGGAAAACCTCGTGGCCCAGGTGCGCACGGTCCGCCCGGATGGCGTGGTGCTCGTCGACGGCGAACCGCAGGACCGCGAGCACGACCTGCGGCCGGTGGGCACGATCGCCCGGCTGCCGGAGCGATTCGCCGGCAAAACCGCCACCGGGCCGCTGGGTCCGCTGGCCTACCTTGCCGCGCTCGAGGATTCGACGGTCGTCACCTGGACGGCGAAGAAGCACGTCGACGAGGCCGGCACGCACACGACCTATTCGCCCGTCGAGCGCCGCGGGGCCGAGCTGCTCAAGCCGGGCGGGTTCTTCAAGGGCCTTTCCAGCGGCCGCCTCGCCGACCGGCTCGATTTCGCGAGCCTGATGCTGGCGCTCTTTTGCGGCACGGCCTCGCTCCCCCACATCCTCATCCGTTACTACACCGTCAAGGACGGCGCGGCCGCCCGGAAGAGTACCGTCGTGGGGATCGCGGCGATTGGCGTGTTCTACGTGCTCACGCTCTTTCTTGGGCTCGGGGCCATGACCAGCGGCGCCCTCGACCCCACCGACACCAACATGGCCGCGCCGCTCCTGGCGAAGTCGTTCAGCACGACGCTCTTCGCCGTGATCTCGGCGATCGCCTTCACGACGGTGCTCGGCACCGTGAGCGGCCTGATCATGGCCGGCAGCGGGGCGGTGGCCCACGACCTCGTGGAAAACGTCTGCGGGGTGCGGATGACCGACCATGAAAAGGTCCGCTGCGGGAAGATCGCGGCGGTGGGCCTGGGGGTGATCGCCATGGCGCTGGGCATCCTCTTCAAGAGCTTCAACGTGAGCTTCCTCGTGGGCTGGGCCTTCAACATCGCCGCCAGCGCCAACCTTCCGGCCCTGGTGATGCTGCTGTTTTGGCGGCGAACGACCAAGCAGGGGATCGTGGCGGCGGTGACGGCCGGCATGGCGGCCTCCCTGGGCTGGATTCTCCTCTCGGCCGACACCTTCGAGAAGGTCTACGGCCTGCCCCGCGACCTGGCCCCCATGCCCTTCAGCCAGCCGGGCCTGGTGACGATTCCCCTGGGGTTCGTCGTGCTGGTGGTGGTGTCGTGGCTGACGCCGCCGGCGGCGCGGGCGGGCGGCGTGGGCTAGACTTCTCCGCCCATGTCACGCAAGAAGCCCGCCCCTCCGCGCCGACCCGTCATCGCCTGCACCTCCGCGCATCTGCCGGCGATCCGCGCGATCTACAACGATGCGATCCTCCACTCGACGGCGCTCTATGAATACGCCCCGCGGAGCGAGGAGACGATGCGCGAGTGGTTCGCCGTGCGGCAGCGTGACAACGTGCCGGTGCTGGGGATTGAGTGGGAGCCGGGCGTGCTGGCCGGCTTCGTCACCTGGGGGCCGTTCCGGCCCCGGCCGGCCTACAAGTATTCGGCGGAGCATTCCGTGTATGTCGACGAGCGGTTTCGCGGCCACGGTATCGGCCGGCAACTGCTCGAGGCGATCGTGGCCGAGGGCCGGCGGCACGACCTGCACATGCTGATCGCGGGCATCGACGCCACGAACGTGGCGAGCATCGCCCTGCACAGCTCGCTCGGCTTTCGCTGCTGCGGGACGGTCCGCGAGGCGGGCTTCAAGTTCGGACGGTGGCTCGACCTGGAGTTTTGGCAGTTGATCCTGCCGACGCCCGCCGCCCCGGTCGACGGCTAGCCATCCATCCGGCTCGTGGCAACGCACCGGCTCTCTCCCACAGTGGCGACAGACCTCTGGTCTGTCCATGCTCTTCCCCAACGTGGCGACAGACCTCCGGTCTGTCCATGCTCATCGGTTGCCTAGCAGACTGTGGAACAAGTCTGCCTGAGCAGGATGCGATAGCCGTCGACCCAGAAAACCCTCGGCGTTTTTTGCGGTCGACCAAGTGGAAAAAGGCCATGGATGGCTTTTTCCACGGACAGCTAGCGCGGCGGTTTGCGACGCGCGCGGGCGTTGTCATGGGTGGCGTGAGGTTCGCAGGACACGCTGAGCACGCGGGCCTTCGACTTTTCGACCGCGGTCACGCGGTGCGGGATGGTGGCGTCGATGAAGATGCTGTCTCCCCCGGAGAGCAGGATCGGTTCGTCGCCGTAGTCAACCCGCACCTCGCCCTCGAGGACGTAGAAGAACCGCTGGCCATCGTGGCTTTCAGCCGCCCCGCGGCGGTCCGCCCCGTTGAGGTAGAGGATCGTCGGCTGCATGGCCCGGCCTCGCCACTGGTCGGCCAGATGCTCCACCCCGGTTGCCGACTTGCCGGCCCGGGCCTGCTCCATGCGGCCGTGGCCGCGCTTGACGACGACATGCCGGGGCGGGATCGACAGTCCCTCGACCAGTTCGTCGACGCCGCACTCGAGCACGTCAGAGAGCTTCACGAGACCCTCGAGCGAGGGCGTCAACTGGCCGTTTTCCAGTTTGGAAAGCCAGCTGACCGTGAAATCGGTGCGAGAGACCACTTCCTCGAGCGTCAGCCGCCGGGCCAGCCGGGCTGCACGCACGCGGCGGCCGAGGTCCGTCAGATTGATGGAGCCGTTCATAGGTGTTGGCATGGTGTCGCCGGCCGTACAGTCGCGATCGGCTTCGGCAAGCGGGTGGGTCCCAGTGGCTTTCACGCGCGCGGTGCCTTGCCGTCACCACGCAGCCTTGGGGGCGGGAAGGACGAGAGTATGGCGCAGGCAACGATCACCCGCAAGAGGGGTGGCTTCACGCGCCGGAGGCGGCGGTGGCCCCACAAAAAAGGCCGACTACACCCAGCATGGGCGGCGGCGGATCGTCCCCATGATCAAATTGATTAGCTTGTTCAGCTTGTTCAGGCGCCCGGGCGGCGGAAATGCCGGTAGGCCTGGAGCACGTCGTAGAGGTCTGCCGTGATCGTGACCTCGTCATCCGCGAAATCAGACAGCCACGTGCGGTTGCTCGCCGCGGCATCGGTCAGCAGCGGGAGAATCTCACCGAGTGACACGCGCACGCGATTTTCATCAGCCGCGGCCGCCACGAGCGACGCCGCCGACTTGTCGGCTTCAGGACCGGTATACACACGCAGTTTTCGCAGAGCCATGGGCAACTCCCTTGCCTCGAGTCTCATTGCGGGGTGGCGTGCCGAAGCGTCTCGGCCGTCATCATGACACGCGCCATCCCACACGAGTTGTATCGGCGGGGATGGGCCGCAAAGTTTGGCCGAATTCCCCGGATTGTGTGGAATGTGCGGAATCTGCGGGAGGAAAGGCAGTTGGGATGGCCCGCACCGGCTCTCTCCCACCGTGGGGACAGACCTCTGGTCTGTCCGTGCCCATGCGGTGGCCCACCGTCTCTGGTTCACTGTCGCGTTGCGACGGTTCTCTCGGACGCGCTCTAGCTCCGGCCGTTGACGTTCACCCGTCCGGCGCGGAACGCGTCGCCGATGCTTTTGGGCACCATGGCCTCGGCCTGGATCAGGCGGGCCCGGTTGTCGGCCGTGGCGGCCTTCATCTCCTGCTCGCGGGCGATGGCCACGCTGCGGCGTTCCTCGGCCTTGGCCCGGGCCACGCGGGTGTCGGCCTCTGCCTGATCGGCCTGGAGGCGGGCGCCGATGTTCTCGCCCACCTCGATGTCGGCGATGTCGATGGAGACGATCTGGAAGGCCGTCTGGGCGTCGAGCCCGCGCTGGAGCACCGCCTTGGAGATCGTGTCGGGGTGCTCCATGACTTCGAAATGGCTCTGCGAGGAGCCGATCGACGTGATGATGCCCTCACCCACGCGGGCGATGATCGTTTCCTCGGTGGCCCCGCCGATCAGCTGCTGGAGGTTGGTGCGCACCGTCACCCGGGCCCGGATCTTCAGCTCGACGCCATTCTTGGCCACGGCCGAGAGCGTCGATTTTCCGCTCGCGTTGTCGGGGCAGTCGATCACCTTCGGGTTCACGCTGGTCTGCACCGCATCGAGCACGTCACGGCCGGCGAGGTCGATCGCACACGCCCGGTCGAAGTCGAGGTCGAGGTCGGCGCGGTGAGCAGCGATCAGCGCCCGGATCACCCGCGGCACGTCACCCCCGGCGAGGTAATGGGCTTCCAGCCGCTGACAGGAGATGTCGCGGCCCAGGCCGGCCTGCGTGGCCATGATCCTCGCCTGCACGATCGTGCGCGCATTGACCTTGCGCAGGCTCATGCCGAGCAGTTCCATGAACGAGACGGGGGCCTTCGACCAGTAGGCCTGGAACCACAACTGGCCGTAGTTGAAGACCAACAGCAGCATCGTGAGGGCGACCAGCGCCAGGACGGCGATGAGCGCCAGCATCGCGGGCAGCGGAATGGTGGGAATCGCGTTCACGGGGTTTCCCTCGAAGTAGTGCGGAGCATGAGCAAGCCTAGTTCGCGATCAGGCGACGATCCAACCGCCTCCCAGGAGCCGGTCGGCGGAGTAGCAAACGGCCGGCTGGCCCGGGGAAATCGCCCCCGGGGAATGTTCCGGGCCGCCGGTGAATTCGGCGGCGAAGCGGCCGTCGGGCAGAGGCGTGACGAGGGCCGGTGCGGCCTTCCGCTGGGCCCGGCACTGGACGGTGCAGCGAAAGGGCTCCCGCGGCGGCGGGCCGAGCCAGTGGGCCTCGGCGGCGACAAGCCGTTGCTCGGGCACGTCCTCGCGGCGTCCCACGACGACGCGGCACGTTTCCGGGTCGATCCGCACCACGTAGAGCGGCGTGCCCACCGCCACGCCGAGGCCCTGCCGCTGGCCCACCGTGAACCGTTCGATCCCCTCGTGCCTGCCGAGCACGCGGCCGTCGAGCGTGACGATGTCGCCGGCCCGTGAGCCTCCCAGCCGCGTTGCCACGAGCCGCGCGTGCTCGCCGGGCGCGACGAAGCAGATCTCCTGGCTGTCGGGCTTGTCGGCCGTGGCCAGGCCGAGGGCCGCAGCCCGCTCGCGGACGGCGTGCTTGGTGAGGTCGCCGACGGGCAGGAGCATCCGCGCCAGGCGTTCGCGGCGGACGTCGAAAAGCACGTATGACTGGTCGCGGTCGGCATCGTGGCCGCGGCGCAGGCAGGGCGTGCCGTCGGGTTCACTGGCCAGCCGCGCGTAGTGGCCGGTGGCGACGTGGCTGGCGCCGATCGCGTCGGCGTAATCGAAGAGCCGTCCGAACTTGAGCCACGTGTTGCAGCGGACGCAGGGATTGGGCGTGCGGCCGTGGCCGTAGTCGGTCACGAACGAATCGATGATCCGTTCGAAGTCGTCGGTGAGGTCGAGGGCGAAGAGCGGGATGCCGAGCCGGTCGGCCACGCGGCGGGCGTCGAGGGCGTCGGTGGCGCTGCAGCATCCCTGGTGACCGGCCTTGGCGAGCGGCAGCACAGGAAGGCCCGCGGCGCCCTGTGGCGGGGGCAAGGCCGGCTGCGCGTGCCGCATGAACACGCCCACGCAATCATGGCCGGCCTCGACGAGCAGGGCTGCAGCCACGCTGGAATCGACGCCGCCCGACATTGCCACAACGATTCGTGTCGATTGCATGGGACTATTATTACTCCTATTACTACGGTGAACCGGGTGCCGCACCGGCTCTCTCCCACCGTGGCATAGACTTCTGGTCTGTGGCCAAGAACTCGACAGACCGGAGGTCTGTCGCCACGTTTTCAATGCGGCAGGCCCGGATTTCCGTCGCCACGTTTTCAACGTGCCAGGCCTGGAGGGCCGGGTTTCTTCCCGCCGGATGGCGGGCAAGGAAACCGCGGGCATGGATGCGTGCGTTGGCAGGAGCGCCAGGCCTGGAGGGCCGGGTTTCTTCCCGCCGGATGGCGGGCAAGGAAACCGCGGGCATGGATGCCGCGGTTTCCGTAGACCTAGTACGTGAGCACCCGCTCCACGCGGTGCGGGGCGAGCCGTTCGCGGCCGCCGAGCGGCTCCAGTTCGACGAGAAACGCCGCCCCCGCCACGACGCCGCCGGCCGCCTCGACGAGTTTCATGCAGGCGGCCGCCGTGCCGCCGGTGGCGAGCACGTCATCCACGACGAGCACCCGCGCCCCGGGAGCGAGGATGTCGCGGTGCATCTCCAGGCGGTCGCTGCCGTATTCCAGGTCGTATTCATGGGCGATCGTCTCCGCCGGCAGTTTGCCCGGTTTCCGCACCGGCACCACACCCACGCCGAGGGCCAGTGCCAGCGGCGTGGCGAAGAGGAAGCCGCGGGCCTCGACCGCCGCCACCGCCGTGATGCCCTCCCCCTGCCAGGGCGCGGCCATCCGCCGCACCGCCTCCGCCAAGGCCTGGGGGTGGGCCAGCAGCGGCGTGATGTCGCGGAACAGGATGCCCGGCTTGGGGAAGTCGGGGATCGGACGGATGTGGTCGGCGAGATTCACGTGGAGAGCGTAGCCGTCTCACGCCCCGTGCCGCAAACGGATTTGGGCCCGCGGCACGCCGTCAATCTCGCTGGCCAGGCTGGCGAGCGTCTCCGACTCGATCTGCCGCACCCGCTCTCGGGTGATGCCGAGCACGCCGCCGATCTCCTTGAGCGTCATCGGATCGCCCCCCTCGAGGCCGAACCGCAGCTTGATGATCGTGGCGGCCCGCGGCTCCAGTTCGCTCACGCGGTGGAGCACGTGGCGGAGCGTGTCGTGGTCGAGCAGCACCTCGGCCGGGCACTTCGCGTTTTCATCGCGGATGATCTCTCCCAGCGACCAGCCGTCCGGGTGCTCCGTCTGTGGTGTGGCGGTGTGGACGTGGATCGCCTTCTTGATGATGGGCAGCTTCTTCCGGGCCAGCCCAAGCATGCGGGCGATCTCCTCCGGCGTGGGCGTGCGGCCGAGGGCCTCGGAGAGACGGGCCGTGGCCCGCCGCCACTTGGAAAGCAGCTCGACCATGTAGGCGGGGATGCGGATCGTCTTGCCGTTGTTGATCAGCGCCCGCTTGATCGACTGCTTGATCCAGTAGCTGGCGTAGGTGCTGAACCGCGTGCCCACCTTGGGGTCGAAGCCCTCGACGGCGCGGAGCAGGCCGAGATTCCCCTCCTCGATGAGGTCGGGCAGTTGCAGGCCGCGGTTGGCGTAGCCGCGGGCGATGTTCACCACCAGCCGCAGGTTGGCCCGCACCATGTGGTCGCGGGCGGCCGCATCCCCACGCCCGATCGCCTCGGCCAGACGCTTCTCCTCGTCGGCGGTGAGGAGCGACGTCTCGTTGATGTCGCGGAGGTAGGTCTCCAGCGGGTTCTGCACGGCGGAGACTGAAGGCTTGCGGCGGCTGCTTGGCATGGCGACGGCTTATGGCTCCGTGACGCGGGATGGCGAAGATAGAGCAAGAAGAAGGCAGTGATGCCCGACCAGAGGTATCGACCCGCCCCGCGCGTGGCTGCACAAGCCGGGAAAAAAGTGCGCGGTATGCGGGCTGTAGCGGCGATGCGGATTCAACGACCGTCGCCGGCCCAATCGATCTGCACCAGCTCCGGGGTGGAGCCGATGCGCATGGGGATCATCGATGTGCCAATGCCACGCGACACGTAGAGCGGCGGCAGCCCCGCGTCGCGGTACCAGCCGGCCACGTAGCGGCCGCTCGCGGCGGGCCTCACGAGCGGGAACCCGAGTGGCGCGATCTGCCCGCCGTGCGTGTGGCCGGAGAGCATCAACGATGCGGGATGCGGATCGGGGAGGGGCACGAGGTCGCGGGTCACGGGGCAATGCGCGAGCACGAGGTGGCGGGGCAGCGGCGTGGCGTCGGCCAGCGCCGCCTGCGGATCGGCCTGGCTCGCCCGCACGTCGTCGAGGCCGGTGACGCGGATCCGCGTGCCGCGCACCTCGGCCTCCACCGAACGGTTGACGAGGAACTGCACGTCATGCCGGTCGTAGGTGCGGCCGAGGGCCTCGAACCGCACGCCGCTCCAGTATTCCCAGTTGCCGGGGATGGCGAACATCTGCGGCCCGCGCGGGAATTCCCGGAGCAGCATCTCCAGGGGCCACAGGCTTTTCTCACGGTCGATCATGTCGCCGGTGAACACGATCAGGTCGGCGCTGGCCGCATGCACCGCCTCGAGAAGCCGCGTTTCCAGCGCGCCGATGCCGCGGAGGTGCACGTCGCTGACCTGCAGCACGCGGATCCGGTCCGCGGCCGGCGTGCCGAACGTGAGCGTGGATGTGAGCAACTGCCGCGGCGTGAGGTAGCACCCGTCCACGGCTCCGGCCACGGGCACGATCCCGGCCGTGATCGTCAGCCACGACCGCCGCGACAGCCGCCGCATGCGGTTCATCGCGTGGCCGCTTCCGGGGAGGGGCGTGCGCCACGGCCGATCGTCTCGGCAAGAAAAGCGGCGAATGCGGCGCCGCCGGTGCTGTCACGGTCGATGCTCGCCTCGGCGCCTCCGGCGTCCACGGGAACGAGTGTGCAGGGCACGCCGGCTGCCCGGAGGGCGGTGGTGAATTTCCGGCTTTGTTCGAAAGGCACCGCCGCTCCCGCGCGGGCATGGATGACCAGGACGGGCGGATCGTCGGAAGACACGTGCGTGAGGGGGCTGGCCTGTTGCGCGGCCTCGCGAAACTCCGGCAGGGGCCCCCCCACCAGTTGGCTGGCCGGCGAGGCGGGCCGGTCGTGTTCGGGGCCGAGCGATGTGAGGTGGGTCGGGGCATCGATGACGCACACGGCGGCGACGGGCGGGAGCGGCCGCTCCGGCGACGACTCGTCCCACAGGCCCGACAGGGCGGCCAGATGGCCGCCCGCGGCCCTGCCTGCCACGCAGATCCGGTCGCGGTCGATGCCCCAGAGATCGGCATCGCGCTGGATGCAATCGATGGCGGCGAGACAGTCGTCGAGTTGTGCGGGGAAGGGGTCGGTGCTGCTGGGTCGATACCGGATACTGGCCACCGCGTAGCCGGAGTCGACGAGCCAGATGACGGGGCAGGCGGGCCGAGCGATCGACTGCCAGGTCTTGCCTTCGACCCACACCACCAGCGGCAGCCCGCCGCCACACCCCTTGGGAAGATAGAGATCGAAACGTTGCCGATCGTCGCCGGCATCGGCATACGACTGGTCACGGTGGACGATGAATGGCTCGTGGGCCTCGGCCCCCAGCGATTCGAATGGCGAGCCGAGTGTCGACGTCACCCCGATCGGCGGCGTGGCCGCCGGAGCGATGGCCGGTGGCCGGCGGCGATTGGCCCGCCGCTGGGCCCGCCGCGACAACCGCGGCTCCGGCTGGCCGCCGACCTCGAACGGCGCGTCGGCAGGGGGACGCGGATCATCCCCGCGGCCGCTCTCGGATGCGGCCACGAACAGCATGGTCACGATCGCGGCCAGAGACCTTCGCATCGTCAGGGATCCCGCACGCGCGTCGGTTTGGAAGCTTACCGTCGGCCTTGCAGCTGGCCCTGCGGCGTCAGTTCGTCGATGATCTTCGGGATGTAGCGGCTGAGCACTTCCGCCAGCCGCTCGCGGTCGATATTCCGCTGGCGGGCGAGGTCGTCGAGCTCCCGCTGGCCAAACACGTCCTCGATCCGGCGGCGGTCGATCGGCTTGTTCGGTCCGGTGCGGACCCACGAGTCGACTTCGTCACGCATCCCCTTCTCTTCGAACTGCTTGACGACGTCGGGCAACTTCTGGGCGCTGCCGCCCCCGAAGATCTGCTTGAAGATTTCGGCAAGGTCGTCGGTGGAGGGCATGTCCGACGGGCCGCGTTGCGGCTGCGGGGCGGGGCGGGGCGCCGGCCGCTGTTGCGTTTGCGTCTGCTGGGTGGCCCCCTCGAGCACCTGCTTGAGAATCTCACCAAGAATGTCCATCTGCCGTGCCTCCCATCGCGAAGAACGAATTCCGAAAACCGATCCCGAGCAGTGTAGGCCCGCGTCATCCCCCGGGAAAGGACGGAGCTTGAATGTCGATGTCTGCCCGGTCGTTGTGCGGGGCGGGAAGGCGGCGATAGGCTATTCGACCGAGGCGGTCGCTCCGGCTGCGAGCGCGACAGCCCCATGGCGGAACCGGCTTTCCCAGTCGCCCTCGGCGGCCCGGTGGAAGCGGGTGCGATTTCGAGCTTCTCCCGTTGCCGAGAGTTTCCGCCGTTGCCGATCCGCGTCGCGCTGCATCACGTCACGTCCTACACCTACGATCGGCCCGTCGCGCTCGGTCCGCAGGTGATCCGCCTCCGTCCCGCGCCGCATTGCCGGACGAAGATCCTGTCGTATTCGCTCACGGTCACTCCCGCCGACCACTTCGTGAACTGGCAGCAGGATCCGCACGGCAACTGGATGTCGCGGCACGTGTTCCCGCAGCCGACGCCGCAGTTTCGCATCGAGGTGGACCTGACGGCCGAGATGGCCGTCGTGAACCCGTTCGACTTCTTCATCGAGACGCATGCCGAGGCTTTCCCGTTTGCCTATACGCCTGAGGAGCGGCACGAACTGGCCTCCTGTCTCGTCACCGAGCCGCACGGGGAGCGGTTCGAGGCCCTGCTCGCCGAACTCGGGCGGGAGCGTGGCCGCACGGTCGACGTGCTCGTGGCGCTCAACGCGCGGATTCACCGTGACATCCGCTACGTGATCCGGATGGAGCCCGGCGTGCAGCCGCCGGAGGAGACCCTCGCCAGCGGCGCCGGCTCCTGCCGCGACTCGGCCTGGCTCCTCGTGCACCTGGCGCGGCGGCTGGGCCTCGCCGCGCGGTTCGTGTCGGGCTATCTCATCCAGTTGAAGGCCGACGTCGATCCCGTGGATGGGCCGCGGGGTACCGATCACGATTTCACCGACCTCCATGCCTGGGCGGAGATCTACGTTCCCGGCGCGGGCTGGATCGGGCTGGATGCCACGTCGGGCCTGTTGTGCGGCGAGGGCCACCTGCCGCTGGCCGCCACCCCGCACTACCGCTCCGCCGCGCCGGTGAGCGGCATGGTGGAGCCGGCGGGATGCGAGTTTGACTTCCACATGCGGGTCGAGCGGATCGAGGAGCGGCCGCGGGTGACGCAGCCCTTCTCCGCCGCGGCCTGGTCGCGGCTGGTGGCGCTGGGGGACGCCGTCGACCGTGACCTCGTCGCCCACGACGTGCGGCTGACGATGGGGGGCGAGCCGACCTTCGTGTCGATCGACGATTTCGAGTCGGCCGAATGGAACACCGCGGCCGTCGGCCCGACGAAGCGCTCGCGGGCCGACGCGCTCATCCGCCGGCTGCGGGCGCGGTTCGCGCCGGGCGGCTTCCTTCATTACGGCCAGGGGAAGTGGTATCCGGGTGAGAGCCTTCCGCGCTGGGCCTTCGCGCTCTACTGGCGGAAGGATGGCAAGCCGATGTGGCGCGACGCCGCCCTCATCGCCGACGAGAGCGGCACGCGCCGCTTCAGCGATGCCGGTGAGGCGATCGGCGCGGCCGAGCGGCTCGTGCACGAGATCGCCCGCGCCCTCGGGGTGGACGAAGCGTGCGCGCTGCCCGCTTACGAGGATCCGGCCCATTGGATGGTGAAGGAATCCTCGCTGCCGGTGAACGTCGACCCTTCCGACCCCAAGCTCGACGATGCTGAGGAACGGGCGCGGATGGTGCGGGTCTTCGAGCGCGGCCTGGCCAAGCCGACGGGCTACGTGCTCCCCGTGCAGCGCTGGAATGCCGCCGCATCGGGGGCGCCGCGGTGGCGGTCGGAGCGATGGCGGCTGCGGCGCGGCCGGATGATGCTCGTGCCCGGCGATTCGCCCGTGGGCTACCGGCTGCCGCTCTCGTCGCTTCCCTGGGTGCCGCCGGCGGCATACCCCCATGTCTTGATGCAGGATCCCACGGAGCCGCGCGGCCCGCTGCCCGAGCCGGCGGACCTGCCGCGGATTCATTCCCGCACCGGCGAAGGGCCGCAGCGGCAGGAGATCGTGCCGCAGGTGGCGGTGGAGGGCGCGGTGCGGACGGCGCTGGCGATCGAGCCGCGCGACGGCGTGCTCCACGTGTTCATGCCGCCGGTCCGCGCGCTGGACGACTACCTTGAGCTCCTCGCCGCGGTGGAGGAGGCGGCACGGGCCAGTGGAGTTCCCGTGCACGTCGAGGGCTATCCTCCGCCCTTCGATCCGCGGCTCGGCGTGATCAAGGTCACGCCCGACCCGGGTGTCATCGAGGTCAATGTCGAGCCGGTCGCTTCCTGGGCCGCGGCGGTCCACGACACGGTCGCCCTCTATGAGGAAGCCCGCCAGGCCCGGCTCGGCACCGACAAATACCTCACCGACGGCCGCCACACCGGCACCGGCGGCGGCAACCACGTGGTGCTCGGCGGACCGACGCCGCTCGACTCCCCGTTCCTGCGCCGGCCCGACCTCCTCCAGAGCCTCGTCCTCTACTGGCAGCGGCACCCGTCGCTCTCCTTCCTCTTCTCCGGCCTCTTCATCGGCCCGACGAGCCAGGCCCCGCGGATCGACGAGGGGCGGCACGACGGGCTCTACGAACTGGAGATCGCGCTGGCACAGGTGCCGGCGCCAGGCGCCGGGGCGCCGCCGCCGTGGCTCGTCGACCGCCTGTTTCGCAACCTGCTCGTCGATGTCACGGGCAACACGCATCGGGCTGAGATCTGCATCGACAAGCTCTACGCGCCCGACAGCCCCACGGGCCGGCTCGGCCTCGTCGAGTTCCGCTCCTTCGAGATGCCGCCCGACGCGCGGATGTCGCTGGCGCAGCAGCTTCTCCTCCGCGGGCTGGTGGCCTGGTTCTGGAGGGAGCCGCAGCGCGGCTCGTTCGTCCGCTGGGGCACCGCCCTCCACGACCGCTTCATGCTGCCGCACTTCGTGTGGGAGGACTTTCTGGGCGTGCTTGCCGACCTGCGCGGCGCGGGATACGAGTTCGAGCCGGAGTGGTTCGAGGCGCAGCGGGAATTCCGTTTCCCCGTCCATGGTGCCGTGAACCGGGCGGGCGTGGGGCTCTCGTTGCGGCAGGCCCTCGAGCCGTGGCACGTGCTCGGCGAGGAAGGGGCGATCGGCGGGACGGTGCGCTATGTCGATTCGTCGGTCGAGCGGGTCGAGCTCGTGGCGCGCGGGTTCGTGGCCGGTCGGCACGTCGTCACCTGCAACGGGCGGCCCCTGCCGATGACGCCGACGGGCCGCGACCACGAGGCGGTGGCGGGCGTGCGGTTCAAGGCCTGGCAGCCGCCGTCGGGGCTCCACCCCGTGATGCCGGTGCACGCGCCTTTGACGTTCGACCTCGTCGATGCCTGGAATGGCCGGTCGCTGGGCGGGTTCGTCTACCACGTGGCCCACCCCGGTGGCCGCAATTATGACACCTTCCCCGTGAACGCCTTCGAGGCGGAGGCGCGAAGGTTGGCCCGTTTTCAGGATCACGGTCATACTCCCGGCCCGATCGACGTGCGACGGGAATCCCTGTCGGCGGAGTTTCCGTTGACGCTCGATCTGAGGAGGACCGTTGGGTAGCGAAGGCGGCGCGGCGCGGAGCCGTGAGCGACGTCCGGGCGGCCTGTCCCGCCGCGTGGAGAGTTGGACGGCGGGCTATGCGGCCCTGCCCGGCATTCCCGATGAATTCATCGACGGGTCCGGGGCGCCGCGGCCCCATTGGCAGAACTTCCTCTCGGCCCTGTCGCGGATCGACGACGACCAGATCGGGCGGCGGTTCGCGGTCGCCGACCGCCACATCCGCGATCTCGGCATCTCCTACCGCGTGTACGGCGAGACCAACGAGAGGTCGTGGCCGCTGGCGCACGTGCCGCTGCTCATTCCCGAGCGCGACTGGCGCGAAATCGCCGCGGGGGTCGCGCAGCGTGCCGAATTGATGGACCGCATCTTGGCCGACGTCTACGGCCCGAACGCGCTCGTGGGCGAGGGGGCGCTGCCGGCCGCGGTGGTCACGGGCAGCCCCGATTACCTGCGGCCCATGCAGGGGGTGGCGCCGCCGGGTGGCCGGTGGCTCAGGCTCTACGCCTGCGATATCGGCCGGGGCCCGGACGGCCGCTGGTGGGTGCTCGGCGACCGCGCCCAGGCCCCGTCGGGCGCCGGCTATGCGCTCGAGAACCGCCTCGTTCTCTCCCGGGCCTTCCCCAACATTTACAGCGACATGAACGTGGCGCGGCTGGCCCCCTTTTTCCGCGAGTTCCGCCGCGGGCTCGCCGGCGCAACGCCGCGGCCCGATCCCCGCATCTGTCTGCTCACCCCCGGCCCCTTCAGCGAAACCTACTTCGAGCAGGCCTATCTCGCCCGCTATCTCGGCATCCTGCTCGTCGAGGGGGACGATCTCACCGTGCACGACGGCATGGTCCACGTGCGCACGATCGCGGGCCTGAAGCGGGCCGACGTCATCTGGCGGCGCGTCGATGCCGACTGGTGCGATCCGCTCGAGGCCAATGCCGCCTCCCGGCTCGGCGTGCCGGGGCTCTTCCAGGCGATCCGCGATGGCGCGTTGACCATGGCGAACATGCCGGGCAGCGGGCTCGTGGAGTCGCGGGCCCTGCTCGGCTTCATGCCGGCGCTGGCCCGCCGGCTGCTCGGGGAGGATCTGCGGCTGCCGAACATCGCGACCTGGTGGTGCGGTCAGGAAGGCGAACGCGCGCAGGTGCTCGAGAGGCTCGACGAGTTGGTCGTGGCGTCTGCCTTCTCCGATGCGCTCCCGGGCATGCCGGGCCGGTCCACGCTGATCGGCGGCGAGCTCGACGTTACGGACAAGGCGGCGATTGCGGCCGATCTCGACCGCCGTGGCGTGGACTACGTTGGGCAGGAGATCGTGCGGCTGTCCACCACGCCGGTGTGGGATGAGGGCCGGCTCGCGCCGCGTCCCTTCGTGCTGCGCGTGTATGCCGCGGCGACGGCCCAGGGCTGGGAGATCATGCCCGGCGGCTTCTGCCGGATTTCGGATCGCAGCGACGCCCGGGCCGTTTCCATGGGGGCGGGCGTGCAGTCGGCCGACGTGTGGGTGCTCGCCGACGAGCCTGTCGAGATGTCCACGCTCCTGCCCACGGGCGATTCCGTGAGGATCCGCCGCCTGCTCGGCAACCTGCCCAGTCGCGCGGCCGACAACCTCTTCTGGCTGGGCCGCTACCTGGAGCGCGCCGAAGCCACCCTGCGCATCGTCCGCAGTCTCTGCGCCCGGGTCATCGACCCCGACACCACCGGCGGCGGTCGGCAGTCGATCCTGCGGCTCGCGCGGCTGCTCGTCGCCTGGGGCGCCGCGCCGGCCGAGATGGCGGACGCGACCACGGCAGAACTCGCCGCGACGGCCGTTCACGACGGTGGCCAGAGCGGGTCGGCAGCATCCATCACGGCCGCGGCGCGGCGGGCCGCCGGGGTGATCCGCGAGCGGCTCTCCCTCGACACCTGGCACCTGCTAAGCGCCCTGGAGATACGCTTGCTGAAGGAGTCCGGCAGGAGCCTTTCCGAAGTGGAGGTCTTCGACCAGGCCGACGAGGCCCTGCGGGTCACCGCGGCCCTGTCGGGGCTGTTCCAGGAGAACACCAACCGCGTCGCCGGCTGGCGGTTCCTCGACCTCGGCCGGCGCGTGGAGCGGGGGATCAACACCTGCCGCTTCGCCCGCACGTTCGCCGAGCGCGACGCGACGGCCGACACACTCGACGTGCTGCTCGACCTGATCGACTCGCAGATCACCTACCGCTCCCGCTACCTCGTCGGCGCGGCGCTCGTGCCGGTGCGCGACATGGTGCTGCTCGACTCGTTCAACCCCCGCTCGGTCGCCTTCCAGACGGAGCGGATCAACGAGCATTTCGCCGCGCTTCCCGTGCTGCAGGAGGACGGCATCATGGAGATGCCGCGGCGGATCGCCCTCAAGCTCGCCTCCGACCTGGCCGTCGAGGATGCCGAGCACATCGATGCGCAGAAGGTGGCGGCGGTGGAGCGGCGGCTCATGGCGCTGGCCGACGCCATCGCGGCTCGCTACTTCCTCCAGGGGCCGGGCGCGGTGCGCCCGGCGGCGGAGATGGAGCTCGCATGATCTACGAGATCCGGCACGTCACGACCTACCGCTACGACGCCACGGTGGCCGCGGCCCGCTGCACGCTGAGGCTGGCGCCTGCCGCCGGCGAGGGGCAGCGGCTCTTGGGCTTTGGCATCGACGTGACGCCCCGGCCGGCGTCGCTCGTCGAGCGGACCGATTTTTTCGGCACCCGCGTCGCCACGGCCACGATCGCGGCGCCGCACCGCGAACTGCGCATCACGGCGGCGTCGCGGGTGGAGGTCGAGAACCGGCCGCCACCCGGCCGCGGGCCAGCCTGGGAGGAGGTGCGACAGGAGGCGTTCGCGTCGCCAGCGCTCGGGCCGCGGGCGCCGGCCCACTTCCTCTACCCCAGCCGGCTGGTGCCGCTCCACGCCCCCGCGACGGAGTACGCCGCAGCGAGCTTCGCGGCCGGTCGGCCGATCGTCGATGCCGCCTGCGAGCTGATGCAGCGGGTGCGGAATGATTTCAAGTACGACCCGAAGGCGACGGGCGTGTCGACGCCCCTGGCGGAAGCGTTCGATTCCCGCAGCGGCGTCTGCCAGGATTTTGCGCATGCCACGATCGCGGCGCTGCGCGGCCTGGGCCTCCCGGCGGCCTACGTGTCGGGCTACATCCGCACACTCCCGCCGCCGGGCAAGCCGCGGCTCGTCGGCGCCGATGCCTCGCATGCCTGGGTCGCGTTATGGTGCGGCGCGGCGTGCGGCTGGCTCGACTTCGACCCCACCAACGCCCTTCTGGCGGGCGACGAGCACATCGTGATCGGCCGCGGCCGCGACTACGCCGACGTGTCGCCGCTGGATGGCGTGATCCTGGCGTCCGGCGGCCAGACGCTCTCCGTGAATGTGGATGTGACGCCGAGCGAGCCGCCGCCGAGCCATGGTTCGCGGACGGCAGTCGCCGTCGGCACGTGGTGATCCGCGGCGCCCGCCAACAGGGCCGCGGCCTCGCGAAACTGGCCTTATCGTACGGCCGAATGTGATTTGACGCGGTCATTCGCTGAGAAGTAAACTCGCGTTCTGTCGACAGGCAGTTCGGCGTCGAACCGTCGCCCTGCGGGTGGATGGTGCGTTCGGGCTGGCATCCGCATAGGGGGGTTCCCGCGTTTTCGTGGAGCCCTGCCTCCCACGAACCGGTTCGTGCCATGTTCGACCCCCGCCTCCCCAACCGGACACCGCCCTCCCCATGAAGCCCTCACTGGCCTTCACGTGTCGGATGCCGCTTGCGTCGCTGGCCGGGCGCTCGCGCCGCGGCCTCTCTGCCGCCGTCCTCGGCGCCGCGTCGGTCATGTGCCTGTCGGCCGCCGCCCGCGAGGCCACCGTTCCGGCCGCCGCGCTCCAGGAATCACTCGCCCGCGACGTGCAGCCGCTGTTGGCCCGCTACTGCCACGAGTGCCATGCGGGGGATGCGGTCGAGGGAGACGTGAATCTCGCCGCCGCTGCGTCGCTCGATGATCTGCGCCGCAGCCTCGCCACATGGCAGCGGGTGCGGGAGGTCGTGCTCGACAGGCAGATGCCCCCGATCGAAGCGGCCCAGCCGACCGATGCCGAGCGGGCGGCGATCGAAGGCTGGCTCCGCAGTTTCCTCCGCGCGGAGGCGGCGGCCCATGCAGGCGATCCCGGGGCCGTCGTGCTCCGCCGGCTCGACAACGCCGAATACACCTACACGATCCGTGACCTGACCGGCATCGCTTCGCTCGATCCAGCCCGCGAGTTTCCCACCGACGGCGCGGCGGGCGAGGGCTTCAGCAACACCGGGGCGGCGCTCGTCATGTCGCCGGCGCTGGTCACGAAATACCTCGACGCGGCGAAGGGGATCGCGGCCCACGCCGTGCTGTTGCCCGACGGGCTGAGATTCTCCGCCAGCACGAGCCGGGGTGATTGGACCGACGAGCAGCTCTCGCGACTCAAGGCGTTTTACCGTCGCTTCACGGCGCCCTTCGAGGATGGAATCCAGAAGACCGAGCAAGGCATCAAGATGGACGTGGGCCGCGACGGGGCACTGCCCGTGGACCGGTATCTCGCTGCCACGTTCTCCGAGCGCGACGCACTCGCCCGCGGCGAGGTGGCCGCGGTGGCCCGCGAGCATGATCTGAGCGAGAAGTATCTCGCGACGGTGTGGCGGACGGTGTCGGCATCCGACCCTTCCGATTCAGTTCTCGTGGACCGCGTGCGGCAGGCCTGGCAGGCGGCGAGCCCCGCGGACAACGCGGCCGGCAAGGCGATCGTCGCCGGGCAGATCGCGCCCTGGCAGAAAGCGCTTTGGAAATTCAATCCCGTCGGGACGATCACCCGCGAGTTGGGCCGCAAGGATGGGCCCGCCGCCTGGATGGAGGCGGTGAATCCGCTCGTGCCCCGCCAGGAATTTCGCGTGAAGCTCGCGGTGCCTGAGGGTGGCGAGACGGCCACCATCCGCCTCACAGCGACCGACGCGGGCGACGGAGCGGATGCGGATTTCGTCGTCTGGGAAAACCCGCGGCTCGTGGCGGCAGCCGCACCCGATCTGCATCTTCGCGATGTGCGGGCGCAGGCGGCGGTGATGCCGACGGCCAAAACTGCTTTGATCACCTCGCTGCGTGGCTGCCTTGCGGCGCTCGACGAGGCCGAGGCCGCGCGGGCTGCCGGCGCCGCGGCACCATCGCTGGCCACACTCGCCGAGAAGCATGCCGTCGACCGCGACGCGCTCGAGGTGTGGAGCGGGCTGCTCGGCCCGACGGCTCCCGAGCCGCCGGCGGGTTTCCTGCTGACGAACACGGCCGAGCGGGTCGGGGGATTCGAGAGCATCGCCGGCTGGACGGGCGAGAAGGACTTGAGCGTGTTTGCCAACACCGCCGACGTGCCACTGAAATTTCCGGCCGAGATTCCGGCCCGTGGCGTCGTGGTCCATCCCGGTGAACGACGGTTGGTGATCGCCTGGAAGAGCCTGCGGGCGCAGGCCGTGTCGGTGAAGGGGAGCATCAGCGAGTCGCTTGTCGGATGTGGCGACGCGGTGGACTGGAGCCTCGAGGTCGTCCGCGGAACGACCCGCGAAAAGATCGCGTCGGGGGGCCACGAGGTGAAAAAGATCGGCCCTGTCGAGGAGGTCGTGCTTCGGCGGGACGACCGACTCTGCCTCGTCATCGACCCCCGCACCGGTCATAACTGCGACTCCATGGCGATCGAACTCGTCGTCCGCTCCGGGGATCAGGAATGGCGGCTCGCCGACCTTGCTTCTTCGGAACCAGGGCAGGGCATCCTCGCCGCCAATCCCCACGCCGACGCCTTCGGCAACGAGGCCGTCTGGGAATTGGGCAGCGAGCCGACCGGCGGGGGGAGCGGTTGGGAAATTCCCGCCGGGTCGCTCCTCGCGCGGTGGCAGGCGGCGACGTCGGCCGACCGCGGCCCGCTCGTGGACGAGATCGAACGGCTCGTGCGGGGAGGGACGGCCGACCTCCCTGAAAAGTCACCAGACAGAAAGCTTGTGGACGAGCTGCTCGCGGTGTCGGGCCCGGTGCTCTCGCGGCTCATCGCGGCCAAGGCTGCGGCCGCTCTTCCGCAGGCCGCCGCCGACGTGTCGCACGGCATCGATCCCGCCGCCTTTGGCCGCCATCCCGTGGCCGCCGGAGCGGTGGCTGCGGCCGACCTCTGTGTGCGGGCGCCCGCGAGCGTCAAGGTGGAAATTCCGGCGGAGCTGGCGGCCGGCCGGGAGTTCGTGGTCGCGGCCACGGTCCATCCGGCGTCGCATGCGGATGCCGCCGTGCAGGCCCACGTGCTTGAAGACGATGCCGCCGAACCAGGGGTGCTTTCCGCCTCCGCGCCGGTGATCGCCGCGGAGGCAGGTTCCGCCTGGAGCCGGTTCACTGCGGCGTTCGATGAATTCCGCGAGCTCTTCCCGCCGGCGGTCTGCTACGCCCGGATCGTGCCGGCCGACGAGGTGATCACGCTCAACGTTTTCTACCGCGAGGACGACCGGCTGCGGAAGCTGCTTCTCGACGACGCCGATGCGGCCCAACTCGACCGCCTGTGGGACGAACTACGGTTCGTGGCCCAGGAGCCCTTCCTCCTGCAGGATGCCATCGAGCAGCTCGTGCAGTTTGCGACACAGGATGACGGCCAGAACAAGCAGGGCAATCCGTTCGCGGGGCTCGAGCCGGTGATCGCGGCACGGGCCGAGGCCTTTGCCACGCGGCTGGTCGCCGTCGAGCCCGCGCAGGTGGAGGCCGTCGTGCAATTGGCCGCCCGGGCGTGGCGGCGGCCGCTGGCCGCGGCGGAGGCCGACGGCCTGCGGGCCCTCTACCGGGAACTCCGCAGCGACGGCCTCGAGCACGACGCCGCCGTGCGGCTGCTACTCGCGCGCGTGCTCGTGGCGCCGGCCTTCCTCTACAAGCTCGAAACCCCGGGGCCGGGCCGGGAGCCGCAGTCCGTCACCGGCCGCGAGCTGGCCACGCGGCTGAGCTACTTCCTCTGGTCGTCGCTGCCCGACGAGCCGCTCGCCTCGGCGGCCGAGCGGCTCCAGGAGACGGAGGTGCTCCTCGCCGAGACCCGGCGGATGCTCCGCGACCCGCGGGCCCGGCGGCTGGCGGTGGAGTTCGGCACCCACTGGCTCCATGTCTATGGCTTCGACACGCACGACGAGAAGAGCCCGGAAGTGTTTCCGGAATTCGCCGACCTCCGTGGGGCGATGCACGAGGAGGCGGTGCGTCTGCTTGCCGACCTCTTCCAGAACGACCGCTCGATCCGCTCGCTCATCGATGCCGACCACACGTTCCTCAACGAGCCGCTGGCGAAGCACTATGGCATTCCAGACGTGACCGGCCCCGAGTGGCGGCTGGTGGAGGGGGTGCGCGAGCATGGCCGAGGCGGGATCCTCACGCTCGCCGCCACGCTTTCCAAGCAGTCCGGGGCGTCGCGCACGAGCCCGATCCTGCGGGGCACTTTCTTCACCGAGATGCTGCTCGGCGAAAAGCTGCCGAAGCCGCCGAAGAACGTGCCGCCATTGGCCGAGTCGCCGCCGGAGGGGCTCTCGGAGCGCGAGCTGACCGCGCTGCACTCGAGCAACGCCGCCTGCGCCGGCTGCCACAAGCGGTTCGACGGCTACGGCTTCGCCCTCGAGGAATACGATGCGATCGGCCGTCGCCGCGACAAGGACTCCGCCGGCAAGCCGATCGACGCGGCCACCGCGCTGCCCGACGGCACGCAGGTGGGGGGCGCCGCCGACCTGCGGGCGTATCTCGCCTCTGCCCGCGCCGATGCCTTCGAGCGGCAGTTTCTCCGCAAGCTGCTCGGCTTCGCCCTCGGCCGCAGCGTGCAGCTCGCCGACGAGCCGCTGCTCGACGAGATCCAGGCGACCCTCGCGGCCAATGGCCACCGTGCGACCCTGGCAGTCGAGGCGATCGTCCAGAGCCCGCAATTCCGGCAGATCCGTGGTCTCGAGGCCGGCACCGAGCAAGAATGAACACATCGAGGATGAAGGAGTTCGTGATGCGCCAAGAAACGACGGCACATGGCGGGATGACGCGGCGGACGATGCTCCGCGGGCTCGGGGTGTCGATGGCCCTGCCCTGGATGGAGTCGCTCGCGGCTCGGGCAAGTGGTGTCGCGTCCACAACGGCCGAGCCGCCGGTGCGGCTGGCAGTGTTCTTCGCGGGCAACGGCTTCCATTCCAAGGAATGGTGGGCGGAGGGGGAAGGGGCCGACATGAAGCTCGGGCAGGTGCTCGCGCCGCTCGCCGACTTCCGCGAAAAGATGCTCTTCATCCGCGGCCTGTGGAACGTGGAGGCCACCAAGGGCAACATCCACTCCTCGCAGACCGGCAACCTGCTCTCGGGCGCGCCGCTCGCCTCCGGCGGTGAAATCCGCTCGGGCACGAGCTTCGACCAGGTGCTCGCCCAGACCTACGGCCGCGGCACGAAGGTGCCGAGCCTCGTGCTCGGGTGCGAGCGATCGAACCCGTCAGTGCACAAGAACTACTCGATGCTCTACAGTTCCCATATCTCGTGGAGCTCGCCCACCACGCCGACGCCGCTGGAGCTCTACCCCGCGCTCGCCTTCGACCGGCTCTTCAAGGAGGGGACCGAAAAGGGAGACGAGAGCGTGCTCGATGCCGTGATCGAGGATGCCGGCGACCTGCGGCGGCGGATCGGGGGCGTTGACCGGAGGAAGCTCGACGAATACCTCGACAGCGTGCGCGACGTGGAGAAGCGGATCGAGGATGCCGGCAAGCGCGGCGAGCTGCAGGGCTGGAAGCCGACGCTCGCCGGGCCTGACCGGCCGCGGCCGACCGACGGCGTGCCGCAGGACATCGCCGAGCACATGCGGCTGATGTGCGACATCCTCGTGCTCGGCTTCCAGACCGACACCACGCGGATCACCACGCTCAAGCTCAACAACGACCACTCGGCACTGCGGTTCCCGAATCTCGCCCGGTCGGAGAATCCGGCCCAGGGGATCGACTACATGATCCACCACCTCCTGTCGCATGCCGACACGGCGGACTGGCTGAAGGTCAACCAGTTCTTCACCGAGCAGGTGGCCTACGTGGCCCGGAGGCTTGCCGCGATCGACGAGGGGGGCCGCTCGGCGCTCGACAACTCGATGCTCCTCTTCTGCTCGAGCATGATGACAGGCAGCCACAAGAACGATGCCCTGCCGGTGACGCTCGTGGGCGGGGCGGGTGGGCAGATCCACACCGGCCGCGTGCTCGACTATTCGGGTGAAGAGAACCGGCAGATGTGCCGGCTCTATCTCTCGATGATGGCGAAGATGGGCGTCACCTTGGATACCTTCGGCGACGCCGCCTCTCCGCTGGCCGAGGTGTAAGCCGGCCGGTCAGGGAGAGCGCCCGGCCGTCAGCGGGCTCCGACGCGGAGCGCGGCGACGGCCAGCGCGGCCCAGCCGGCCAGCAGGAGCACGCCGCCGATCGGCACGATCGCTCCGAGGATCCGCATTCCCGAAAGAGCGAGCGCCCCGAGGAAGCCGCTGAAGATGAGCGTGCCGAGAAGGAAGCAGATGCCCGCGGCCAGAAGCCACGGCCGCGATGCATCCGTCTGCGGCTGGCCGGCGAAGAGGCCGACAGCGACGAGCGCGATCGCGTGGAAGATCGCGTAGCGGACGCCCGTCTCCCAGTTGGCCGCCTGCCCGTTCGCCGCGAGGAGGTCCTTGAGGCCATGGGCGCCGAACGAGCCGGCCGCGACCGCCAACCCGCCGAGCACCGCGCCGGCAAACACCCAGAGTTTCATCATGGCAGGAGTGTACCGCACCGGCCGTGGTCGCGGGCCGCGACGGGGATGGCGTCGCGCCGCCTTACGCCTCGACCGCCGGTTGCTCGCGCTTCCCGAGGATCAGGCTCAGCGCCGGTCCGGCAGCCATCGTCGTGATGACGCACATGAGCACACAGGCCACGAAGAGGCGGAGATCGATCAACTGGGCGTCATGGGCCGCCGCGGCCATGACGATGCCGAGGATTCCCCGGGCGTTCAGGCCGCACCCCACGGCGAGCGACTGCCGGCTGTCCATCCCAGCGAGCCGCCCCCCGATGAAGACCCCGCAGATCTTCCCCACGAATGCGACCGTCGTGACGAGGACCACGAGCCATGGGTCGAAACCCTCGATGAAGTCGGACCCGATCGCCATCGAGACGAAGAACACCGGCGTGAAGACCGCATAGGAGAATTCACCGAGCACTTCGAATGGCCGGGGAAGGTCGCGGTAGACGTCGGCCAGGGCGATGCCGACGACGAACGCCCCGAGAAAAGAATGGAGGCCGAGGTGCTCCGAGCCGGCGGCTCCGAGAAGCGTCACGAGCGCGATGCACGAGATGAGCGATGAGGGCTGTGGCAAGGTGCGGTGCAGCCACGCCATGAGCGGCGGCAGGAGAAACCTGCCGGCAAGGAGGATGCCGCCCACGAAGAGGACGACGAGGCCGAGGATCGCCGCGCCCTCTCCCTGGGCGGTGGCCTGCGGCGCGAACTCCGCCAGGATCACCGCGAACAGCCCCCAGCCCACCAGATCATCGACCAATGTCGCCGACATGATCGTCCGGCCGATCTCGCTCCGGAAGAGTCCCATGTCCATGAGGATGCGGGCGATCACCGGATTGGCCGACAGCGAGAGGATCGACCCCATGAACAGAGCCGTCGCGAAGAGATCCTTCCGCGTCACGCCGATCACGTCTGGAAAGACGTAGCACATCACGAACCCCAGCACGAGGGGCACGAGCGTGCCAATCATTCCCATGGAGAGCGCCCGGCGGCCGATCCGGCGGAATTCTGACATGCTGACGCCCAGGCCGATCGTCACGATGAAGAACAGCATGCCCACGCGGGCGATCGCCGTGCGGGCGGACGTGATCGGGCCCGTCGGTGGGAAGAGCCAGGCGTGGATGTCGGGGGCCAGGCGACCGAGGATCGTCGGCCCGAGCACGAGCCCCCCCGCGATCTCGCCGACGACCGCCGGGATGCCGATCCACCGCGCCGCCTGCCCCATGACAACCGCGACGAAAAGCATCGTCGCCAGGTGGAGCGAAAGCAGCGTCCAATCGGTCGTGGTCATGGGATCGAGTTTCGGAGACCGAAAGGCGCGGGCGCGACGAACGGTGTGCTGCCGTCGTGGTTCTGCTCGCTTCTGGAGCGGTCATGGTAGCCGACCGGATCCCCTCCGGAACCAGCCCGCCGCGTTTCAGGTGGAGAGGAGCCGACCGACGCTCGCTCACCCGCGGAGTCCAAGGCCGAGCCTCGTGCGGCAGAAGTCGATGCTCCGGGCAAGCTCTCCCAGTTGATACATGCGTTCGCTCTCCGCGCGCGGCCGGGTCGGATCGGGCCGAAACGGCTCCAGCGGCCGGCCCCGCTTCGCCAGCGTCAGAAATGCCGCCAGGTCGGCGGCCCGCGCCTCCGGATAGTCGCGCCAGAATTCGCGATCGCCGATCGGGAAGGTCCTCGAGAACCCGGAGATTGTCTCGATGTGCACCGTCACGTCCGGGCAGTGGGCGGCAAAATGGGTGAAGAAAGCCGGCAGGTCGGTGCAGCCCTCTCCCATCGCCGTCCACTGCACGGCTACGCCGCCGTCCGTCTCCCAAAGCATCGAGTCGCGGAGGCTCGTGGTGACGACGTGCGGCGCGAGCCGCCGCAGGGCGTCGAGCGGGTCTTCGATGGCCCAGCAGGCGTTGCCTGAGTCGAAGTTTACGCCGACGATCCCGGGTCCCGCATCCTCGACGAGTTTGAGAAGCTCCCGCGACTGCATGTCGCCGGCATGGTTTTCCACCGCGATCCGCACCCCTGCGTCGGCGGCCCGCGAGCGCACCGCCCGCAACACCTTCACCATGTCGGCGATCCGCGCGTCGATGCCGCCTGGCGTCTTCCGGTCGGCCGCATTGCCGAGGATCACGCGGAAGGCCCTCGAGCCGAGGGTCCGGGCCATCCGGATGCCGAGCGCCAGATGCTCCTCCGCCGTCCCGTGGTCGCGCTTGAACGTGGTCGACGTGGGGCAGACGCTCCACGAGCCGAGCACGATATCAACGCCATGGTCGGCGGCATGGTGGCGGATCTCCGTGAGCGACGCGTCGTCGAGGCGTCCCTCGAAAGCCGAGAAGTCGGTGATGAAGACCGAGTCGCAGGCGAGCGTCACGGCATGGTCGACGAGTTGCCGTGCGTTCCAGCCGAGGGCCCGGATGGCGAAGTTGTCGAAACCGAGCCTTATCCCGCGGCGGGCTGGCGCGTCGGCCGCGAACAGCGGTCGGAAAACCGGCGCGGCTCCGGCAAGGACACCCGTGGCGAAAAGGCGGCGGCGAGACAGGGCGGCGATGGCCATGCTCTCAAGCATACTTGCGGGGTGCGTGCGAAGACCTGCGTTGCCGCACCCCGCGGGCACGATCCGCGGAGGGGGATCGCCCGCAGGGCGGGCGACGTGCTGCCGGTGATCCAGCGGCGACTGCCTGAGCGCCCCCCGCTCACAAAAAACTCATCGGATCCGGCGCTCCGGCGTCGCGATGGAGCCCATAACGTCATCTTTCTGCCGCCGACGTTCCGCACGGAGGCCTGGTCGATGAGAGTTCGCTCGCTGTTCATCTCCGACGTCCACCTGGGCTGCGGCTTCTCACGCGCCGCCGAGCTTTTCGAGTTTCTCGGCGGCTTCGAGCCCGACCGCCCGGTTCGTCCACGTGCCCCTCGACGGCCGCCGGCTACTCGTGATCCACGGCGACCAGTTCGGCCAGGTCACCCGGCATGCCCGTTGGGTCTACCGGCTCGGTGACCGCGCCTACACGCTCGCCCTCCACGCCAACGCCTGGACCAACGCCCTGCGGCGGTCGCTCGGCTACCCCTACTGGTCGCTGAGCGCGATGCTCAAGGGCAAGGTGAAGTCGGCCGTGAACCTCACTAACGACTTCGAGCGGTTCGTGGCCCGCTACACCCGCGAGCATGGCTGCGCGGGTGTGGTCTGCTGCCATATCCACGTGCCGGCCATCCGGCGTGTGGAGGGCATCGACTACTACGACTGCGGCGACTGGGTGGAGCACTGCACCGCCCTTGTCGAGCACGTCGATGGCCGGATCGAGTTGGTCGGTACGCAGGGGCGTGTCGCGCAGCAGCAGAGCCACGGCCGGTTCGAGATCACGTTTTCGGGGTCGCCGGAGCCATCGATGGGCTGCAGTTGCGAGACTCGACCGATGCCGAGATTCGTGACGTCTTGGTCGAGGCAGCCAACGACAACGCCGCCGCCATGAACGTTTTTCAGCGGCTCCTCCTGCTGGAGGTGGGAGCCGACGAAGAGTTTGCAATCTACAAGCCTCGGTAGGAGAGCGATTCTGTTGCACGCGGTGCAGCTCCCCGCCAGAAGAAGCCGAGCTCCCCAAGCAGGATTCGTCACAACTGCTGTTGCGTGCGGGAAACACGCGGATTCCGCGAAAAGGCGACTCATAAAGCGACTCACTCGCCAGGGTGGGGAAGTCCGCACGAAGCCGCAGGGTGTCGCAGTTGGATCGGCTGCTTGACCGGAACAATTCATCGGTGACGATCGGCACCTTGGAGAAGGCGGCGGCCGCCTTGAACCGACGGCGCAAGGTGGAGTTGCGTTGACCGTTCGTCGGTCTGTCCCTAGAAACACAACTTGGCTCCGCCGGAAAAACTCATTGACACATCGGAATATTCCGATATTATTTTTAGGCGTCGGGAGTTCCGACGCGAGTTCGGGCTTCTCCCCGCCACCGTCAGAGCCGTGCTCATGGTCGACACAAAGCGCAAACCCGCCCGTCTGCCGAAGCTCACGAGCCTCGAGAGCCTGGGGCAGGCGGCCGAATGCCTCAAGACCCTCGCCCATCCCCACCGGCTCCGCATCGTGCAGATGCTGCTCGGCGGCCGCTACACGGTGGGCGAACTGGCCGAGGCCTGTGAGATCCCGAGCCACATGGCCTCCGAGCACCTGCGGCTGATGCAGCGGTGTGGCTTTCTCGACGTGGAGAAGGAGGGGCGGTGTGTCTACTACACGATCGCCGAGCCCCACCTGGCCAGCATCATGTCCTGCATCGAGGTTCGGTTCGGCGGCCCAAAGTCGTAACGAGCCGGGGTTTCCGGCTGAGGAAGTTCCTCCTACCATCCCATTCAGCAGCGTACACAACGTATCGAGTAGTCCCGATACACCGACAGTACTGTCCGGCCATATGACGGTTCGTAAACCCACTCCAGAGGATGCTTTCATGGTTGCCACGATTTCCCCGACGACGCTCGTCGATCTTCGCCGCAAGGGCGACAAGTTGACCCTCATCGACGTCCGAACGCCCGCCGAGTTTGGCGAGGTACATGTCGATTTCGCCCACAACATCCCGCTCGACCGGCTCGATGCGCAGGCGGTGACGTCGCTCGCAGGCAGTGGGCCCGTGTACTTCGTCTGCAAGTCGGGCACCCGCAGTCAGAAGGCCTGCGAAAAGCTGCTTGCCGCGGGCATCAAGGACGTGGTCAGCGTCGAAGGGGGCACGGCAGCCTGTGAGGCCGCTGGCGTGCCGGTCATCCGGGGCCGCAAGGTGATGTCGCTCGAACGGCAGGTGCGGATCGCCGCCGGCGCGCTCGTCGCCATCGGGGCGACACTGGCCGGCTTCGGGTCCGAAGCGCCGGTGAACTGGCAGGCGATCGGTGCCGGACTAGCCGGCTTCGTGGGCTGCGGCCTCGTGTTCGCCGGGATCACCGACACCTGCGGCATGGCGATGCTGATCGCCCGGATGCCGTGGAACCAGGCGTCGGGTGGGGCGTGTCGTACGGCCACGACCTGCTCCCGCGCCATCCTGCTGGGGCTCGCGCTCGGAGCGGCTTCCGGCACGGCGGTCGCCGAGCACACGAAGGACTCGCTCGACGTCGTAAAGCAGGCTGTGCGCGAGCAGAAGGCCGTGATCATCGACGTGCGCGAGCACGACGAGTGGCAGCAGGGGCATCTGGCCGGGGCCCGCCTGCTTCCGTTGAGCACGCTTGAGCGCGGCGCGCCCCCGCAGGAACTCGCCAAGATCCTGCCGAAGGACAAGGTCATCTACTGCTACTGCCTCGCCGGCGGCCGCTGCGCTGAGGCCGCCGCGATGCTCAAGCCACTCGGGTATGACGTCCGGGCGATCAAGCCCGGCTATCCGCAGCTCGTGAAGGCCGGCTTTCCTGCCGTCGTCGGCAAGTGACGTGCCTGCTACCCGTTCCCCCATCATCACCGGAGACATCGCCATGAAGATCCAGCAGTATTACCTCGCGTGCCTGTCGCACGCGTCGTACCTGATCACCGACGAGAAGACGAAGACGGCCGTGGTCGTCGATCCGCAGCGCGACATCGATCAATACCTGGACGACGCCAAGGCGGGCGGATACACGATCAAGCACGTCTTCCTCACGCACTTCCACGCCGACTTCATCGCCGGCCACATCGAGTTGCGTGACAAGGCTGGGGCGACGATCCATCTCGGCCAGCGGGCGGAGGCGGAGTTCGCCTGCGTGAAGATGAAGGACGGCGACATTGTCGAGTTCGGTGACGTCAAGCTCGAGATCTTGGAGACGCCGGGCCATACGCCGGAGGGCCTTTCGATCCTCGTCTACGACCTGGCGAAGAGCCGCACCGAGCCCTTGGCCGTGCTCACCGGTGACACGCTCTTCATTGGCGATGTGGGCCGGCCCGATCTCCTGGCGAGCATCGGCATGACGGCCGACGAGCTCGCCGACATGCTCTACGACAGCATCACGAACAAGCTCGTGAAGCTGCCCGACGCCACGCTCGTCTATCCGGCCCACGGGGCGGGCAGCATGTGCGGGAAGAGCCTGTCGAAGGAGACGGTCTCCACGATCGGCGAGCAGAAGAAGTTCAACTATGCCCTCCAGCCGATGAGCCGCGAGGCGTTCAAGACGATCGTCACGGCCGACCAGCCGGAGGCGCCGGACTACTTCGTGCACGACGCGATCCTGAACCGCAAGGAGCGGGCGTCGCTCGATGCGGCGATGGAGAAAACGCTCAAGCCTCTGTCGCTCGACGAGGTGCTCTCGCTCGCGAAGTCGGGCGGCCAGCTGCTCGACGTCCGCGACGGCATCGACTTCGAAGGCGGGCACCTGAAGGGAACCCTCAACATCGCCTTGAACGGCAAGTATGCGACCTGGGCCGGATCGATGCTTGCCCACGACAAGCCGATCGTCGTGATCGCGGAAGAAGGCGGCGAGGAAGAAGCTGTGATGCGGCTCGGCCGGATCGGCTTCGACAACGTGGCGGGCTACCTCGCCGGCGGCATGAACGCCCTCGCTACCCGCGACGATCTGGTGGAGCGTACGGAGCGGATCACCGCGCCGGCCCTCGCCGAATGGCTCGGCGGGAAGCGGCCCGACGCCGGTGCGGCGCCGACCGTGGTCGATGTCCGGAGCGAGGCGGAGCACGCGGGGGGGCATATCGAGGGCAGCCTCAACATCCCGCTCGCGCATCTCGACGAACGGATCGGGGAGATTCCGGCCGGCCGGCCCGTGGCGGTGCACTGTGAAGGAGGCTACCGCTCTGCGATCGCCGCGAGCCTGCTCCAGAAGCTGGGCCGCCATGACGTGCACGATATCGTCGGCGGCTACAAGGCCTGGCTCGCGGCAAAGCTCCCCGCATGATCGCACCCGTACTGGCGAGCATCGACGCCGTCGCGGCCACGACTCCCCCTGCGTGGGCGGCGTCGGTGGCGGCTGGCGGCATCGTCGGCCTGTCGCTCGGCCTCACCGGCGGCGGCGGCGCGATCTTCGCCGTGCCGCTGCTCGTTTACTGGATCGGCGTCGACCCGCAGACGGCCGTGAGCATCTCGCTCGTCACGGTGGCGGCGACGGCGCTCGTTGGTGCAGTCGAGCGGTGGTGGTATGGACAGGTCGAAGTCCGCACGGGGCTGCTCTTCGCGGCGGCGGGGATGCTGACCGCTCCGGCCGGCAGCTGGCTCGGCGGGCAGGTGCCGCCGCAGACGCTCATGGCCGCGTTCGCTGGCCTCATGCTGCTGATCGCCGCCAGGATGTGGCGCAAGGCGGCGGATCGGACCGAGCGGGCTGCGGCCGGCGTGTTTGCCGCGGGCGTCGGCCCGACGTGCAGTCGCGACGCGGAGGGGCGGCTGCGGATGACCACGCGCTGCTTCGTGCTCCTCACGCTCGTGGGACTCGTGGTCGGCCTACTCTCGGGCCTGTTCGGCGTCGGGGGCGGGTTCCTCATCGTGCCGGCACTCGTCGCCTTCGCCACGATGGACGTGTTTCGCGCGGTCGGCACGTCGCTCTTCGTGATGACGCTCGTGGGTGCCGCGGCAGTGGCCGCCCAAGTGGCTGCCGGTCGCAGCATTCCGCTCGACATCGCCGGCAACTTCGTTGGAGGCGGTGTCCCCGCCCTGTTCGTTGGCTCGTGGATCGGCCGCCGGATCGGCGGCCCGACGCTCGCCCGCGTGTTCGCCGTGGCGATCGTCATCGTCGCGGCCTTCATCATCTGCAAAACGTTCCTTCGCTTCTGATCGCCTCGTATCCCCGGGAGAGATCACTGATGTGTCCTCTGCATCGCCGCCTCCCATTCGTACTCCTCGCTGTTGTCTGTGCCTCGCTCGTCACGTCTTCGTCTCCCGCGGCGGAGCCGGGCGCCGGTGAGCGGATCCAAAGTGGCGGAAAGATCTACTTCGATACAACGGCGGCGGCACCGGCCGGCAAGCCGAATCGCGGGCTTCAAAGTGCAGCCCGCATGGTCAACCTCCATGCCCTCGAGGGCCTGTCGGGCCCACGGCCTCAGATTGCCGTGATTCTTCATTTCAACGCGACCGCGGCGGCGCTGAAGGACGAAGCCCATGAGAAGTCCCCAGCCGGCGGCTCCAATCCGAACCGCGAACTGGTCGAAAAACTGATTGCCAACGGTGTGAAAGTGTGGGCGTGCGGCCAGTCTGTCATTCGTGGCGGCAATCCGCTGTCGGACGTGCTGCCCGGCATCCGCATGGCTGACGAGGTCGCCTGCTGCGTCTGACTGCCACTCTGAGCCAGTGTGGCGTAGCTTCCCGAGTAGGATCGTTCCGGATCGTTGTTTTCTCGGGGAAGACCGCAAAGTCCGCGCGAACGTGAAAAGGCATCACGCAGCAGGGAGCGCCATGGGTCTCAATGCCGCTTACGTCAGGAGTTCCCGGCATACCTGAATCTTCCACGGAGAACCCCAGCAAGGCGTGACGGGCCGCTCCTCCACTCGGTAATGACTGTGGACTCCCATTGACCAGGCTTTCCTTTCACTCGCGGTCTGCGGCTGGAGCCTTTGCCTCGTGACGCGGGCGGCAGTGCCGTCCCCGTTCAGATCAGATCGACCACCGTCTGCCCCGAGTCGAAGGCAGCGACGATCGTGTCGAATGAAGCGGCAAACGCCTCGAGCAGGGTATCGTTTCGGCAGTTGCCCAGCCGCACCCACAGGTCGACCAGAAACCTTATGCGACCTCAACGACGACGTGGTTGGTCTGTTGAGCGGCGTAGGCGATGGCGGCGAGGATGTCGGCCCGCTCGAGACAGGGATAGTTGGCCAGGATTTCCTCGCTGGACGCCCCGTTGGCGAGGAGTTCGAGTACATCGGACACGCGGATGCGCATACCACGGATACAGGGCTTTCCGCCGCACTTGCCGGGCTCGATCGTGATCCGCGGATGAAATGGGGCCGTCATGCCCCGGAGCATATCTCGGGGCTGACCGGTCAGCGTGCCAACCCACCGCAGGCCCAGCGCGATCACCGAGGCCCCGCAGGGCCGGTTGGTCACCTTGGTATGGCCTCGAGAAACTCGAAGGCCTCGGCCGCGCGGAAGGACCCTGAGGCGTCGCCGCTGTAGGTCTCGCCCCCTTTCAGTGACAGCCTTTTCACGCCCGCGCCCGCCGTGAAGTCGACCTTCTCCAGCGGCACCCAGAACACCGTCGGGCTGGTCGCCGAATCGAAATACACGATGTGCTCCTTCTGGTCGTACACCGTCCGCCAGATCGTGCTGGCCACGTTCGGCTCGCCCGGGGTCGTGATGCCCAGCGGCGCCGACGCATTGCGGATCACGCTGAAGACCGACGCGATCGCCTCGCTGCCGGACCGCTCCTCGGGGATCGCGCCGATGTAGAAGCTCGTCCGCACGAAGCGATCACTGGCCCGGATCGTGCCGGGCAGCATCACGTCGCCGCCGATCTCCCGCCAGTAGGCGTCTAGGGCGAGTTGGTCGTCGAACGGAGGGGAGTTGGTCATCACGGTGTATTGGCGGCCGTGGTGGATCTTCAGGTGGCCGTCGATGTATTCGAAGATCGCCGAATCGCCGGAGGGATCGGAGATCGCCAAGTGGCCCACGCCGGGGTCTCCGTTGGGCAGCACCGGAGCGATGATCGTGAACGGTTCCTTTTCCAAAGCGGCCACCGCCTCGGCGACCGTGGCGTAGGAATCGAGCGCATATTGGGCCCAGCCGGCGATCGAGAGGTTGGGGCGGCCGGCCACCGGCTTGCCGTAGTCGCTCTCGGCGAGGTACAGCAGGTTGGCCACGAGCCCCTTCTCATTCATGCCGCAGGCGGTCGCCACGCCGTAAAAGCTCACCCCGACCGATCCATAGGTGGCGGTCCATTCCAGGCTTCCCGGACCGGAATTTCCCTGCCGCTTCATGCCCCGCGGATAGATCCAGAGTTCCGAGCCCGGGTCTTCGACCCAGTCCATCGACCGGCCCACCACAACGGTGCCGTCGGCGAAGACCTTGAGGCAGCGGGTACAGGCCTCGGCCGGCGTCGCGGTGACCAGCAAGGACGCTGCCGCGATCGGACAGGTGAGGCAGGCGATCAGAAAACGGTTCAACGGAACGCTCCTCGCATCGGGCCCGGCTCTTGAAACCGCATGACGTACGGCACTGTAATCCGAGTCGTCCTCCCCGGCAACGTTTTGTGGACCTGCCGTTGACCGGGTTATGATTCGCGACGGTTGGCCAAAGCCCCCGCAGCCCATGGGTCAGACTTTATGACTCGCCGAGCGTGCACGTTCAGTCTTTCGGTTTTCGTCGTCGGTTTGGTCGCCGTGGGGCTGGCCGTTGGCTGGCGGGCGAGGGCCGCGGACCCAACTGCTCCAGCCAACACCGTGTTCGTGCCGAAGTCGCCACAGGAGCGGGCGGCCTTCAACGCAGCCGCCGACGAGAAGGAGCGGATTGCCGATGCCGAGGAGAAGGAGTCTCGCTCGACCGTTCTGCCGACGCTTGTCCATCCGTTCGAATCCCCAGTCACCCATCCGGGGATCGAGATCGAGCGGGCTGCCATTCCGATCCGCGACGGCGTGAAACTCCGTGGAAGCGTCTATAGGCCGAAACAGAGCGGCAGGTATCCGGTCATCCTTCAGACCGGGCTCTACGACATGGAAAAGAATCTCGACGAGATGCCGGCCCTGTTCCGCAACCTCGCCCGCCGTGGCTACGCCGTCGTGGCCGTGGATTCGCGGGGCCGCTACGGCTCCGAAGGCGTGTTTCGGCCGTTCGACAACGAGATCGACGACACCTTCGATGCCGTCGCCTGGGCGGCCAGCCAGCCGTGGTCAAACGGCAAGGTCGGTCTCACTGGCATCTCGTATCTCGGATGGACGTCATACTCCGCCGGAATTGCGAGCCCACCTGGCCTGGTGGCGATCATGCCGAGTGCCATCAACTATGGTCTTGAGAATGCACATGGCGTTCCCTACCTCGGATCGATGGCGGGGTGGCTGATCTGGGCGGGCCGGCCGGGGACGTCAGCCACCGACGTCACCCGGCGAATCGACTGGCTGCACCTCCCGCTCGACCGTATCGACGACGAGGCTGGGCTGCCGAGCGCGGCTTTCGACGCGATGGTCAGGGAGAAGCCGTTGCAGGTGCCCGGCGCGCTTCCGCCCGAGGAGATCGAGAAGCGGCTCGCGAAGATCACGGTTCCGACCTACGTCGTGGCCGGCTGGTATGACGAGCTCAACGAGGGAATGCTGGCGAACTACGTTCGCCAGGCCAGGCACTCGAAGGATCTTCGGCTCGTCGTCGGCCCCTGGCATCACAACATCAACACCGCCTACCGCGGACCCGAGAAGATCGGCATCGTGTCGGCGTCAGAGCCTCATCTCGACCGCTACTACCACGAGATGGAGCGGTTTTTCGGTAGGCATCTCAAAGGCGACGGCACGGCCTGGGAGCCGCCCGGGCGCGTCCTGCTCTACGTGATGGGATCGAACGAGTGGCGGTATGAGGACGAGTGGCCGCTCACCCGAGCGGTGAAGACACCCGTCTATCTCAGCAGCCGGGGGGTCGCACGGACCGCTGCCGGAGACGGCACGCTGGTCTGGACCGCACCTTCCGGCGAAGAGCCCGCGGATCGCTACGACTATGATCCGCTCGATCCTGTGCGGCCTGTCGAAGGAGTCGGGGTCTGGCACCTCCTCTCATCGATGACGGACCGTGCCGACGTGGAGAAGCGTGACGACGTGCTCGTCTACACGTCGGAGGTCCTGGAGAAGGACGTGGAGGTCACCGGGGTCATCGAGGCGACGCTCCATGCCGCCTCATCCGCGCCCGACACCGACTTCGTGGTGAACCTCATCGACGTCTACCCGGACGGTCACACCCAGTATCTCTGCAACGGGATCATGCGGGCCAGCTATCGGGAAGGCACCGGCCAACGCAAGCTGATCGAGCCGGGCACGATCTATGCGTACACCTTCAAGCTGCGGCCGATCAGCAACTGTTTTCAGCAAGGCCACCGCATCCGGATCGAGGTGACGTCGAGCGACATGGACCGCTACGCCCGCAACCAGAACGTGGCCGATCCTCCCGGCACGACAGCCAACGTGGCCGTCGCCCGCCAGGCAATCCATCACGGCGGCAAATATCCGTCGCGGCTCGACCTGCCCGTGATTCCGCGGGGCGAGTGACCCACCGCGGTCCTCACCTACGGCGGCTACGTCGTATGGGGCCGTCGCAAGCGGGCCTGACGCGATCCCAGCCAGCGTGATTCCAACGCGAGGGGAGCAGGTCGCCAACACGGGCCTGCTCCTCTCGGTGTTTTCCGGGCCAGCTTCCTCCGCCTGAAACGGAACCTGGCCAAAGCCATCGGGAGGATTGGCCGCCCGATGTCGTCGGTGCGGCGTCATGCGAGCCGGTGCGCCACCCTTCGAAGGAAGCTCCCCGAGTAGGAACAGTGCGAATCGCTGTTTTCGCGGGGAATACTGCAAAGCCGGCTCGAAAATGAAGTAAAAAGCGACGTAGGCCCGGAGTGCGCAGGGAACGGCACTAACCGGCAGGGAGCACCTTGGGGCTCGGTGCCGCCTGCGTCACGGGAACCTGGTCAGCGCGCGTACTCATCCAGAAGAACCCCTATCCGATGGGCCGAGGACGATGCGTTTTCGGGAATCGCCAGCCCGTGGGCCGGGAACGACCGCGTCGTCCCGGGGTACTCCCCGACTATCATGTGTGATATGCCACCCCTGGAATACTTTCCCGTCATCGACGTCGGCCCGCTCATGAAGGGGCTCGTGATCGGCGGCCTGGGCATCTTCCACGTCTTTCTCGCCCAGTTCGCCATCGGCGGGGGCATGCTGCTCTGCTACCTGCAGTGGCTCCACATGCGGGGTGCTTGCCGGCTGGCCCGCCGATTCGCCGACGACTACTTCAAGGTGCTCGTGCTCGTGAGCTTCGTGCTCGGCGCCGTTACGGGCGTGGCGATGTGGTTTACGAGCATTCAGGTCAGCCCCCGCACGATCGCCACGATGGTGCGGGAGTTCCACTGGGTGTGGGCCACCGAGTGGACGTTCTTCTGCCTGGAGGTCGTGGCCGGGTATCTCTTCTACCGCTACGGGCCGCGGCTCACCGACCCGGCGCGGCTGCAGCTGCTCCTGCTCTACTCAGGCGCCTCGTGGATGAGCCTCTTTTGGATCAACGGGATCCTGTCTTGGCAGCTGACCCCCGGCGGCTGGCTGGAGTCGCACGACGTGTGGGCCGGGTTTTTCAATCCCGGTTTCCTGCCCTCGCTCATCTTTCGCACGATCTCCGCGGCGGCGATCGCGGCGCTGGCAGCCTGCGTGCTCGTCAACGCGGTGGGGGGGTTCACCCGTGAGGAGCGGCACGAGCTGGTGGCCGTGTGTGCCCGGCCGCTGGTCGCCATGCTGGCGATGCCCTTGGTGGGGGCCTGGTATCTGGCGACCATGCCCGCCGACAGCCGCGGCTGGACGACTGGCGGAAGCGTGCCGATGACGCTGTTTCTTACGATGGCCGTCGGCAGTTCGACGCTCGTCGGTCTGTACGCGGTCGTAGCCATCCTGCGCCAGCGGTTGTACGTCAACGGTGCCACCGCCACGCTGTTGCTGGCCCTGGCGTTCGCCGCCACGGCCGGGGGCGAGTTCGTGCGCGAAGGCGTGCGGAAGCCGTTCACGATCCGCGAGTATCTCTACTCCAACTCGATCGCCCGCGACGGGATCGGGCAGCTCCGGCAGAGAGGCTGTGCCACCGACGACCCCTATCCGCTGCGGGATGCGGCGGCGTATCCCAACGCCCAGCTCGCCCTCGGCGCGAAGGTGTTTCGGGTCCAGTGCTCCGTGTGCCATACGCTCGAGGGCATGAACGCCGTGTGCGAGCTGGCGGCGACCTGGTCGATCGACCAGCGGCGGCTCAACATCGCGCAACTCCAGCGGACGAAGCCCTTCATGCCGCCGTTCGCGGGCACGCCCGCGGAGGTCGAGGCGGTCGTGCAGCTGATCGGCTGGATCCGGGCCGGCAGGCCTCCGGACTGGGAGGAGGCGCACGATGCCGCGGTGCTCGCGCAGATCGGTCGCTGGCTCGACGAGGCGGGCACGGGCCCTGGTGATGCGCGACTTGCCGCAACGGGGCCACTGCGATGAACGCGGCCCTCCCCTTCGGCCTGCCCGGTGCCACCGCCTTCTATCTCGTGCTCTACCTGGCGACCTTCGTGGTGCACATGATGTTCATGCACTACGTGCTGGCCGGAGCGACGTATCTTGCCTGCGGCCGGCTGCTGGGAAAGGCCCGCTGTGCGGCCTGTGAGTGGCAGGGGATCCTGCTCGACTGGCTGCCATTCACCACGGGGCTGGCCATCACGGCCGGAGTGGCGCCGCTGTTGTTCGTCCAGATGCTCTACGGCCGGGAGTTCGCCACGGCCAATCTGCTGCTTTCGCATCGCTGGATGGCGATTCTGCCGGTGCTGATCGTCTGCTTCTACCTGCTCTACCTGCAGAAATCGGCCTGGATCAGCAGGCGCCAGTGGGTCTGGCGGCCGCTCGTGGCCGTCGCCGTCTGCGCGGGGTTCCTGTTCATCGCCCTGAGCTGGACGGAGAATCACCTGCTCATGCTTGACCACGCGGCGTGGCCGCGGCTGTATGAATCCGGCGGCCTGCGGTACGAATCCCCCGGCCTCCTGCCGCGGCTGGCCGCCTGGTTTTTCCTGGCATTTCCAAGCCTGGCGATCGAGCTTGCATGGCAGGGCAGGCTCACCGGCGTCGGAATCCACGCCGTCATGCAGCCCACCGCCGCGGTGGCGGGGCTGTCGCCGGTCAGACGGCTGGCCCTGACGGCCGGTGCCGGGTTGGTCGGTTGCGTGACCGCCGCGGTGCTCTACTGGTCGACGCTTTCGGCTGCCGTCCGGGACGCCGTGGCGGGGCCACTGGCCGGTCCGTGGCTGGCCATCCTCTGCGGGGCGTTGGCCGTGCAGGCGGCAGTCTGGTTCACTTCGGCGATCCGTGGCCGGCTGTCGTGGCCCCTGCTGGTCGCGGCGACCGGTGGCTGGATCGTCGGCCTCGTCGCCGTCGCGGTCGTTCGCGAAGCGATCCGCCTGACTGCCGTCGATCTGGCCGCGTCGGCCGCATCGCATGCCGCGGCGCTCCGGATCGGGGGATTGCCGGTATTCCTGGTGTTCGCGGTGCTCAACGCCGCAGCCATCGCCTGGTGCATCTATGTCGTTCGCATGACGACGCACCCGCCAATGAAGGACAAGGTGATCGATCGAGGCGGATAGTCGGGACGCCAGACTTGGCTTCTTCGAGCGTCAAGGTTTTCATGGCAGCGTCTCCGATCGCGATTCAACCAACCCACGCCTCCTTCCGGCCCCGCCAGGTAGTAGAAAGCTCCCCGAGTAGGATTCGTCACAACCGCCGTATTCTCCCAAAAAAACGGGGGTCGGCGAGAAAGCGACTCAAAAAACGACTCATTTTCCAATCCGCAGGAGGGCGCATGAGTTCGCACGGGGCCCCCGAGCGGTGTTCGGCAAAGGGCCGCGGCAGACGAACCCCCGCCCTGGCACCTGCCCAGCGATCATGCCACGGCGGAGCCGGGCTCCGAGACCGCAGTCAGGTACACTTGGATGATGCCGAAGATTTTCGAACAAGAGGGCTATTCGTTTTTCTTCTACAGCAATGATCATGCCCCCATCCACGTCCATGTACGCCGGGGCGGGGGTGAAGCAGTGTTCGTTGTTGACCCGAAAGTAGAACTGCGTGAATCAGTCGGTTTCAATGTAAGAGAGCTCTCGCGAGCGGAGGATCTCATCCATGACCACCTCGAACTCATCAAACAAAAATGGGCCGAGCACCTTGGCTGACCGTGCCCTGAAGGCATGGTATGAGCGAGGAATGATCTTTGTCAGATTCGCCAGTGGCCATGAGGTGAGTTTTCCCACTAAGGGCAACCCACGGCTGGAATCCGCTGCCGAGGAAGATGTGGGCCGTATCGAAATCTCTCCATTTGGTCTGCATTGGCCGACGCTCGACGAAGACCTTTCGTTTGCGGGAATCCTGGAGGGGCGTTACGGACAGCGGTGACTGCACGCCCTGCGCATAACCCGCCAGTGAATCGACGATGCTGGGTGCGGCTCGATGTGAGCCGTTGCGGCACCATGCGGAGAAAGCTCCCCGAGTAGGATTCGAACCTACAACCTACCGGTTAACAGCCGGCCGCTCTACCGTTGAGCTATCGGGGATCATCCGGGCTAAAACCTAGCGTATCGGGGCCGCGAAATCGATACGGTCAGTCGGCCGGCGGGCTTGGCTTTTTTTCCATCATCACGCAGTTGCCACGCGGACTGTAGGCCACGGTTGTCATGAACGATCGCATCAGCATCACGCCCCGGCCGCTGGGCACGTCGAGCCGATCCTCGAGCGTGCAGTCCGGTACCTGCGTTGAATCGAAACCCGCGCCCTGGTCTTCCACCGTGATGCGGACCAACTCGGTCGTCACCGAGCACGAGACGTGCACCCGCTTCGTCGTGTCGAGCTGATTGCCGTGGACGATCGCGTTGGTGATCGCCTCCTCCGTGGCCAACTGGATCGCGAAAATGTCGGAAGGAGACCAGCCGTGGGCCCCGAGTTGCTCGAGCAAGTCGTCAAGAATCAGCCGGCTCGACCCGCGCTCACTCGGAAGGTCGATCTCCTTCTGCCAGCCCGCCGGCGCCGAACCCCCGTGCGACTGCTGCTTCATGGTGTCCGCCCCGCCGCTGGAGTCGGCCGTGTCACGCGAAGGCCGACATCGCTTCAGGCTGATCCTTGCGAATGTCGAAAACCTTGTTGAGCTTCGTGATCTGGAAGACCTCGTAGATTTCGGGGCGGATGCTGCACATCTTCAGCCGGCCCTTGTGGGTCTTCACCTTGCGATCCAGCGTGATCAGCTTGCCCAGCGCGGCGCTGGAAAGAAACTCCACGTTCGAGAAATCGAGGAGGATCGCCTTGCGGTTGTCCTGCTCGACCAGCGAGAACAACTCAACGCCCAGCTCCTGGATATTGGCCTCGTCGAGGATCTTCTTGTCGGCGAACTTCACGAGCGTGACGTCGCCCACCTTGCTGACCTCGATGCGACGATGGGTAGCCATGCGGAAAAAGCCTTTCACGACGAGCCGGCCGGGCCCGGGAACACAGCAGGGAAAGACCCGAGGATAGCGGGTGGACGGCGGCTTTGCGATGGCCGATGGCCGCCCCTGGTGCGGGCCCCCGCGCTGCCAATCTGGCAGCGCGGGGGAAACGGACGTCGCCCCGGGCTTGCCCGGGGAGGGGCGTTTTTCACTGCGGAATTCGCGATCCTTGGGCGGAATGGCTCGCTGGCTGCGGTCTCTGGCGCGCCAGTTGCATCCATGTGGGAATCCGGTCTGCTAGGGCTCCCGAACAGGCAGCCCTGTCCGCGACCGCTTTCCGCATCCGTTTCCGTTCACAACCCGTTTCCGACCCGTCCGGAGAAAGGCCCCATGACCGCCACCGCCACGAAGCCCGCCAGCAAGAAGTCCACCCTCATCCCCCTCGGCGATCGCGTCGTCGTGGAACGTGAGGAAAGCGAGCAGAAGACGGCCGGCGGCATCGTGCTGCCCGATTCCGCCAAGGACAAGCCCGCTCGCGGCAAGGTGGTGAGCGTGGGTGAGGGCAAGCTGGACGACAAGGGCCATCGGCACCCCCTGCAGGTGAAGCCGGGCGACCGCGTCGTCTTCACCAGCTACGCCGGCGAGCCTTTCAAGATCGGCGACTCCGAACTCCTGTTGATGCGCGAGGACGACATCCTGGCGATCCTCGGCTGATCGACCCCACGCGTTTTTCCCGACACACGAATTTTTTCCCTCCCTGGAGAGCAAAGACCATGGCCAAGATGATGGCGTTCGATCAGGAAGCCCGTGAGGCGATGCGGCGCGGCGTCGCGAAACTCGCCCGTGCCGTGAAGGTGACCCTCGGCCCAAAGGGCCGCAACGTGATCCTCCAGAAGAGCTTCGGCTCGCCGACCGTCACCAAGGACGGCGTCACGGTGGCCAAGGAGATCGACCTCGAGGACGTCTATGAGAACATGGGCGCCCGGATGGTCCGCGAAGTCGCCAGCAAGACGAGCGACGTGGCCGGCGACGGCACCACCACGGCGACGGTGCTCGCCGAGGCCGTCTTCAACGAAGGCCTGAAGGCCGTCGTGTCGGGCGTGAATCCCGTGCAGATGAAGGCCGGCATCGAGAAGGCCGTCGAGGACATCTCCGCCAAGCTGAAAGAGATGTCGATCCCGGTGAAGGGCAAGAAGGAGATGGCCCAGGTGGCGTCAATAGCCGCCAACAACGACATGGAGATCGGCGAGCTGCTCGCCGAGGCCATGGACAAGGTGGGCAAGGACGGCGTGATCACGGTCGACGAAGGGAAGAGCCTGAAGACCGAGATCGAGTTCGTGGAGGGCATGCAGTTCGACCGCGGCTATCTCTCCCCCTACTTCGTCAACAACCCGCAGCAGATGCAGTGCGTGCTCGAAGACTGCTACATCCTCGTCTACGAGAAGAAGATCTCGACGGTGAAGGACATCGTCCCGATGCTCGAGGCGGTGGTGAACGCGGGCAAGCCGCTGCTCATCGTGTGTGAGGAGGTCGACGGCGAGGCCCTGGCCACGCTCGTGATCAACCGCCTCCGCGGCACGTTCCAGGTGTGTGCTATCAAGGCGCCTGGCTACGGCGACCGCCGCAAGGCGATGCTCGAAGACATCGCCATCCTCACCGGCGCCACGGGCATCTTCGAGAACCTCGGCATCAAGCTCGAGAGCGTGGGCTTGGCGGAGCTGGGCCGGGCCAAGAAGGTGATTGTCGACAAGGACAACACCACGATCATCGAGGGCTCGGGCAAGAACGCCGACATCAAGGCCCGGATCGAGCAGATCCGCCGCGAGATCGAGAATGCCACGAGCGACTACGACCGTGAGAAGCTCGAGGAGCGGCTGGCGAAGCTCGCCGGCGGCGTGGCAAAGATCAACGTCGGCGCCGCGACCGAGAGCGAGATGAAGGAGAAGAAGGCCCGCGTCGAAGACGCGCTGCACGCCACGCGCGCGGCCGTCGAGGAGGGCATCCTGCCCGGCGGCGGCGTCGCGCTCCTGCGGGCCAGCTCGCAGGTGAAGCCGAAGGGCCTCTCCGACGACGAGACGGTCGGCTTCAACATCGTGCTCCGGGCCGCCCGGGCGCCGGTGACGATGATTTCGACGAACGCCGGCCAGGATGGCTCGATCGTGTGCGAGAAGGTGCTCGCGGGCAGCGGCAACTTCGGCTACAACGCCGCCACCAACGAGTACGAAGATCTCGTCAAGGCCGGCGTGATCGATCCGACGAAGGTCACCCGCACGGCGCTGCAGAATGCCACGAGCGTTTCGACGCTCCTGCTGACGAGTGATGCGCTCATCGCCGAAAAGCCCAAGGAGTCGAAGGCCAAGGCGGGCGGCGCCGGCCACGGCGGTGACTACGATATGTATTGATGCCCGGGCCGGGCATCGAGGCTTCCGCTCATGTCCGTTCATGGGAAGACGTGACCGGGGCGGCCTGCGGGCCGCCCCGGTTTTTTCATGCCCGGGCTGCCGCCCAAGCCGGATTCTTGCTTTTGAACCATGGGGGATAGAGACTCATTCTCCCGGGATCGACGGCGTCCCATCCGCGTTTTCGCATCGGGAGTCGGCATGAAATCCTCCACGTGGTTTTCCCGGAGGCGGTGCAGACGTGATCAAGCCCGTCGGCACCGAGCGGCCCGGGAGTGGGGAAGGGCCCGTGGCCCGCTGCTCGCCGAGCGGCTGGAGAGCCGCCATCTCTTGTCGGCCCAGACGATCCAGGTGTTTTTTGACAACGCCACCGGCGCGAGCAGCGACCTCTATCTGACGATCGTCGACAAAGTCAATGCGTACCAGGTCGATGCATCGACGGGCTTGGTGTCGCTGGCACCAAACCCCACCGACGGCTTCGTCACGTCGTACAAGCTCACCGGTGCCACCCCCGATCTGCCGACGGTCGGCGGCGTGCCCTACATCACGCTCCAGGCGACGAATGACCTGGGTCAGGAGCAGTCGATCGTCTCGGGGAGGTTCTATGTGAGTTCCACGGCAGACGCGGTGGCGATGGGCACGACGGGCGCCCCCGGCACGATCAGCCCCACGGCGAGCTTCACCTACGACCTGGTCGAGTTCACGCTCAATGGCTCGGACGCGCCGAACTCCTTGAACCTCGATCTCTCCCAGATCGACCAATTCGGGATGCCGATCACGGTCACGCTGGATCCGCCGGATGCCGACTTCCCGAACGGTGCGGGCGTGCTCTCGACGCTGAGCCGGCAGGACATCCTCGATCAGTTCGCGACGTATGCGACAGAGCCGGCCTTCTCCGCCTACGCGGGCGTCGTGCAGTCGTCACCGTCGCGGCTCCTCGGGCCCCATCATCTCATCGACCAACTGACCGCCGCCGCCGCCCCGAACAACATCCAGGAATATGCCGGTTCCATCAGCGGATCGACCGCCGTCGCCGGCGGCTACGAGGCGACGTACACCCTCACCGGCACCTGGGCGGAGCCCCACCAGGCAACCCCTCCGCTCAACACGAGCCTCACCACGGCCTTCCAGGCCCGCGGGCAGTTTCTGCCGGCGGGCACGAGCGTCAAGGCTGTTTCGACGACGAACCAGCACGAGGTGACGCTCTTCAGCACGGCTGCATTTTCGGATGCGACCACCTCCTTTCTCTCGTTCGTCGTGCCCCCGTCCACGCCGCTGGTGACGGCGTTCGACACGGCGATCTACGACTTCTTCGAAGCCTTCGCCACACCCATCCATATCATTGCCACGCCCGGAAGAATCTACGAGGGCAAACTGCGGCACGATTTCGCGGTGCCGAGCATCAACGATACCGGTGCCAACACGACGCAATACACCGTGATCGAGTTCGCCGAACTGGGAACGTTCGACGATCAGACCAGCACGATCACCCCCCCTTTGACGGCGCAGAAGTACCAGGTCTTCTACCCCTACTTCTCGACCAACAGCACGGCTTCACCAAACAGCAACGCGTTCACGCCCGGAGGCGTACCGGCGCCTCCCAAGTGGTGGAACCCGGCTTATTTATCGGGCGGCGGCCAGCTCAACTGGCTCACGAGTCCCTCGCAGATGGTCTTCGCCTGCGACGGCGTCTTCGCCGACGATGTCTACCAGGAGCAGTATTTCGTCACCGAGAAGGGCGACGGCAACTGGCACCATTCCGTGCTCGGCGACATCGAAAACCAGATGTCGAGCTGGCTCAACCGGGGCGTGAGTCCGACGACGAATCTCGAGAACCGCGTCGGCTTCCTGTCGGGATTGAATCTGATCCGTGTCGACCTCTCGCAGAAGGCATCGGGGACGGCTACCACAGTTACACCGCATGGAACCTCGGGCGTTGGGGTCTCCTACCTCCCATCGCAGCTCACGGCAGCGATCCCGTCGCCGCCGGCAGGCGGCTGGGGAGTGGTGTGGCCCACCCTCACCGGCACACTGAAACTCGCCGACACGGCGATCCAGACGTTCACGGTCCAACTCGACGTCGCCGCCAACGAGCTAAAACTCCAGTTCAGTGCGCCCAGCGGCACCCCGGCCAACCAGGCGAGCTATGGCTACCTGCAGGTCAATTCCGCCGGTGACGTGACAGAGATCTTCATGGCGATGCAAAGCCTGATCGACCTCGATCAGCTCACGATCGACTTCGCATTCGACTACGGCCCCGCGACGGCCGAGGCCCGCTACGGCACGGTGAGCCTCCTTCCGGCTCCTTCGGGCTGGACGGACATGCCGGCGTCGGCGTCCACGGCCGGCATCCAGACGGGCATGAAAATGATCGCCTTCTCCCAGTTCAAGACGCCGATGGAGGTGTACCAGGTCGATGCGACGGCGGGCACCGTGACGGTCTACGCCCCCACGGGTCTGCAGTCCTTCAATACGAACGTGTTGCAGTTTGCGGATTTCTATCCGGTCGACGCCGGGGGCAGCCCCGTCGGCAGTTGGAACGCCTACTCCGGGTTCTGGCACGAGGGCGACCGCAAGAACAACGTGCCGGCGCCCACGATCGCCGCCCGCAGCTACGCCTTTCCCTTCGACGACGACGGCGGCTACAGTTCCGACATCAACCTCACCTGGGGCAGCAGCTCGGGGCAGGTCGGCACCGTGACGGTCAAACTGCTTCCTTTCGGCGAACCGACCCCGACGATCGTCGCGGGCGACTTCAACGCCGACGGCCGCACCGACATCGCCTCACGGGACTTGACCAGCGGCCTGTGGACGGTGGCGTTCACGCCGGCCAGCCCCACGGCCTCGCCCACGACGCAGTCGATGGCCACGTGGTCGACCGCCACGAGATGGTCCGACATCTCGGTGGGTGATTTCGACGCCGACGGCCGCGACGACATCGTCGGGCGGACGGCGAACGGGGCTTGGTGGTGGCTCCACTACGACCAGTCGTCTTCGACCTTCATCAACACCCGCATGGGGATGTGGAGTTCAGACGTCGCCTGGAGCGATGTCGTGGTGGGCGACTTCGATGGCGACGGCCTCAGCGACATCGCCGGCCGCGCGCCCACGGGGATGTGGTGGATGCTTCACGACACCGGCGGCGGGAATTTCCAGAACATCCAGCTGAATCGCTGGTCGACCGCGGTCACGTGGTCGGACATCGTGGTGGGCAACTTCGACGGGGCGGCCAGCGGCCGCGACGGCATCGCCGGGAGAACCTCCACGGGCACGTGGTGGATGCTGCACTACGATTCCAGCTCGAGTTCGTTCGAGAACACGAAGCTCACAGGCTGGGCCACGACGGTGGACTGGAGCGAGGTGCTCGCCGGCAACTTCGACGGGAACGCCGGCGGCCGCGACTCGATCGCCGCCCGCAACTCGAACAATGCCTGGTGGCTGCTTAGCTACGACAACGCCTCGAGTTCGTTCACCAGCACCAAGATGAGCACGTGGAGCACGGCGGTGACGTGGACGAACATCGTCAGCGACGATTTCGACGGCGACGGTGCCGACGACATTGCCGGCCGCATTCAGGAGAACGGCGTATGGTGGGTGATCGGGAAGCAGGGCGGGCAGTTCCAGAACAGTAAATTCAGTGGGGCGTGGCCGACGACCGCCCAGTGGCAGCTCGCCTTCGCCGGGCTCTACGATTCGGCCGCCGTGGGTCCGCCACGAACGGCCGGCATCCTGGGTCGGTCGTCCACCGGCAGCTGGGTGCGGTCGCTCTCCAACGGCTCGTCCTTCACCGCGGCGGCGGTCACGGGCTACGGGTGAGTGGCGGAGAGACTCGCCGCGCCGGTCGGTCGGCCGCCTTGACAGGCGTGCGGGCCAGCGGAGTACCCTCTCGGCCGAGGGCGGGCGTGCCGCTTGGCTCCTTCCACCAGCCCCGCCGCTTTCCGCCACGTTCGCCCATGGGTATCAAGTTCGGACTTTTCCTGCCGATCCGCTTCGGAGGCGGGACTCTTCGCATGGTGGTCGGGCTGGCGAAAATGCTGGCCCAAGCACGGACCACGTGGATCGACAGGCTCGTCTTTGCCAACCCGGATGACAGCCCGGAGTACGCCAGGGAACTCGCACCGCTGCGCGACCTCGGCATGGAGATCCGTCCGTTGTCGTGGCGGCGGGTTCCCCGCGACGCCGTGGAACGAATGCTCGGCGCCATGGGCTGGGAATCGGTCCTGACCGGACAGGAGTGCCTCCTTCCCCAGGATGGCTCGTACGACTACACCGACCTCGATTACTGGCTGTTTGTCAGCGATCGCATTCTCGGCCACATTCTGCCGCTCCGCCGCACGGGCATTCTCGCGACTGACTTCATCCAGCGGTATGTGCCGGAAATCTTCGATGCCGACATGTACCGCAATCCTGCGGCCTTCCCGAACGTCACCATCCGCAACTTTCGCAATGTCGATGACGCCTTCGCGACGACACCCGCCACGTGCGATGATCTCCGCTCCTACGTCGGCGTCCAGGAGCCCGTGCTCCTGCCGCAGTTTTTCGACCCGAGTTTTCTGGATGGGTCCGGCAGCGTGGCGGCGATCCCGGACAATGCAAAGCCCTACTTCCTGTGGGTGACCAACGGCTCGCAGCACAAGAATCATCTGGTCACGATCGAAGGGCTGGAGCGCTACTACGAACGCGGCGGCGACCTCCAGTGCGTCGTTACCGGCGTGAATACGGGCCTCTTCGATCCGCGGTGGATCGGCACGCCCGAGGGTCACGCCCATCATCCCTACCACCGGGTCGTGCGCGACCGTCTGGCGAAAACCCACTTCCTCCGCCAGCGCGTGACGATCCTGGGAAACATCGCCGACCCGCTCTACCGGGAGGCCCTCCGCGAGGCGAGGTTTCTTCTGCACTCCGTGATCGCCGACAACGGCACCTATTCGGTCGTCGAGGCGGCGTATCTCGGCACACCGTCGGTGAGCAGCCGCTACCCCCAGCAGGAATACATGAATGACGTGTATGGCCTGGCGATGAAGTTCTTCGACCCGAGCGTTCCGGAAGAGCTGGCCACCCGTCTGCTCGAGGCGGCTGCCGACGGCCAGGCGCCCCGCCTGGATCGAGGGCGTTTGCAGCAGTTCACGCCCGACCGCGTGGCCCCCGCTCTCACCGAACGGATCCGGTCGGTTGCGACCCAGCCACGCACCCCGAAGGCCTTTCATGCGTAGTGTCGGCATCTGGATCGAACTCGGCAGGGGCCAGTTTCATCCGCGTGAGGGGATTCTGCGGATCCTGCTGGAGGCCGTGCGGCACCGTCCGGCCGGCGTCGGCATCACGTTTTTCTGTCGGCGGGGCGTGGCCGCGGAAATCAAGCCGCTACTGCAGGAGCATGCCGGTGAACGAGGCGCCAGCCCGATTCGTGTGCGGGAGCCGCGGCCGATCGACGGACCGACCTGGCGATCGGCCATCGCGGCGAGGGTGGGGTTCGTGAGCGATCGGCTCCGGGCGTATACGCGGAGGCCGGATAGCACGCAGGCTTTGGCCTGGCACCTGCGCAGCTTCCTGAAGAGCGGGCAGATCCGGCACTTGCTGCGGGCCGGCGGCGCTGCCGTGGCAGGCGTTCTCCGGTTTCCCTTCCAGGCCATCGCTCGGGCGCTGCGGCACACCGGCCCGCCATGCGAGGTGACTGACATGCGCGGCCTGGTGGATCGTTCGGGTATCGACCTGCTGGTCGTTCCCAATCCATCCTGGGACGGCTGGATCGGGGTCAAGGCGCCGGTGACGGTGTTGGCGTGGGACGTGTTCTTCGACGAGGATCCCTCGTGGGACGAGATCCTGCCCGCCCGCGAAACGTTCATCCGCTCATTCGACGCAGCCGGCCGCATCGTCACGATGAGCGAGCACACCACACGCATGATCGAGAAGGGGGGCTATGCGGCTGGGGGCGCCATGATCGAGGCCCTGCCGCCGCCGGTGTTCGATCGTGTGCGGCGGGCCGACCCCGAGGCCGTGGAGGACTTTTTCCGCTCGGCCTACCGCGCCAGCATGCATCCGTGCATGGCCGGCCTGGATCTCGCGGCGACAAACTATCTGCTTTGCGCGACGCAGGCCCGCAAGAACAAAAACCTGTGGACACTCGTCCGCGCGTACCGCGATCTGGTGCGGCGCGACCGCATCCTCCACAAGCTGTTTCTGACGACCGACCTGCCCGCCGACATCGCCGAATGGCTCCATAGGGAGGGCCTTTCCATCGACGTGCTTGCCTGGCGGTCGGTTCCGGAGGGCGTGCTCGGGGAGATGTTTCGTCATGCCGACGTGGTGGTCGTGCCATCGCTGTTCGAGGGAGGCATTCCCCTGAACCTGCTCGAGGCGAATGCCTGCGGCGTGCCGGTCGCCTTGGCGGCGATGCCGACGGTGACGACGCTGTGCGGTTTCGACGGCCGGGCGACCGCCTGTTTCTATCCCTCGGATGAAGCCGGCATGCGCCGCGCGATCCATGCCTGCCTCGCGGATCCACAGGCGGTGGTGGAAGAGCAGCGGAAGCTGCTCGCCGCCAACCCGGTCGTGCGTGACTGGCCGGCCTACGCCGCGACCATCTTCTCGGTTTCCGCCGATTTCGCCGGCCCGACCGCGTAAACTGGGGGCTCGGACGCGGCTCTCCGTCGCGCATCACATCACCATGAACAACCGCACATGGCTATGCGATACGTGGCATCGGTGAGTTACCCGCGGTCGGGCCACCACCTCATCGTCCGGATCCTGCAGGCGTATTTCGGTGAGCCGTTCGCCTACTGCCAGTACTATGCGATGCCGCCGGACGCGTGCTGCCAGGCGTTTCCCTGTGTCCATCCAGGGATCGCGTGCACGAAGAACCACGACATGGAGCTCGAAGTGGGGCTTCCCGGCATCGATGCAGACACGGACGTGCCGGTGCTGGTGGGCGTGCGGCATTTCATGGATGCGGTCGTGTCGGATTACGAGCAGCACGTGCGGATCGGCAACCCGGATTCCCTGCAGGAATGGCGGAGCCTCGCCGGGGTGAAGGCCGCCTACTACTCGGCGTTCGTGAAAAAATGGATCGCCACGCCGCGCTGCGCGGAGCGGTGCATCGTGAAATATGAGGAGATCGTGACCGCCCCCGAGCAGACCCTCGCGAGGGTGATCCGCTTTTTCGACCCCGCGGCCGACGTTGACCGAGAGCGGCTGGCGCGCTGCTTGGCCGACACGCCTCGGGAATCGATCAACGAACACAACGACGTCGTCCTCGAGCCGGGCCACGGCATCGCGGCCCCACGACGCGTCGAGACCTTCCGCTACTTCGACCCGACGATCTTCGGCCGGATCGAGGGCTGTGTCGCCGACGCCCTGCGGCTCCTCGGTTATCCGCTCCGCTACCCGGCACCGACGTGAGCGGCGGGGCCGGCTCCCTGCCCGAGTGCGAGGTAGTCGGCCGCCACGTCGGCCCACGTGCGCTGCTGGAGCCCGGCGACGATGCCGCGCTGCCGCGCGAGCACAGCCGCGGTGTGGTCGAGCACGTGGACGATGGCTTGCGTCATGGCCGGGATGTCGTGGGGATTGAAATATTCCGCCGTGGCGACGGCGTCGCGGCCGAGGGCCTCCTCGACGACGGGGATGCGGGCCATGGCCACGGGCGTTCCCAGGCCGACCGCCTCCGCGAATCCGAACGGCAGGGCGGCCTCAAAGAAGGTGGGAATCACGAGTGCCCGGGCATGCTGAAGCAGCCGCGCATGGACGTCGTCGGGAAGATTCGTCGCCTCGACTACGTCGAAGACCAGGCCGCGCCGGTGCAGCACGGCGGCCAGGTCCGGATTGCCGGAAATGTGGCCGGTGACGATGAGCTTGAGATCCCGCCGATGACGACGCAGGATCTCCTCATAGGCCTGAAGAATGCCGGCGTAGTTCTTGTAGGGCCGGCACTTGCTCGACACGAGGAGATACTCGACGCGTTCGAACGGGAAGTCGCAGAAATAACGATGCGGCTGCGGGTGACGAAAATGCCCGCGGAGGTCGTCGGCCAGCCGCCGATGGGAGGCGTCGGATGCCAGCGCGCAGGGCTGCGTTCGAAACGGCGCGTGCGGCACGACGACGATCCGCCGCGCGACGCCGCCAATCACCGGCCGCACCTGTCGCTCCGCAACGTGCTCCGAGAAGCAGACCACGCTGTCGGCCTTTGCGGCGAGCAGGTGGAGTCCGGCGGTGTGCCGTTCGATATCCGTCGCCGCGAGGTCAGGGAGCGGAAACTCCCGGTAGACGATGTCGGCGACGGTGAGGACGAGGCGGCCGGAAAGCAGCGCGGCCGCCGTCCAGACGGGATTGGGCACGATCCATAGGCCGATGCCATCCCGGCGGCTGAACTCCCGTGCCAGGGATTCGAACGGCGTCGGCAGTCGCCGCACGAACGGGCGAACGAGGGCCGTGAACCCGAGGAGCCCGGCGGCGCAAAGCAGTTTCCATAGCTGGCCGAGCATCGCCAGCGCGAACCGCAGGGGCTTGCGTCTCTTGTCGCGGCCCAGGAGCAGGGCCCGGAGCCAACTGAGCGGATCGGCGGACGCTCCCAGGCCGGCGAGCCGGTCGCGGCAGCGGCGCTGCTTGCGGTCGAGCCAGTGGTGCAAGGCTGCGGCCCGCCCGTGGCTGCGGCTTCCGGTGATGATTTTCAGTTTTGAGGAAATGAGTTGCTGCGGCCAGCCGTCCGCTGCGTCCGCGGCAAAGAGGGCGGCCATCAGCCGTTCCGATCCCGGCTGGCACGGCACCACGATCGCCTCGACCGCCGGCACCGCGTCAAAGCCGCTGATGAGCGCCCGCGTCCAGCGGATCAGCCCTTCGCCATGGCCATCGGCCAGCGCGGCATCGCTCAACTCGATCCACAGGCCGACCGTGATCGATGGCTTGCCCGGCTGCGGCTGATCGTGTCGTTCCGGCTGGCGGCCGCTGTGCGGAGGAGGGGAGTCGTGCATGGATGGCCTGGGCGTGATGGCTACAGAAAGGCGATGGGCCGGCGCGGCTCGGCCAGAATCTCCCCGATCGCCGCCACGATTGCATCGTCCCACGTGCGCCAGCTGCGCCGCGCGATGGAGGCGACCAGGGCGTCGGCCGCCGGCGCCGGGAGCTGCTCGCCTTCGAGCAGGGCTGCGGCAGTCGCGGCCTCGTCGCAGGGATCGAAAAAGCGCAGCCCCAAACCGAAGTTCGCGTCGATCTCCCGCATCTGGGGATAGTCGCTGGACACGGCCGGGCGGCCGAGGATGCCCGCTTCGACGACGCTGAAGGTGCCGTTGTCGGCGAGCACGTTGTGGAGCAGAAACCGCGATTCCCGCACGATCCGCACGTATTCGGCGTCGGGCACGGCACCGAGCAGGTGCACCCGGTCGCGCCACGGCCCAAGCAGCGTGCGGACCGCCTCGCGGACCTCGCGGACGTACGGGAGGTCGTAGATCCCGCGTCGCGGCCCGATCCGCGCCTCCGGCAGGTCGGGATCGAAGAGATCGGTCCACAGTCCGGTGACCCGCACGTCGAGGCTGCCCCCCAGCGACCCATAGTAGGTGCGCAGGGCGCGGACCATGCGGAGATGATTTTTGTGAGGTGAAGAATTCGTCACCCAGGCGAAGTACGGCGGCCGGGTGGCCTCGTCGGCCGTGGTGGCGGGCCCGGAGGCGAGCCGCTGGAAATACTCGATGTCGATGGTGGTCGGCATCCGCAGCTGGCGGCCGAGGGCTCCGCTGTAGGAAGCGACGTCGGCCGCCGTGGCGGCGCTCGTGCTGACCACGACATCGGCATTCCGCACGTTGCGGAGGAAGTTCCAGGGAATGGCGTGTTGGTGCTGATACATCGGCAGATCGAAGATCTCCGGCACGTAGCGCTGCAGGTGGTCCGTCACCAGGATGCCGTAGGGCCGCAGAGGCACGAGCGGATACTCGAGCCGGTCCGACACGAAAAACCAGAAATCGCAGTCGCAGAAGCCGCTCGCCTCGTCGATCGGGAGTTGGTAGGTGTCGGAGATGAAGTCGCCGACTTCGAGCCCGGCCTCCGCGGCCCGGGCACGGGCGGCGGAGCGGTCGAGGGTTTTCCACGTGAAGGCACGGACCTCGACCACGGGCAGATCCCGACGTAGGCGGGCGAGGTCGTCGTGGACCGTGGCGATATGCCCTGCCGGTACCCCGAACACGAGCCGTTGCACGCCGCGCGCGGCAAAATGTCGGACCACGTTGAGCACGAGCCGCAGCGTGCCCCCCTGGTAGCCGATCGGGAGAATGACGGCGACGTTACCCGCAGGCGGCTGGACGGCGATCATCGCGGCCTGGAGGCTTTCCCGCGGAGGCTTTGGCTTCCGCGCGGCGCAGGGTACCTTGCGGAGCGGCTTCAGCCTGCCACGACGACAAAACCACCGTCAACGGTAATTTCATGCGGTGCCGGCGCCGGTCTCCAGCCCGTGGGTTCGTGCCGCGATGAACGGACGCATGATGAACGTTGGCGTGTGGTGTGCTTATGGGAAGACGCTCGAGCCCTCCGAGGGGATCGGCGTCTTCACGCACAACGTGGCCCGGGGGCTTCTCGAGGATGACCGGGTCGGGCGGATCGTGCTGGTGATCGAAGAAGGCCAGGCCGATTGCGTGGCGGCCACGGTCGCCCACGGTGCCGGACGCATCGCGACCGTCTCCGTCGGCCGTCTGCCGTGGATCGATCGGTGGCGGCGGAAACTGCTCCGGCGGCGGCACCGCCGGCTGTGCGATCGGCTTGCCCGCGGGCCCTGGCCCGGGCTGGAGTTGCGCCGGGATCGCGTGGAGCGGTCGATCGCCATTTTGTATGAACGCCAGCCGATCAGCGACCGGCGGCTTTTCGAGACGTGCGATGTGTGGCTGCTGCCGCATGTCGCCGTGGAGCGGTCATTCTCGGCCGCCACGGTGGTGGTCGTGCATGACATGGTGCCGCTCCACATTCCCGGGGTCGTCAAGCAACGTGACCTCGAGTCGTTTCGGCGCCGGTCCCGGTGCATCGTCCGCGACGCCACGCTCGTGGGGACGATGTCGCAGGTCATTCGCGACGTCGACATCGTTGGCCTGCTCGGGTGCGATCCCGACAAGATCCGCGTGGTGCCCCCCGCCATTCCCGCCGATTGTGGCACGGCCGAGGGGCGGCCCTCGGTGGCGGCGCGACGGCCCTTTCTGGGATCGCCCTACGTGCTCTACCCCGCAGCCTTCCGCCCGTATAAGAACCACGCGCTGCTCCTCGACGCGGTGGCGGACCTGCGCCGGCGCGGCACGGCTCTCGACCTCGTGCTCACGGGCATCCGCGGCCTGCCCAGACCGTTGGCGCGGCGGATCGAGAAACTGGGTATCGCCGGGCACGTGCACGTGCTGGGAAAGGTGTCGCGCGAGGAATTGTCGCGGCTGTATGCCGAGGCGAAGGCGACGGTCGTGCCGTCTCTCTACGAGCAGGGATCGTTTCCCATCCTGGAGGCGCTTCACTGGGGCTGCCCCGTGGCCGCGTCCGACCTGCCCGCGCTCCGGGAATCGCTGGCGCCGCTCGGCGACAAGATGGTTTTCTTCGATCCCCGCGACGCGGCGAAGATCGCCGCCGCCATTGCCGGCATCCTTGCCGACAGGGATGCGGTGAGGACGCGGCAGATGGCGGCCTTCGAGCGGCTGCGAACGCGGACCTGGGTGGACGTCGCCCACGAGTGGGGCACCGTATTCGAGGAGGCGATCCGTCGCCACCGCGGGTGAGGTGATCCTCGCAGGATCGTCGTCGGTGGCCGCTCAGGCGGCCGAACGGCGCGGCAGCCCGGCCTCGGCCGCCACCATCGCCATCGCGGCGGACCGCCGCCGTCCGAGTTTCTCGCGGCCGATTGCACCGATCTCCCGGCAGACCCGCCGCACGTCGTCATCGGAGAGCAGCGAGAACGTTGGCAGCATGAGGCCCAGCGCCCCGAGCCGGTCGGTGACGGGCAGGGATGTGCGCCGCTTGCGGGCCGCGGGCTTGTAGGGAGGCAACCGGTGGATGGGGATGAACATCGGCCGGGTGTCGATGCCGCGGTCCCTCAAGGCGGTGGCGAGCTCGTCGCGGGTGCAGCCGAAGCGGGCGGGATCGACCACGCACGACGCCATCCACGGCGCGGCCGCGGCCCAGGCGGCGTCTTCGCGGAGGGCGATTCCGGGGATGCCGGTGAGCTCCGCGGCATACAGCTCGACGATCTCCCGCCGGCGGGCGAACAGTTCGTCGCGACGCTCCATCTGGCCGCAGAGGATCGCCGCCGCCACGTTCGTCATCCGGTAGTTGAAGCCGACGATAGGAAAGTGGTAGCGGCGACCCGGGTCCATGCCCTGGCCCCGGAGCATCGTCATCCGCCGCTCCAACTGCGGGTCGCGGAAGGTCACCGCGCCCCCCTCGCCGCTGGTGAGGATCTTGTTGCCGAAGAAGGAAAACGTCGCCGCATCGCCGATGCTGCCGACGACGCGGTCGCGGTAGGTGGCGAACGTGGCCTCGGCCGCGTCTTCCACGACCCACAGCCCGTGCACGCGGGCGATCTCCATGATCGGATCCATGTCGGCCGGGTGGCCGAGGAGATGCACGGGAATGATCCCCTTGGTGCGCGGCGTGATCGCATCCTCGATCAGCGTCGGATCGAGGCACCAGGTGGTGGGCTCGATATCGACGAAGACCGGCTCGGCGCCGCAGTAGCGGACGGCGTTGGCGGTGGCGATGTAGGTCATCGACGGCACGATCACCTCGTCCCCGGGGCCGACGCCCAGCGTGGCCAGCGCCAGGTGGAGGGCCGTGGTGCCGTTCGACGTGGCGAGCGCGAACGGGCACGCGCACGCCGCGGCGAACTCACGCTCGAAGCGATTGAGATACTTGCCCGTCGAGGAAATCCATGTGCTCGCCACGGCGTCGGCGGCATACGCCTGCTCGTTGCCGGAGAGATCGGGCATGGAAACGGGGATGGGTTTCAGCGGCTGCATGATGCCGTGGGGGTGAGAGAGGCGGTGAGGGAACGGTGGCCGAGGAGTTCGGTGGCGGAGAACGACCTGAGGTCATATCCGAGTGACTCGTAGAGCCGCACCGCCGCGGCATTCGTACGGTAGACCTTGAGACGGATCGTCGTGGCGCCGCGGTCGGCGGCCACGCCATGCAGGTGCCGCATCAACGCCCGGGCCACGCCCCGGCCGCGGTCATCCGGCCCGACGGCGATGCCCAGGCTCGGCACCGCATAGCCTTCGACCCAGCCGCGGAGCATGCCGTACGCGACGATTCGCCCGTCTTCGAACAGGGCGTGGTATTCGTCGCATGGGGGCGGTGTCGAGTCGGCATGGCGGCAGATCGCCGCGGCGGCCTCCGGCGTGAACGGATGGGGATGGAACGTCGCCGGGGTGCCGTCGGCCACGAGCGTTGCAAAGAATGCCTCCAGCCGTGGAGCGTCGGCTGCCATGAGGCGACGGGACGTGGCGGCATGGAGAATCATGGGGCGGGAGGTGATACCGATTCACCGCCGCGGTCGCCAGACCACCGAAAGCCCCTCACTGGCGGGGGCTGCGCCATGAATGGGGATGGCCCGGTGATCCCGGCCCGCCGGACTGGCCGAGGCATTTCCGCCTGCCGTCAGATCCGCACGCCGCCGACGTTCTGCCAGGTCGCCGCGGCCGACCACTTGTCGAACCTCGACGTGGTGAACGCGGTGCCCGTGCTGCGAGACACCCACCATTCGCCGGTGGCAGTGCGGCCGGCGAGATCGGCGCGACCGTCGCCGTTGAAATCCCCGACGACGACGCTCGACCAGGTCACGCTGGGCGACCAGGTCCCAAGCCTCGAATTCGTGAACGTGCTGCCGGTGCTGCGGGCCCCATACCACGCTCCCGTGGCGAGATCCCGGCCCATGATGTCGGAGCGGCCGTCACCATCGAAATCGCCGAACCGCACGTCGCGCCACGTGATGACCGACGACCATACGCCGAAGCGGACATTGGTGAACGACGTGCCGGTGCTCTGGGCGACCCACCACGCGCCGTTGAGCGCGCGGCCGGCGATGTCGGCCCGGCCGTCACCATTGAAGTCGCCGACGGAGACATCGGCCCACGTCGTCGCCGTGGTCCACGTGCCGAACTGGGAATTCTGGAAGGCTGTGCCCGTGCTCCGCGACACCCACCACCTGCCGCTGGCGCCGACGCGGCCGGCGATATCGGTGCGGCCATCGCCATCGAAGTCGGCGGCCAGCACGTTTTGCCAATCGACGGAGGGGGACCATTCGCCGAACCGGGAGGTCGTGAACGCTGTGCCCGTGCTCCGTGCCACGAACCAGCCGCCGGCGGCATCCCTGCCGGCGATGTCGGTGCGGCCATCTCCATCGAAATCCCCAGCCATGACGTTCTGCCATGTCGGCGTCATCGACCATGTCGTCCAGACCGTCGGCGTGACGGATCCGGAGGCCGGCGTGAGGGCCACCAGCCACTGGCCGTTGGCGGCCAGGCCGGCGAAATCACCGCGGCCGTCACCGTTGAAATCCCCCTGCACGGAGTGGAGGAGCGTGGACGTGGGAAGCTGGGCCAGCAGGCTCGATGCGAAGGCGGAGCCGGTGCTGCGGGCGATCCACACCTCGTTGCCGGCACGCCCGACGATCGCCGTGGGCAGGACGGCGGGCGTCAGGGTGATGGAAAACGTGTCTTCGACGAACTGCGTGGCGTCGTGCACCGACGTGGCTCGCACGGTCAGCGACACGACGCCAGCCTTGGCTCCGGGCATCGACACCGACATCACGCCGTTGGCGTTGATCGAGGCCGTAGCCAGGGCGGGGTCGCTGCTCTGCACCGTGTAGACGAGCTCGCCCACCTTGCGGATCGACGGGAACGACACGAACTGATTCGGCTGCACGACGAGCGGGTTGGGCGTGGGGCTCGGCACGTTGCGCACGGGCAGGGTGGCAAAGTTCAAGTTCGAATAGGTGCTGGACAAGTTGAAATTCGGAACCGCGGCCATCGCATCGACCGCATTCATGCCGTTGCCGAGCACGCGGCCAAACACGGCGTAGCCATCCACGCCGGGTGCCGGATCGAGTGACGACGAATTATCGACCGTGTTGATGAAGAACTGACTCGTGGCGCTGTTCGGGGCATCCGTGCGGGCCATGGCGATGGTGCCGCGGACGTTCGAGTTGCCGGCTTCCAATGCGATGGGGGCGTTGGTGGGGATGGCCGCGGGCACGCCGCCCGTCTGGTTGCTCGCCGCCACGGGCTGCGTGAATCCACCCCCTTGGATCACGAAGCCCGGCACGGAGCGATGGATGATCGTGTTTGTATAGCGGCCGGCATCGGCGTAGGCGAGGAAGTTGGCGGCCGAGACGGGCGTAGTCTGGGTGCGCTCCGGGCCCGACTGGTCGAAGAGCTCGACGAAGAACTTCTGATTCGGACTCGACGAGTTCGTCGTGAACTCGACGACCGTGCCGGTCACGTTCGTGTCGTCGAAACGCCCATTGAGATTGATCGTCTGGCTGACCACGTCGGCCGGCAGCACGACGTCGGGGATGGCGCTGACCACATTGACGGCCATCACCTGCCGTGTCTCAAGCCGTTCGAAGCGGAGTTTCATGGGATGGCTGCCGGCAAAAAGAGGCCTGATCCGACAATTCGACTATACAACTTGCCTTGTCCCATTACGGCGGTCAGGCCATGGGGGTTCTGCCGCGGGCCGGGGAGGGGGCGTTTTCCCCTGTTTTCCCGGGAATCAGCCGGTCGAGCGGCACGAAGCCGTCGGCATTGCCAGGGGCGGCCTGCGGCGGCCGACAGGGCGGGGCGAAGCACCGCCGGACGAGCGACCAGGCCAGCCACGCAGCGGCCGCGACGGCGACGGCGATGGCGATGGCGTCTTGCATGTCACCAGCCGAGCCAGGATCCGATCTGGTAGACGGCAAACGCCCCGAGCCACGCGAGGGCCGTCATGTAGGCGAACGTCACGACCGGCCACACCCAACTGCCCGTCTCCTTGCCGATGATCACCAGTGTGCTCGCGCACTGTGCGCAGAGCGCGAAGAACACCATCAGCGACAGGGCCACCGGCAGCGTGAACACCTTGCGGTCGGTGCCATCCCATGTGGCGGCCTTGAGCCGCCGGACCAATTCCGACGCACCCTCCTCCACGCCGGGATCGACGTCGCCGAGGTTGTAGATCACGCCCAACGTGCCGAGCACCACCTCGCGGGCTGGAAAGCTGGCGATCGCGGCGCAGCCGATCCGCCAATCCCAGCCCAGCGGCCTGACGACCGGCTCGATGAACCGCCCGGCACGGCCGAGGAAGCTCTGCCGCAAGGCCTCGCCGCGGATCTCCGCCGGGGTGGCGGCGGCTTCCACAGGGAGCACGGGCTTGGGATAGCTCCCCAAGGCCCAGATCACGATGCTCACCGCCACGATCAACGTGCCCGCATTGGTGAGAAACGAGACCGCAGCCTCGCGCACCCGCTCCAGCACGACCTGCGGCTGGGGCCAGCGCCAGCCCGGCAGTTCCATCACGAACGGCTGCGGGGGGCCGCGGAAGACGGTCCGCGAGAGCAGCCATGCCACGGCCGCCGCCACGGCCACGCCCACGGCATACATCGCCGCGAGCACCACGGCCGGCAGCTTGAGCCACGGCACGCCCACGGCCACGTTCGGCACGAACGCGCCACACAGAAGCAAGTAGACGGGGAGCCTCGCCGAGCAGCTCATCAGCGGGGCGACGAGGATCGTAAGCAGGCGGTCGCGGCGGTTCTCGATGGTGCGGGCCGCCATGATGCCCGGGATCGCGCAGGCGAAGCTCGAAAGCAGGGGAATGAACGACTTGCCGCTCAGGCCCACGCCCACCAGGAGCCGGTCCATGAGATAGGCCGCCCGGGCCAGGTAGCCGCAGCCTTCGAGCAGGGACACGAAGAGAAAGAGCAGGGCGATCTGCGGGAGAAACACGACGACGCCCCCCACGCCGGCGAGCACGCCATCGACGAGCAGCGAGCGAATCGGGCCTTCGGGAAGGGCCGACTCAACAAGCCCCGCCACGCCATCCACCACCGCCGAGATGAGATCCATGAGCGGCGCGGCGAGCCAGAAAATCGAGGAGAAGATGGCAAGCATCGTGGCCACGAACGCCAGCGTGCCCCAGAGACGGTGCGTGAGGACCGCGTCGATCCGCTCCCGGAGCGGGCGGCCCACTGCCGGCGATCGCGCGACCACGCCCGCGACGAGCCGGTCGATCATGGCGTAGCGGGCGATCGCCTCGCGGGCCGGCGGCGGATACGAGGCGTCGATGGCGGCCAGGTCGGCAGCCATGTCCCGCGCCGGTGTGGACACGGGCGAATGCGGATCGAGGATGCGATCGGCCAACTCGTCGATGCCGTCGCCAGTCGGAGCGACCACGCGGATGACGGGGCAGCCGAGCCGGCGCGAGAGTTCGGCGACGTCCACTCTCAGGCCTTTCTCAGAGGCCACGTCGTCGAGCGTGAGGGAGACCACTGTCGGCAGCCCAAGTTCCAGCGCCTGCGTGGCGAGGTAGAGGTTGCGCTCCAGGTTCGTGGCATCGACGACGGCGATCACGAGATCGATCACCGGCACACCCGCCATGCGGCCGGCGAGCACGTCGGCCGCAACCTGCTCATCGGGGCTCTTGGGCACGAGGCTGTAGGCGCCCGGCAGATCGACGAGGTCGATGGTGCGGCCGCGATGGCTGAAGCGGCCGACCTTCTCCTCCACGGTGACGCCGGGATAGTTGCCGATCCGCGTGGGGATGCCGGCCAACGCCGTGAAGAGCGTGCTTTTGCCCGTGTTCGGATTGCCCAGCAGGGCCGCCGTCAGTGGGGCGGCCGGCGACGAGGTCGGCCCGACGGTGGCGCCCGATGGGTGTGGCATGGTGCGATCAGGTGGCGACGGCGACCCGCGCCGCCTCGGCGCGACGGATCGAGAGACGGTAGCCGCGGACTTCGAGTTCCAGCGGATCGCCGAGCGGGGCCGTGCCGACGACCCGCACGTCGATGCCGGGCGTCAGGCCCATCTCCAGCAGCCGCAGCGCCGTGTCGTCGCCGCCGTGCACTCCGGCCACGCGAGCCGAGGCGCCGATGGAAACCCGATCCAGAAAGGTCACGGAGGCGATCCTGCCGAGGGGCGAACGGGGCACGGGCAGGGTTCGTGAGACGGAATCTCAACGCTCCCTGCCGCTTGAATTGCAGTGTAGAACCGTGTGCCATGCCGAGCAACCGAGCGCATTCCCGCGGGCTGTTTGTGACCGGGACCGACACCGACGTCGGCAAGACGGCGGTTGCCGTCGCGATCGTGTCGGATCTCGTGCGCCGCGGCATGCGGGTCGGCGTCTACAAGCCGGTCGCGAGTGGCGCGGACGGCGCGATGAGCGATGCCGCGCGGCTCTGGGAGGCCGCCGGTCGCCCGCTCACGCTGGAGGCCGTCTGCCCGCAGGCCTTCCGGGCGGCGATCGCGCCGGTGCAGGCCGCCGCGCTCGAGGGCCGACGGGTGGACGAGCAGCTCCTACGGACGGGCTTTCATGCTTGGCCGCAGATCAGCGACCAGGTCGTCGTGGAGGGGGCCGGCAGCCTCTTCTCGCCGCTCGGCGAAGACACGCTGAACGTGCACGTGGCCCGCGACCTCGGCCTACCGCTCGTGGTGGTCGATGCCGCGCGGCTGGGGGCCATCGGCCGGACCCTCGGCACCGTGCGGGCTGCCCGGGCCGAAGGGCTGGAGGTGGCCCTCGTCGTGCTCTCGTGCGTCGCGCCGCTCGACGGCGATCCGCATGATCCACGAACCACGGCGGGCGTGGTGCGCGACGCGCTCGAGGCGCTCGCCGCCCGGCTGCGACCGATTCCCGTGCGGCTGCTCGCCCACGGGGCCGACAGACTCACGGCATGATTATCAGCCGACGAACGCCGCCTCGCGCGGCGTCGCGCCGGCCGGAATCGGCGCCTTCAGGTTGCCGATCGAGAGCCGCATCGCCATCCGCCATGTGCCGTCGCCGTCGGGAGTGACGAGCCAGTGCGGCACCACGGCCACTGATTGATGCACGAGCTCGAATCCGGCCTCCGACTGGCTCACCGACTCGATCGGAAACGTCCACAGGCCGGCCGGGGCGCCGTTGCTCGCCTCCGCGAACACCAGCCGCGCGTCGATGCCCAGCCAGTCGTCGACGAGCCCGATGGACCGCACGGCCGGAAGATCGAGCCGCGTGCCCAGCTCGCCAACCTCGCGCCGGGATTCGTCGTAGAAAAACCGGCCCGCCGCCCGGGGGGGCATCCCCGCGAAGTTGAACTCCACCGCGAGGTGCTGGCGGAAGTCGGGCGGCAGGCCCTCGAGCTTGTAGGCGATCTCCAGTGTCCGGCTGCCTGCCTCGAGTGTGACGGCCTTCGAGAGCGTGAACGGGATGCCCCACGCATTGCCCGCTTTCGTCAGCAGCACCTGGATGCGGCCTGGATTACGGCGGATGCTCGCCTCGTAGACGCCGGCCGCAAAGTCGCCCCGCTCCATCGCCGTGCCGTCGATCACCGCCGCCGTGGCCACGTCGACGTCGTAAAAATGGTCGATGAGGCTCTTCCGCCGCGCCCGGTCATACCGCACCATCCGCTCCAGGCCTTCCTGTTTGAATGGCGTGGCGCGCGACGCGTCGACCACGCTTGGCGACGCGCCGGGGCCGGCGATCACCTGTCCGTGGTAGGCCTCGGGCCGGCGGTCGAGCGTGGCCAGAAGGTTGTGCGGCGTGTCGCGCACGTCGAGTTCGTAGAGCATGCCGCCCCGGGCGGGCGCGATCCAGGCGTCCAGACCGTCGCCCGAGAGCCGCACTTCCATGCGGCCGTCGAAGTCGTAATCGTCGGTCGTGGCCTCGACCCACGGCCCGCGCCGCCGTTCGGAGCGGTCGGCGGCGGCCTCCGCGGCGATCAGCTCGCGGTACACGGCATTGCGCAGGTGGGGAAGGTAGATGCCGCCAAAGGCGCCGTGCCAATAGGTGCAGTTGCACTGCGCGCGATAGAGATGCCGCGTGGCGTCGTGGAGCAGGGCCGGCTCCGCCGTGCCCGCAGCCGAGAGCCGCGCCAGCCGCGTGCTCACCGTCATCATGCGGGCATACATCTCGTTGGCCTCAGGATAGCGGTGGCGGAAGTTGCGCCATGTGCCGCCGCGGATGTAGCGGGCCGCTTTGGTGAGCCGTGGGTCACCGGTGGCCGCCTTGCGGGCGGCGATGCAGGCCTGCTGGGCGTCGGCAGAGAGCGCCCACTCGGTCATTTCGCGGTAGCTGCATTCCGGCAGCCAGACGGTTCCAGCCGGCGGCGTGTCGCGGACGATCTCCGAGGGGAGGGCCATCTCGATCCAGTCGCGGTTCGCCTCCAAGAGCCCGAAGAACCTCTCCAGCCAGCGCTCTTCGAAGCAGGTGCGGAACGTCTCCGGCCAGACGCCGAATTTCTCGCCATCGTCGCCAAAGACACCCACGGCGCCGGGCCGCCGTGCGGCGAGGTGCCGCAGGTGGTCGATCGCAGCCTCCGGGGCCGCGAACGGAATCACGTAGCGGAGATGCTCACTGACGGGGAACACCGCCAGCGTCGCGCCATCTCCCTCGGTGAGCCAATGCCGGTCGAGTTCGTGATCCTCGAGGCCGGCCGCCTTGAAATGGAAATCGTCGAGGATCGTCCATTGCACACCGGCCGCGGCGAGGTCGTGGACCATGCCCGGATCCCAGACCCGCTCCGCGACCCACATACCGGAAACCGTGGTGCGAAACCGTCGCTCGAGCCACTCGGTGAACGAACGGATCTGCCCGACGCGGTCCCGCGCGGGCAGCATCGCCAGGACAGGCTCGTAAAACGCCCCGCCCACGATCTCGACCCGCCTGTCGGCCACGAGCCGCGCGATGCGATCGAGGTAATCGGGATGATGGCGATCGAGCCACTCGGCGAGCGGGCCGCTGGTGTGCAGCGCGAGGCGGATGCCCCGGTGCCGCTCGAGCAGTTCGAGCATCGGCAGGTAACTGTCGCGATACGCCTGCTCGATCACCTCGTCGAAGTTGCCGACGGGCTGGTGGTCGTGGAGGACGAAAACGAAGCGGACCGCGGCCATGCGACACTCGTGGGAGAGAGAAGAGGAAGACGGGACGATTGTCGGTGGTCGTGCGACCCGCGCCAAACGCAATGCGGGTTGTGACGGTCAGGAAGACCTGGCGGCGTCGGCCAGCGCACGAGCCGAATCCCGTGCCGAGAGCGTGGAGATGTGGCAGCCGGTGCCGAGTTCGAAGCCGGCGAACTGGGCCAGCCGGGGAACGATTTCCAGATGCCAGTGCCAGCGGTCGGCCGCCGGATGGGGATGGTGGGCGAACGGCGCCTGGTGCAGCCACCAGTTGAAGTCAACGCCGGGAGACACGGTCTCGAGGCGGCTGATCACGTCGCGGGTCAGGTCGGCCAGGGCCGTCGCGTGCGCCGGCTCGGCGGCGTGGAAATGCGGGGCCCGAACCCGCGGCAGGATCCACGTTTCAAACGGCTGCCGTAGCGCCGGTGGCACGAGCGCCACGAGATCCCCGGCCGTGGCCACGATGCAGTCCCCCGCTTCGGCTTGATGGATGAGGTCGCCGAAAGGATCGGGCCGGAGGGCGGCCGCGTCGAGTTCCACGGCGACCAGCGGCGGCACGAAATCGAGGCCGACGAGCTGGCTGTGGAGATGCTCGAGCGAGGACCCGGCCCGCGGCCCGGAGTTCTTGAAGACGGTCGCCCACGAGAGGTCGCGGCGCTCCGCGAGCATGGCCAGCCGCCGGCGGACGAGATCCCATACGGCGCGCCAGCGTTCCGGAGGCACGTCGAGGATCGAGCGGTCGTGGGCGGGCGACTCGACGACCACCTCATGCAGGCCGTGTGCCGGCCGCGTGTCGATCGGCAACGCCGCTGCGTGCCCCAGCGGCTCGACGATCGGATACCGGTTGGGGATGATGCGCACCTGCCAGGGGCCGGCCGCCGTCGGCGGCGATTCGAGCACGGCCGGTGGCGTGAGCGCCTCGTGGCCGACGCAAAACGGGCACGCCGCCTCGGCGACGCGCGGCGTGGCGACATCGTGCGGGCGGTCGGCGCGCCGCGGCGCCACCACGACGGTGCGGGCGGTGAGGCCGTGGGCGTGGATGCGGGGATCGCGGGATGGTGTGTCGGCAGGCATGGGATCGTGTTTCGGGAGCGAACCCGGCGGCGAAGCAGTATCGCATGAACTGCCGGCCGACGGATGTTGAACGCCGCGCATGGCACCCGTACACTCTGGGCCTGTTTCATCGGCCCGAGACTCGGAGACCGCACCCCATGCTCACCGTCGGCGACGCCTTTCCCCAGTTTTCCTGCCAGGCCTGCGTGGGCACGGAAAAGGACGGCATCAAAGTCCTCACCAACGCCGACTACGCCGGCAAGTGGGTTGTGTACTTCTTCTATCCCAAGGATTTCACGTTCGTCTGCCCGACGGAACTGGCCGAATTCAACAAGCAGCTCAAGGCGTTCGCCGACCGCGACACGAGCGTGGTCGGGGGCAGCACCGACAACGAATGGTCGCACATGATGTGGCGCCGGTCGCACGCCGACCTGAAAAATCTCGGCTATCCGCTCATCGCCGCCCAGAAGCTGGCGCCCGAGCTGGGCATCCTGGAGAAGACGGAAGGCTACTGTCTGCGGGCCACGTTCATCGTCGATCCGCACGGCGTGATCCAGTGGGTGGACGTGAACCAGGGCCGCGTCGGCCGCAACGTGGCCGAAGTGCTCCGCGTGCTCGACGCGCTCCAGAGCGACGAGTTGTGCCCGTGCAACTGGAAGAAGGGCGATCCCTACGTCAAGGTTGGGTGAAGGTCGGGCGAGGTGGCGGGCCGGAAGGCCCGACTGTCGAACTGATGCAGCCGCGCCGCTCCTGGTCGCACAAGTTCCGTGACGCGTTTCGTGGCCTGCGCCGCGCGTTTCGGACGCAGAGCAGCTTTTTCGTGCATGTGTGGACGGCCCTGGCGGTCGTCGTGGCGGCGGCCGTGCTGCGTGTGTCGCTCATCGAGTGGAGCCTGCTCGCCGCGGCGATCGGCATCGTGCTCGTGGCGGAGATCTTCAACACGGCGATCGAGTCGCTTGCCCGGGCGATCGACGTGGGGCGGCATCCGCGGATCCGCGACGGGCTCGACATCGCCAGCGCCGGCGTGCTCGTGAGCGCCGCCATGGCCGCGGTGATCGGCCTGCTCGTGCTGGGGAGCCGAGCGGCGGCATGGCTCGGGCTGTGGTAGACCGCCGTCAGCCGCGCGACCGCAGGTCGTAGCAGAGGAGGGCGTCGCCTTCGCGGAGGTAGAGCAGCCCGTCGAGGATCACCATGTGGGCCCAGCTCGGACGGCCGCCGCTGCCCGGCACCGTGAATGTTCCCTTCTCCTCGTATCCGGTGGGGCTCGCCTCGAGAAGCGAAAGCGTGCCGTCGGCGTAGCGCACGTAGACATGCCCATCGGCGGCCAGCACCGTGGCCGAGCCCGTGCCGCTGCCCCGCTGCTTCCACACCACCTTCCCGGTCATCAGCTCGGCGCAGAAGATGATCGGCTGGTCGTCGGCACAGCCGTAGAGGTGGTCGCCGACGAGGACGATCCCGCCGTGCTTGTTGGCGAGTTCGGGCTTAAGGCCGTAGATCTCCTTGACGGCCACCGCGCCTCCCGCGCCGGGCACCTGCTGGAGGAGTGCGCCGCCGCGCTTGTAGCCGGCGGCGAAGAACACGAGGTCGCCCTTCACGATCGGCGTGGGGATCACGGCCGTCGTCTGTTCGATGGGGTAGGCCCAGAGAAAGCCGCCGGTGCGCGCATCGACCGCGAAGGCGCCGGCGGCGGTGGTCTGCACGTAGACCTTCCGCCTGCCGAGGGAGGCGGTCACGATCGACGAGTGACCGGCACCGCGATCCCCCTTGATCGGGCAGGTCCAGGCGGGCTTCCCGGTGCGCTTGTCGAGCGCGACGATCGTGGCTCGCTCGCCTCCCGGAGTGCAGATGAGACGGTCGCCGTCGATCGTCACGCTCTCGCTGTAGCCCCAGGAATCTCCCTTGCTGCCGCCGAACTGCGCCGGCAGATCGATGCGGTAGCGCTCCCGCCCGGTGGCGGCGTCGCAGGCGATGAGCACGCCGGCCGGCGTGACCACATAGACGCCATCGCCGTCGGCCGTGGGCGTGCTCCGCGAGCTCTGCCACGATTCCTGGCCGTCGTTCCATGGCTGGCCGGTCTTCGTCATCCACACCCGCTTGCCGGTGGTGCGGTCGAAGCAGGTGAGGTATTCATCCGCGTCGGGTGCCTCCGAGAGCCCGTCGCCGAGGGTGTAGATGCGGTCGCCGACGATGGCCAGGCTGGCGTAGCCGCGGCCCGCGCCGGTGGCTTGCCAGACGAGTTTTGGCCCCTCGGGCGGCCAGGCTTCCAGCAGGTCGCGGTCGGGGGCCACGGCGGTGCGGTCGGGCCCGCGGAAGGTGGGCCAGTCGGCGGCCATCGCCCTGCCGGCCACCGCCGCGATGAAAAGCCCGGTGAGGCCGGAGAGGATCGCTCGGTGCCAGCACATGAGATGACTCCTGCCTGCCCAAAAATGAGTGCAAATCAGCTGCTGGAGCCTACGCCCCGCGCTCCGGCGCGGTCAATCGCCGCCGCCGATTCGCAGGGTACACTTACCGTCAAAGAGCAGGGTTTCCATCTCGCCCCAGATCTGCACCGCCCAGGAGCCCCCGAGCGTGTCCGGTTTCGCCTCCCCTGATTCAATGTTTGGCAAGCGCGTCACCGTCGAGCAGGTGGAGGAGGGGCATGAACTCGCCCCCAAGTTCGATGCCGCGGGGCTGATCCCCTGCGTGACCACCGACTATCACTCCGGCGAGGTGCTGATGGTCGCCGTCATGAATCGCGAGGCACTCGCCAAGACGATCGAAACGGGTGAGGCCCATTACTGGAGCCGCAGCCGCCAGCAGCTGTGGCACAAGGGCGCGACGAGCGGCCTGGTGCAGAAGGTCACGGAAATGAGAATCGACGACGACCAAGACTGCGTGTGGCTGCGCGTGGAGATCGCCGGCAGCGCCAGTTGCCATGTCGGCTACCGTTCCTGCTTCTACCGGAAGGTGCCGGTGGGTGCGGGCCGCGTGGCGGGCACGGCGCTCGAGTTCGTCGAGCATGAAAAGACGTTCGACCCCAAGGCCGTCTACGGCGACGCCCCGAACCCCACACAGCTTTGAGCCCCCCACGCTCGCGAGGCTTCCCATGCTGACCCCATCGCAAGTCGTCGAAAACTACTTCCTCGAATCGCGGCATCAGCTGCTGGAGATCGCCGCCTACCTCGACCGCTACGACGCGGCCGTGGCTCGCGGACAGGACCGCAACGGTCATGCAGCGGCTGATGAGAAGAGGTTGGCGGTGATCCGTCGGGCCCTGCAGATCGTGGCCGAACAGAAGCCGGCCAAGGAGCGGACCGTCGCCCTCCTCGAGCTGTTCGCCACCGTCTAGGCTTCCGCAGCGGAGACGCACTTATGCAGATCATCCAGCCTCATTACCACGCCATCGCCCGCACTGCGCAGGACTACGAGCGCATGGCGATGAGCGGCGTCGTGGCCGTGGCCGAGCCGGCTTTCTGGGCCGGCTTCGACAGGCTCTATCCCCAAACGTTTCTCGACTACTTCCGCCAGATCAGTGAATTCGAGCCGACGCGGGCCGCGCAGTACGGCATCCGCCACTTTTGCTGGGTGGCCGTGAATCCCAAGGAGGCCGAGAACCCCACGCTCACCCGCGAGGTGCTGGCGCACTTCCCCGAATTCTTCGCCAAGCCGACGGTGCTGGGCGTGGGTGAGACCGGGCTCCACAAGTCGACGAGGAACGAATGCGAGTCGCTCGAGGCCCACGTCGACATGGCGATGAAGCACGGGCAGCTCGTCCTCATCCACACACCGCACTTGGCCGACAAGGCCCATGGCACGAAGCGGGTGTTGGAGGTGCTGGCCGGCATGGACGTCGATCCCGCGCGGATCTGGATCGACCATGTCGAGGAGCAGACGATCAAGCCCTGCCTCGACGCCGGCTACTGGGTGGGCTTCACGCTCTATCCGATCACGAAGTGCTCGCCGAAGCGGGCCGTCGACATGCTGGAGAAATACGGCCATGAGCGGATCCTCGTGAACTCGTCGGCCGACTGGGGGCCGAGCGACCCGTTCACACTCCAGGAATGCATCCTCGAATTCCGCCGCCGCGGCCACTCGCTGCAGGAGGCGATCGAGGTGTTCCACAACAACCCCTGCCGGTTCCTCGGCCAGAATCCCAAGTTCGACATCCGGCCGATCCGCGTGGAATCGGTCGCCCGGGAGTCGGCCGCCGCCGTCTGACCCACGCCATGCACGAGCCCGCCACCCAGCTCTCCCTCGTTCGCCAGCTGAAGTTCTGCGCGGGGCACAGGCTCTACCGGCACGAGAGCAAGTGCGCATTTTTTCACGGCCACAACTACCGCGTCGACATCGAAGTGGTCGGCGTCAACGGCGGCGCGGAAGTGGACGCAGTCGGCCGGATCGTCGACTTCTCACAGATCAAGCAGCGGATGCTCGGCTGGCTCGACGCCAACTGGGACCACGCGTTTCTCGTCTACGAGGAAGACGCCAATGCCCTGGCGGCCATCCGCATGGTCGAGCCGACGAAATACTTCGTGATGCCCTGGAACCCCACCGCCGAGAACATGGCCCGGTATCTGCTCGAGGTCGTCGCGCCCGGCGTGCTCGGCGATCTGGGCGTGGTGGCCCGGAAGGTGTGCGTGTGGGAGACCGACGAATCCTGCGCCGTGGCAACGCGGGTCGGGGAGGGCGTCGACGGCCCGTTCGCGGTGGAGTCGGCCGTGCTCGTGGACCATCGGTGAGCCCCATGCACGCCCCCGGTGCGTATCCCCACACCCGCCTCCGCCGCACCCGCCAGCACGAGTGGCTGCGCCGGACCGTCGCCGAAACTGCCCTCTCACCGGCCGACCTGATCTGGCCGCTCTTCGTGCACGAGCATGGGGCCAGCCAGCCCGTGGCGAGCATGCCGGGCGTGGAGCGGCTGTCGATCGACGGAATCGTGAAGGCTGCCGACGACGCCCGGCAACTGGGGATTCCGGCCATCGCCCTGTTTCCCGTCGTCGAGGCCGCACACAAATCCGCCGACGCCCGCGAGGCCTTCGCGGCCGACAGCCTCGTGTGCCGCGCGGTCCGCGCGGTCCGCGCCAGGCTGGGGGATGCGGTGGGCATCATCTGCGACGTCGCGCTCGATCCCTACACGCCCCACGGCCATGACGGCCTCGTGGAGGATGGCAGGGTTCTGAACGATGAGACCGTGGCCGTGCTCTGCAGGCAGGCCCTGGCGTTGGCCGACGCCGGCTGCCACGTCGTGGCCCCGTCCGACATGATGGATGGCCGCGTGGGCGCGATCCGCGCGGGGCTCGACGCGGCGGGTCGGCAGGACGTCTGCATCCTCTCCTATGCGGCCAAGTATGCGTCGGCCTTCTACGGCCCGTTCCGCGACGCTCTGGGCAGCGCGGCGTCGCTCGGCACCGCCGACAAGAAGACCTACCAGATGGACCCGGCCAACACTGCCGAGGCCCTGCGCGAGGTGGCCCTCGACGTCGCCGAGGGGGCCGACATGGTGATGGTGAAGCCGGCCCTCACCGCCCTCGATGTCATTCACCGTGTGAAGCAGGCGTTCGGCATGCCGACGTTCGCCTACCAGGTGAGCGGCGAATACGCCATGATCCAGGCGGCGGCGGCCAACGGCTGGATCGACGGGCGAAAGGCGGCCCTGGAGAGCCTGCTGGTGATCAAGCGGGCAGGGGCCGACGCGATCCTCACCTACTTCGCCCCAGCCATCGCCCGCGACCTGGCGTGACCCGAATGCGCTCCATCCGGCGCGGGGCTGCCCACGCCCCATCGTCGGACGCTCGCAGATGCCCTCCAGGCATCTGCTCTCTGCATGTCCGCTGCGCTTCGCCATCCTGGCTGCGCTCGCTCCCATAGCCCGGCTCACGGGGCGTGGACAGCCCCGCGCAACCCCACGTGGCGACAGATCTCTCCTCACGTGGCGACAGACCTCCGGTCTGTCGAACTTTTTAGTCACAGACCGGAGGTCTATGCCACGTTGGGGCGTCACAGACCGCGGGTCTATGCCACTTTCGCGACTACTCTTCGTCCATGGAGATGGGCTTCACGCGGCCGTCGAGGCTGCCCGGGCCGGGGCCGTTGGCGATCAAAAACACCATCGTGCCCATCAGTGAGAGATTCTTCATGAAGTTGATCATCTCGGCCTGCTGCTTTTCGGCCGGCGCCTTCCAGAAGTCGTGGAAGTAGTAAGTCGCGGCGGCCAGGAAGACGAGCAGCAAGAGTGCGCCGAACCGGGCCTTGTAGCCGAGCAGCACGGAGAGTCCGCCGAGGATGAGGAAGGCGATCGCGCCGGCGAGGAGAATCTTCGGCTGCGGCACGCCCTCCGCCGCCATGTAGCCGGCCACGTCGTTGAACTTCGGAATCTTGTTGCCCACGGCGCTCATCAGGAAGATCGTCACGATCATCGCGCGGCCGAGAAACGCGAGCAGGCCTTGAATGAACCACATGGCTGAATCACCTCCAGAAGAAAGAAACGGCGAGCATCCTACCGGGCCGGGCGGAACGCGACGAGTCGAGTTGCGTCGGTCTCCAGCCGTGGCGGCCGCGGATTCCCGGTGTGGATCAAGTCGATGCAGTAGGGAATCGCGGGAAACACGGCGTCGAGGCACTCGCGGATGCTCTTCGGCCTGCCCGGCAGATTGACGACGAGGGCAGTGCCGCACACGCCCGCGGTCTGCCGGGAAAGGATCGCCGTGGGCACATGTTGCAGCGACACCTGCCGCATCCGTTCTCCGAAGCCCGGCAGCAGCTTCGTGCACACCTGCTCCGTGGCCTCCGGCGTGACGTCGCGGGGGGCTGGCCCCGTGCCGCCTGTCGTGACGATGAGGCAGCAGCCCTCGTCGGCCAGCCCGCGGATCGCCGTGGCGATCGCCGCCATGTCGTCGGGCACGATCCGCTCCCGCGGCTCCCACGGTGAGGCGAGCACCTCCGCGAGATAGGCCCGGATCGCGGGGCCGCCCTCGTCGGCATACTCGCCCCGGCTGGCCCGGTCGGAAACGGTGAGGATGCCGATGAGGGCCGTCATGAGGAGAGGATGCCGCGCTGCTCGAGCAGCGCGATCACGGCGTCAACGCACTTTCCCACCGGCAAATCGTGGGTGGGGATCACGAGGTCAGGGCTGGGCGGGGGCTCGTAGGGGGCGGAAACGCCGGGGAAGCTGGCGATCTCACCGGAATCGGCCAGCGCGTAGTGGCCGTCGGTGTCGCGCTGCCGGCAGACGTCGACCGGCGCGGAGAGATGCACGACAAGAAACCGCTCCCGGCCCACACGGTCGGCCGCCTTCTGCCGCACCGCCTCGTCGGGGGCGAGGAAGGCCGCCAGGCAAAGGATGCCCGCGTCGTTGAAGAGCTTGGCCACCTCGGCGCCGCGGCGGAGGTTTTCGCTCCGCTCGTCGGCCGAGAATCCCAGGTCGCGGCTGATGCCCAGCCGCAGCGTCTCCCCGTCGAGCACGGCCACCGCGTGGCCCATGTCGAAGAGCTTGCGCTCCACGAGCCGGGCGATCGTCGACTTGCCAGAGCCGGTGAGCCCGGTGAGCAGCACGGTGGCCGGCTTCTGGCCGAACCTCGCCTCCCGTTCCGGGGCGGTGACACCGCTGCCGGAGACGTGCAGGTGCTCGGCGGCCGGCTCGTCTTCCCAGTGGTCCTTGCGGCCATCCTCGGGCTCGCGGTCGAGGATCATGCCGGCGCCGACCGTGGCGTTGCTCACGCGGTCGATCATGATGAACGCGCCGGTGGCGCGGTTGCGGCGGTAGGCGTCGTAGGCGATCGGGCTGGTGAGCGTGATCGCGCAGCGGCCGATCTCGTTGAGCGCGAGCGTGGGGGCCGGCTGGCGGTGGAGCGTGTTGATGTCGACGCGGTAGCGCAGCGTGCCCACCGCGCCGGGCACGACCTTGCTCGTCTGCTTGAAGAGATACTGTTTCCCGGGAACGAGCGGCTCGTCGCTCATCCACACCACCATGGCGTCGAAGCGGTGGTCGACCTTGGGCACGTTGCCCGGCCGCACGAGCATGTCGCCGCGGCTGGAATCGATCTCGTCCTCGAGCGTGAGCGTGACCGATTGCGGCGCGAAGGCCTCCGCCAATTCGCCGTCGAACGTGGTGATCGATTTCACGCGGCTTCTCTTCCGCGAGGGGAGCGACATCACCTCGTCGCCCCGGCGGATGATGCCGGACGCGACCGTGCCGGCAAAACCCCGGAAATCCAGGTTCGGCCGCAGCACGAGCTGCACGGGAAACCGGAAATCCTCCATGTTGCGGTCGGAGCCGATGTAGACCGTTTCCAAGAGGGGCATCAGCGGCGCGCCTGTGTACCAGGGCATGTTCGGGCTCAGGGCGACGACGTTGTCTCCCTTCAGCGCCGAGATCGGCATGAAGTGCACGTCCGGCAGCTCCAGGCGGGAGGCGAAGTCGACGTAGTCGGCCTTGATCCGCTCGAACACGGCCTGGTCGTAGCCCACGATGTCCATCTTGTTGATGGCCACGACGATGTGCTTGATGCCCAAAAGCGACACGATGAACGAATGCCGCTTCGTCTGCGGCAGCACGCCGTGGCGGGCGTCGATGAGGATGATCGCCAGGTCGGCCGTCGAGGCTCCCGTGGCCATGTTGCGCGTGTACTGCTCATGGCCCGGCGTGTCGGCGATGATGAACTTCCGCTTGTCGGTGGAGAAGTAGCGGTAGGCGACGTCGATCGTGATCCCCTGCTGCCGCTCGTCTTCGAGGCCGTCGGTGAACAGCGCCAGATCGACCTCTTCGCCCGTCGTGCCATACCGCGACGTATCCTTGCGGATCGCGGCCAGCTGATCCTCGTAGATCATCTTCGACTCGTAGAACAGCCGGCCGATGAGGGTGCTCTTGCCGTCGTCCACGCTGCCGCAGGTGATGAACCGCAGGAGCTCCTTGCGCTCGTGCTGCGCGAGGTAGGCGTCGATGTCGGAGGCGATGAGGGCTGATTGGTGTGACATAGAAATGCGACGGGCTCCAGCCCGTCAGAAATATCCTTCCTTCTTCTTCTTCTCCATGGATCCGGCCTCGTCGGAATCGATGAGGCGGCCCTGCCGCTCGGAAAATGTGGTGAGGAGCATTTCCTGGATGATTTCCGGCAGCGTGGTGGCGGTCGAATCGACGGCGCCCGAGAGGGGGTAGCAGCCGAGCGTGCGGAACCGCACGCGGCGGATTTCCGGCTTCTCGCCCGGATGCAGCGGCAGCCGGTCGTCGTCCACCATGATCATCACGCCGTCCCGCCGCACGATCGGCCGCTCGGCCGCGAAGTACAGGGGCACGATCGGGATCCGCTCCAGGTGGATGTATTGCCAGACGTCGAGCTCCGTCCAATTGGAGAGGGGAAACACGCGGATGCTCTCCCCCTTCCGCACTTTCGTGTTGTAGAGGTTCCACAGCTCGGGCCGCTGGTTCTTCGGGTCCCAGCGGTGGAACTCATCGCGGAAGGAAAACACCCGCTCCTTCGCCCGGCTCTTCTCCTCGTCGCGGCGGGCACCGCCGAAGGCGGCGTCGAACCGATGCTTGTCGAGGGCCTGCCGCAGGGCCTGCGTTTTCATGATGTCGGTGTGCACCTTGCTGCCGTGCGTGATGGGATTGATGCCCTGGGCCCGTCCCTCCTCGTTGACGTGCACGATCAGCTTGAGGCCCAGCTCTTGGGCGACGTATCCGTCGCGGAGCGCGTACATCTCGCGAAACTTCCACGTCGTGTCGATGTGCATGAGCGGGAAGGGGGGCTTGGCCGGATAAAACGCCTTCTCCGCCAGCCGCACCATGACGGCCGAATCCTTGCCGATCGAATAGAGCATCACCGGGTTTTCGAATTCGGCGGCCACCTCGCGGATGATGTGGATGCTCTCGGCTTCGAGCTGGCGGAGGTGGGTGAGGTTGTAGGACGTCATCGACGGGCGTTCGGGGGGAGGGATTTCGCGGGAATCCCGTCAATCTAGGCAATCCAGCCCGGCGGCGGCAATTCGCCGCGCCGCGGCCGCCCGGTCAGCGACTGGTTCTTTCCGCGGCGAACGCGGATATTGAGGCTCCTTCCAGTTGCCGTTTGCACGAGGAGAACTCCGATGAAATCCCACCCGATCGACCTGTCGCGGATCGTCATGCAAGCCCTGGCCATGGCGGTGTGCGCCGTGTGCGCGTGGGGCATCGTGAGCGAGGCGCGCGCCAATCCGCGCACCGAGCGGATCATCGAACGGCGGATCATGCGGCTGGAGGCGATGGAGCGGCGAATGGAGGCGGCCGCGGAGTTGCCGCCGCGGCCTGTCGATGTGCGCCGCGCGATCCGGGCTGGTGTGCCCGTGGAAGGATTCACCACGGGGCCCGTCGCTCCGGGCGGGATCGGCCCGCGACCGCGGCCCGCGATGGCGGGTCCGCGTGGCGTGTCGCCCCAGCCGTCGGTGAACGCGATGGCCGATCCTGCAGCTCGGCCGATGCCTGTCCAGCCGCAGCCCGTCCGGCCGCCCGCCGATCCAGGGCTGCAATTCCCGGAATCCCCGGCCTTGGCTCGCGAGCCGGTGCGTGAGGAAGCGGCCGCATCGCCGGTGTCGCCTGCCACGGCGATCGACGACGGCACCCAGAGCGTGCTCGTCGGCGAGCCCACGCCTGCTCCGCCGCCGGAACTTCTCCCCACGCCGCCGTCCAAATAGCGGGCCCATGCGCCCCGCGGCGGCGGCCGCGAGAGCGTGTTACTTTTCGCGGAGGGCGTCGGCCTGCCGGCGGATGGACCGCAGTTCGTCCTTCTCCTTGCGGCCGAGATTTTTCAGCTGCATCGTCATCCGCTGGTTCCGCGCGAGCAGTTTCTCGTGCCGGGCGAGGAAGTCCCAATACAGCGTGGTGAAGGGGCAGGCATCCGGGCCGCTCGCGAGCTTCGGCTTGAACCGACAGCCCGCGCAGGCGTTGCTCATGCGGTCGATGTAGGCGCCTGAGGCGCAATACGGCTTCGACGCCATGATGCCGCCGTCGGCGAATTGGCTCATGCCGAGCGTGTTCGGCAGCTCGACCCACTCGACCGCATCGACATACACGGCGAGATACCATTCGTGCACGTGCTGCGGCTTCACCCCCATGAGCAGCGCGAAGAGGCCGGTGACCATGAGCCGTTGGATGTGGTGGGCGTACCCGTAGCGCAGCGTCTGCCCCAGCGCATCCTGGAGGCATTTCATCTCGGTGGCCGCGGTCCAATAGAAGTTCGGCAGCGGAAGGTCGGCGCCGAGGGCATTGCGGTCGATGTATTCCGGCATGAAGTGCCAATAGACGCCGCGGACGTATTCCCGCCAGCCGATCACCTGGCGGATGAATCCTTCCGTGGCCTCCAACGGCGCCTTGCCCTTCCGCCACGCCTTCTCCGCGCCGGCGACGACGTCGCGCGGGTCGAGGAGCTTCATGTTCATCGCCTGGGCGAGCCGCGAGTGGTAGAGCCAGGGCTCGCCGGTCCACATGGCGTCCTGGTAGCGGCCGAAATTGGCGAGCCGGTGGGCGAGAAAATCGTCGAGGGCCGCGCGGGCATCCGCCGGGGTCACGGGCCAGTCGAAATCGTCGAGGCGGCCCGGATGGGAGGCAAACCGGGCGTTCACGAGATCGATCACCGTGCGGGTCGTCTTGTCGGGTGAGAACCGCACCGGCGCGGGCAGCGTGCCGGGGCCGGCCTGCGGAAACGCACCGCGATTCTCGACGTCGTAATTCCACTGTCCGCCCGCCGGCTCGCCGTCGTCCATGAGCACGCCGAATTTCTCGCGCAACGGACGATAGAAGTATTCGAGCCGCAGCTGCTTGCGGCCGCGGGCATGGGCGGCGAAATCCTCGCGGCTGGAGAAGAAGTGGCGATCGGGGCGGATCTCGAGCGGGATGCCCGCTTTCTTCGCGGCGGCGCGGAGCGTTTCCTGCACCCGCCACTCGCCGGGCTCCGCCATCACGAGCCGGGCGGGCGCCTGGCCGGTCTTCTTCAGCCGCGCAAGGCTGGCGAGCAGGGCGGCGGCGAGCGATGGCGGCTCCTTAGCGACAGGCTTCGCCGCGAGCTCGGTGTAATCGACGTTGATTCGCTCCATCTCCAGACAATCGCGAAAGTGGCGCATCGCCGCGAGGAAGACGGTGATCCTGCCCTTGTGGGTCCAGACGTGCGTCGATTCCTCCGCCACCTCGGCCATCCACACTCGGTCGCGGCCGCGGTCGAAGCCATCGAACGCGGCGCTCTTGCGGTCGAGTTGGTCGCCGAGCACGAGGATGAGATTTCCGGCCATGCGGACCAGTCTATAGCTCCATGACGTCTCCACGGGGCCCGCGCAAGCTCGACGACTGCCAGGCCCATGGCCCAGGCTCCGGGAGCGAACTTTTGTTGCGGAGGGGGATTCCGCGGCCTGGCAGCGATCGAGCCCTGTGTGATCGCCGCCATCTGCGTTGTGACTGCCAGCCGCCGCACGAGCCCGATCTCAGCCGCAGAGGCGGCGTCACTGATCGGGATGTTGAACGGCCTCAGAACGCATCCCCCGACACCGCCTCGGCGCCGTTGAAGCTCGAGAGCGCGGCCCAGACGGTTGGCTCGATGGAGTTGGCGATGAACCGCGTGCCGCCGTCGCCAAACATTACGTTGCAGCCGTTCGGGTGGTCGGAATACATCTGGCAGACGTGGGCGTGTGGGTCGTTCGGCGGATGGATCACGCCGGGCTCGTCTTCGGCCGGCCCGCTGTGCACGAGCAGGAGTGTCGCGGCGGCGTCCGGCTCGCTCTGGCTCGACTGCACGAATTCGGGCGTGGGCTGCGAGAAAGCCCCAGGCACTGTGCCGGCCCAGGCCTTCTGCGAAAGCCTCGAGAGGTGCTCGCCGAGAAAGACCGTCTTCGATGTGCCATCGGTCACCTGACTGATCTTGAGCCACGAGTTGCGGTAGAGCGGCCCATTGGCCACCCCCGCCCATGAATCGAGCGGTCGTCCCCAGGGCTCGCCGTGGCCGGCGTTGCCCACGTAGCTCGAGCGGCCGAGCATCGCGCCTGAAGGGTGTGGGCTTCCCGTTTCGAGCTGCACGGCAAAGGCCTCGCGCGGACCGTTGTCGGAGGGGCAGCGGAAAAACGGCACCGCTGCGGAAACGACCACCGCGTTGGCCGGGTCGGCGATGCCGAGGTCGGCGCGGTAGCGGTCGGCAAGCTGGCCCTCCTCGATGAAGGCCGCGATGAGCAGGCCCCAGCCGGTGCCGGGCGGGCGGTCGCGGGTGGCTGCATCCTGCGGCGTGCGGCGTGCCTCGCTGACATAGCCCGCGGGAAATGATTTCTTCGCCGATTCGTGCCCCAACAGTCCGATCCCCAGCTGCCGCAGGTTGCTCGAGCAGGCCGTGCGCCGCGCCGATTCGCGGGCCGATTGCACGGCCGGCAGCAGCAAGCCCACGAGCGTGCCGATGATGGCGATCACCACGAGCAGTTCGACGAGGCTGAACCCGCGCCGCGACTGCAGCGTAAGGAGCCCGTTTCTTTTGAAAGAGAACCGCATTTTGAATCCTCAAAACTTAAGTTTTGATTCCTCAAAAAGTGTAGGCGGTCGGGCGCGGCCGAGCAACCCCCGGCGGTTTTCCGTTAGGCTGCACGACTCAAATCATGAGGCTGCTGCATGCGAGTCGCCTTCTACGACACCAAGCCCTACGACCGCGAATACATGCTGGCTGCCGCCGGAGCGGAGTCGATTGCATGGTCGTTTCACGATTTTCGGCTCACCGCCGAGACAGCGGGCATCGCCGGGGGCGCCGAGGCCGTCTGTGCATTCGTCAACGACAGGCTCGACCGCGCCTGCGTCGAACACCTCGCTGCGATCGGGATCCGGCATGTGGCGTTGCGGTGTGCCGGGTTCAACAACGTCGATCTGCCGGCCGCCTGGGGCCTTGGGCTCACGATCACGCGGGTGCCCGCCTATTCGCCCCATGCGGTGGCCGAGCACACCGCGGCCCTTGTCCTCACGCTCAACCGCCACATCCATCGAGCCTTCAATCGCGTCCGTGAGCAAAACTTTTCCCTCAATGGGCTCGTCGGATTCGATCTCCATGGCAAGACCTGCGGCGTGGTCGGCACCGGAAAAATCGGCAGGCTGGCGGCGGAAATCTTTCTTGGTTTCGGCATGCGGGTCATCGCCCACGATCCGTATCCGATGATCGATTGGGCGACGAGCCGTGGCATCGACTACCAGCCCTTCGATGCCGTGCTCGAGGCCAGCGACATCCTCTCGCTCCACCTCCCGCTCACGCCAGAGACGCACCACTTGATCAATGTCGAGACCATCGGCCGGATGAAGCCCGGGGCGATGCTCGTCAACACCAGCCGGGGCAAACTCATCGACACGAAGGCCGTCATCGAAGCCCTCAAACGCGGCCACCTCGGTGGCCTGGCGATCGATGTCTATGAGGAAGAGGAAGGGATTTTTTTCGAGGACCTCTCGGGGCAGGTGTTGCAGGACGACGAATTGTCGCGCCTGCTCACGTTTCCAAATGTGCTGGTGACCGCCCACCAGGCCTTTCTCACCCGAGAGGCCCTCGCTGAAATCGCCAGAGTCACGGTGGAAAACCTGCTTCGCGCGGGCCGGGGGAAACCCCCGCTCGCCGGCACGGCGCTCGTCGACGGGGAGGCGGGCGGTCACGCTGGCGATGCAGTGCCCGCTCATAAAAAAGGGTAGGATGCCATGATGTGTGAAGAACGATCGTTTCGGCGACTGCGGCCCAGCGCCAGCCATGCCGCGTCGCGGCAGGCCGAAATCCACCGTGTTCGCCGGATGACCGTCGAGGAGCGGGTCAAGGCGGCCCTGGGGATGGCGGCATGATTCGCGGCGATGCGGCCGGCGCCCCGCAAGGTCTGATTCATGACCGATCCCGATGCGATGATTCGGGCTGCCGAAAAGGTCGCCGACGTGCTCCAGTCGCGGGGTGTGGGGTCGGTGGTCATCGGCGCGGTCGCCCTGGCGGCCCACGGCTACGTGCGGTTCACCGAGGACCTCGATCTTGGTGTGAACACAGATCTGGGCTCTGGGCACACTTGGTCGCATCGCTGAAGCCTTGAGAACGGCGGGCTTGCGGCGGCCGACGTCGTCATCCGTCCCGGCAGTCAACTGCAGATCGTGCCGCTGCCGCACCTCGTCGCGCTCAATGTCTATGCAGGGGGCACGAAGCCCCGTGCCGACATCGTTGAGTTGTTGTCCCGCAACCCCGGCGCCGACCTGGCCGCGATTCGTGATCTCTGCCGGAGTTGGGGACTCCGCGGCTTCGACCCGCTCATCGATGAAGCGATGGGGAGGCCGTAGGAAAGTCACGCCGGCAGCCCCCGGCCTCTTCGAATATCTGCCTGGGCCGTGTGCGGCTGCAAAAATCGCCTTGAATTCGGCCTAAAAAAGATGCTTGACCCGGCCGCACGCCCGTCTATACTCAGATGCAACCGGTCTGCATATAGAGATTCAGTGGCAGGTTTTACGGCCTGAAATTACGGATCAAATCTCGAGAAACGCTCGTGACGGCAGCCTGATTCCGACGCGGTGGCCTCTTGGCCCCACCTGGCGCGATCCGCCAGTAGGAATCGTTCTTTGGCCCGTCCCCATAGATCGCGTTTAGCTGCGGTGGAGCTGTCGTTCCACCCGACGCGAGCGAGGCCATTCGGGCAACAGGCCGTCTCACCCCCATCCTTGACGCTATGTGCCACCACATTACACTTGCAATAAAGTTGCATATATGAAGAACGCCAGCCAGTTTCGCCGTCGTTTGCATCGCACCGGCTTCACGCTCGTGGAGTTGCTGGTCGTCATCGCCATCATCGGCACGCTCGTCGGGCTCCTGCTGCCGGCCGTCCAGGCGGCCCGTGCTGCCGCCCGGCGGACGCAATGTGCGAGCAACATGCGGCAGGTGGGCTTGGGCATCATCCAATATGCCGAAGCCCACCGCGGTCGGTTTCCGTCGCGCACGCACAACAATCCGGGGGAGGAGTCGCGACGGCTGCATTGGATCGACCAGATCGCCCCCTTTGTGGAAAGCGTGGATGCGATTCGTCGTTGCGCCGATGACCCGCTGGGCGAGGTCCGGATGAATGGTTTGCCCGGGTCGGGAGTGGCCTTTGCGGATCCGCAGCATTCGGATGCGACGAAGCGGTTCTCACCGAAATCGAGTTTCGCGGTGAATGGCTATCTCTCCTTCGACGAAAAGGCGGCGTATTCGAAGGGAATCAACAACCTGAACAAGATTCCGACACGGTCGAAGACCGTGATGGTGTTCGAAAAATATTCCGATCCGATGGCCGTCGCGAATCAGGCGAAACAGATTGCCGACATCACGAGTTCTCATTTTGACCACAACCATGCCCCCTCGTGGTTCGATTGGTGGGAGGAGGATCGGCCGCAGGTGTTCAAGGACATCGCCGCTGAAACGCAGACTGACCGCCATGGATCAGCGAGTCATTTTCTCTATGCGGATGGTCACGTCGATTCGGTCACTCAGTCACAAATCCAGCTTTGGATCGATGAAAATTATGAATTTGCAAAACCGAACTGACGGTTTTTTGATCCTCTGCGCGGCGGGCCTAATGGCCCTCGCATCGTCGTATGCCGATGCCCAGACCCATTCGGGCGATATCGGATTGATGTTGATCAATTCGCGGCTGACAACGACGGGCGGCACCTATAGCGGGCCGCTCAATGGACGCGTTTTTACGGGAGTCATGCCCCCCTCTGGGCAGACGGACAATCCCGGGTTCGATTCCGCGGCCGGCCTGCTTCAGGCGGGCGAAGCGATTCGCTTCGATTTCGTGCGCGAGGTCTTGTATTGGAACGGGACCGCACTCGTGCAGTCTCCGCGGTCGATGACCGTCTCCCTCGGGAGTTCGACTGCGACGCTTGGTTCGACGGATGATGCGGGCAAGCCAGGTTTTCAAATTGCCGGCGGCGATCCGACGGGTGCTTTTCATCAACACCTGTGGTTTTCCATCGGTTCGGGCGCTCCCGCAGGTGTCTATGGCGTGATCATGACGCTCGGGGCCGCGGGCACAGGAACGTTTGGCACGTCCGAGCCGTTTCTCATGGCGTTTCGGCGGAACGCCACGAATCTCAACCCCAGCGCCGGCGTGGATGCGATGGCGGCCTACCTGACGCCCGTGCCCGAGCCGACGACGCTCGGGCTGGCCGGAGCGGGCGTTGCAGCATGGATCGCGAGCCGTCGCCGCCGGCGGCGGAAGCCAGGCACTTATGCAAAGATATTGCAAATGCAAAACGTATGTAGTAACGTGTTGACGCTCGGTGGTATTCAATTTTTCTTTGGGAGAAGAGTCATGTTCGGGCTGTCGTCTGTTCTGGCGGGGATGTCGTCGCGCGGCTGGGTCGGGTGGGTCGCCTTGCTGGCGATGGTCGTTCTGGGATGCGATTCGGCTCGGGCCGACGGACTCCATGCCGGCGACATCGAACTGGAAATCGAAGACGGCAAACTCGTCACGCACAATGGCAGGTATTTCGAGGCGGAGTTCGTTGATATCATCGGCGGGAAGTTCAAAAGCTCGACGCCCGGCTTTGATTCTGCCCCCGGGCTTCTTGCTGAGTACGACCCGGAGTCGGAAGAGGAGCAGGAGGAGATCGGCTTCAACGTGCTGGGCCCGCTCCTGTTTTGGGATGGCGAAGAGATGACGACCCCGACGGTGGGCCTCGAGCTGTGGTGGGCAGGAGGCCAGCACGTGACTGTAACGGGTACGAGCACGGGCGGTGTCGCGGGCTTCAGTCTCGGCGGAGCGACGGAAGAAGGTGGGGCGTTCCATGAGCATTTCGTTTTCGAGATCGCGGAGAGCGCCCCCCTGGGCGCCTACGGCGTGCTTCTGGAACTGACGCCGGCAGGGACGAGCACGTTCACGAAGTCGGATCCGTTCCTGATCGTGTTCAATCGCGGTCTGGGAGAAGTGGCATTTGAAGCGGGTGTCGATGCCATGGTGGAGATCACCGCCGTTCCCGAGCCGTCGAGCATCGCCCTGGCCGGGTTGGGTGCATTGGGGCTCGTGGGGGCGGCGATCCGGCGGCGGATGCGGCTCCGGCGGGTGGCCGGCTGACCCCACGCGACTGGAAACCAATGCGATCGAAAGGCATCCGGGGCATTCCCCGGGTGCCTTTTTCGCCTTTCTATCGGCCCCAGTTAGCCAGCCGCCGCCAGTGCGGTTCTTTCCAGTGATGGAGGAAAGACTGCCGCCCGAGGCCGGCTTTCCCGAGTCGCCCCGCCGCCGATCGCTGATACCTCAAAGGCCCTTCAGGCCGTCCTTCTGGTGTTGGTCTTCGGCAGTCTCACCTGGCTGGTTGATTGTCTGGAGGGATGCCGTGATCGCGCACGCAAAGCGATTGCCCAAGCGGGCAACAGTTTCTCGCCTCGTGACTCGGACCAAGCGGCCGTCGAAGGCCAGGATGCTCGCTGATGAGCAGCGATCTCTTCTCCGCCAGCGGCGGCTGCAGCTGTTCGAGCGGACGATCGAATACATCCCCTGCCGGCAGTTTCTCAAGGCCGATGCCGAGCGGCTCGCCTCCCAGCCGCCGCCCGATGCGAGCGTGCCTCTCGACCAGCGGTCGCCGGAGCACGCTTCCCCGGCGGGTCTCACGCCCTACCTGGCGAGCCTCTACCACACGCGGCTGCTCTCCAAGGACGAGGAGCAGTATTACTTCCGCCGCATGAACTGGCTCAAGTTTCGCGCGGCCACGCAGCGGGGCCGGCTCGACCGATCCCGGGCATCGCTCCGGCAGATCGAGCAGATCGAGGGCCTGCTGGCCGAGGCGGAAACCGTGAAGGCGATCCTCATCACGTCGAACCTCCGCCTCGTCGTCTCGATAGCGAAGAAATTCATCGACCCGAACAACTCGTTCGAGGAACTCGTGGGCGAGGGCAACGTCGCCCTCATGCGGGCCGTCGAAAAATTCAATTTCGCCCTCGGCAACCGCTTCAGCACCTATGCCACCTACGCCATCCAGCGGCATTTCTTCCGCATCTCGCACCGGTCCCGCCAGCTGCGGAAGCGGTTCGTGACCACCGACGACCCGATGAAGGATCGGGCCGCCCTTCCCGAGAACGCGGATTACTGCTCAGCCGAGCAGATCGGTATGCTCAAGGAGTTGTTCGCCAGTTTCCTGGGCGACCTCGAGCCGCGGGAGCGGCAGATCGTCGTGGCCCGGTTTGGCTTCGACGGCAAGCCACCGCGGACGTTTCGCGAACTCGGTGTGGAAATGGGCGTGTGCAAGGAACGGATCCGCCAGATCCAGACCCGGGCCATGGACAAGCTTCGCGACATGGCGGCCGAGGCCCGGCTCGAACAGACCGTCGGTGATTGGCTGTAGCCGTGAAGCAGCGCGTGTTGATCGTCGGCGGCGGCGGGGGCATCGGTTCGGCGGTTGCCCGCCTGGTCGTCGGCGGCGGGGGCAGGGTGTTCCTCGCGGGCCGCGATGACGGGCGACTGGGGGCCGTCGGTGACGAATTGGGCATGCCCTGGGCCACCGTCGAGGCGACGGATCCCGACTCCCTCGACGCCTGTGCCGACCGCGCCGCGGCGGAGCTGGGCGGACTCGATGGGATCGCCAATTGCGTGGGCTCGATCTTCCTCAAGCCGGCGCATCTGACGAGCGCTGCCGACTGGCAGGCCACGCTGGCCACCAATCTCACCAGTGCCTTCGGCTGCGTGCGTGCGGCCGGCCGGCTCATGAAGGCCGAAGGAGGCTCCGTCGTGCTCGTGTCGAGCGCGGCGGCGCGGATCGGCCTGGCCAACCACGAGGCGATCGCGGCTGCCAAGGCCGGCATCATCGGCCTCGTGCTCTCGGCCGCCGCCACCTACGCCCGGCAACGGATCCGTTTCAACGCGGTCGCGCCGGGCCTGGTCCGCACGCCGCTGGCGGCGGGGCTGGTGGCGAGTGAACTGGCGGAGAAGGCATCGGTCGCCATGCACCCCTTGGGACGGCTCGGCGAGGCCGGCGACGTGGCCCGGGCGATCGTGTGGCTGCTCGACCCCGCGCAGAGCTGGGTGACCGCGCAGGTGATCGGCGTCGATGGCGGCCTGGCCGACGTGAAGAGCAGGGCCTGACTACACTGACGGACGGACAATCTTCGTCGGTTGAGGATTGCCAACCCGGCGCTGCAGACCATGCCGCTCATCGTCAACCTGGTGGCCACGGCGTTCATGACGGGCCTGATCTGGTGCGTGCAGGTGGCCCACTATCCGCTCATGTCGGGCTGGCCCCACCACGACTTCGGCCGTTGGGAGGCGATGCACCGCGGCCGGATCGGCGCCGTGGTCGTGCCCGCGATGCTCGTCGAGGGCTTCGCCGCCGCGTGGCTCCTCGCCCGGCGACCGGCCGGCATCCCGGCCTGGATGCCTTGGGCGGCGGCCGTCGTGCTCGCCGCCATCTGGGCCAGCACGTTTCTCGTGCAGGTGCCCCTCCACGAGCGCCTTTCCGCCGGCTGGGATGAGGGCGCTCATGCGCGGCTCGTTGCCACCAACTGGATCCGCACCGTGCTCTGGTCGATGCGGCTGGGGCTGGTCGTGGCCATGCTCCTGATGGCCCAGCGCGGCCTGGAGCGGCCCTGAATCCACCTTGCGACCGAGGCCCCAGGCCTCCTATCTTCCCCGCCCCCGAACCGCTTCAGGGAGGCAGGAAGATGGCAACCACGCTCGAGACGCTCGCTGCGCACGTCAGCGGCACGCTGACCGCGGCCGGCGTTACGGTGCCGGTGACCGGCGCCGCCACGCTCGAACTCGCCGGACCGGGCGACGTCACGCTCGTCGATGCCGCAGATAAGCTGCATCTCCTGGCGAAGAGCCGCGCGGGGGCGGCGATCGTGCCCGTCGGTGTCGGCGGCATCGACCGGCCGACGATCGAGGTCGCCGATGTGCACGCCGCGTTCGCCGCCGTGATCACGTTCTTTCGGCCACCGCAGCCGAAGACCCGCATCGGGGTGAGTCCGCTGGCGGTCGTCGATCCCACGGCGCGGCTCGGCGACGACGTCGACATCCACCCCACGGCGACGATCGGCGCCGACGTCGAGATCGGGTCGGGAGCGACGGTCCATGCTGGCGCGCGGATCATGCCGGGCTGTCGGATCGGGCCCGATACGGTGATTTTCCCCGGGGCTGTTCTCTACGACCAGACGCGGGTCGGCGCCCGCTGCATCATCCACGCCAACGCGGTGCTCGGCGCCTACGGCTTCGGCTACAAGGCCGGCGGCGGGGGCCTCACGCTCTCGGCGCAACTCGGCTGGGTCGAGGTGATGGACGACGTCGAGATCGGCGCCAACACGACGATCGATCGCGGCACCTACGGCCCCACCGTGATCGGCACGGGCACGAAGATCGACAACCTCGTGATGATCGCCCACAACTGCCGGCTCGGCGCCCACAACATGATCTGCTCCCAGGTGGGCGTGGCGGGCAGCACGACGACGGGCGACTGGGTGGTGATGGCCGGGCAGGTGGGCGTTCGCGACCACGTGCACATCGGCGAACGAGCCGTGCTCGGCGCCCGCTCGGGCGTGTCGAACGACGTGCCGCCCGGCATGACCGTGCTCGGCGAGCCGGCGATCGAGCTCCGCGAAAGAAAACTGCAACTAGCCACGATGTCGAAGCTGCCCGAGATGCGAAAAGACATCAAGCACTTGTCGGCGCGGGTCGAGGCGCTGGAAAAGCCGGCCACCGACCGCGGGGCCGCGGAGGCGGCGTGACGATGGCCGGAATCCCGACTTCCCTCGCCGGCGAGACGGTCGGCATCCTCGCCGGCTGGGGCCGATTCCCCGTGGCGGTGGCCGAGGCCGTGCGCCGCCGCGGCGGCCGCACCGCGATCCTTTCCATCCGCGACCACGCCGATGCCGCGCTCGAGCCGCTCGCCGACCACCATGGCTTCGTGGGCGTGGCCGAGATCGGCAAGGCGATCGGCTTCTTCAAGCAACACGGCTGCCGCCGGGCAACGATGGCGGGCAAGATCCACAAGACGAAACTTTTCGCCCGGCAGGCCTGGCTGCGGCACTTCCCCGACTGGACCGGCCTGAAAACCTTCTGGCCGCACTTCGTCAGCCGCCGCCGCGACAACCGCGACGATTCCCTGCTCGGAGCGATCACGGCGGCCTTCGACGCCGCGGGCGTGCGCATCTGCCCGGCGACCGACCTGGCACCGGAACTGCTGGCCGCGGGCGGCGTGCTCGCCGGCCGGCCGCTGACGAAACAACAGCTCAACGATGTGATCTTCGGCTGGCAGCTCGCCAAGGAACTAGGCCGCCTCGACATCGGCCAGACGGTGGTCGTCAAGAACCGCGCGCCGCTCGCCCTGGAGGCGATCGAAGGCACCGACGAATGCATCCGTCGCGCCGGGCGTCTGTGTGCCGCGGGCGGCATGGTCGTGGTGAAGGTGGCCAAGCCGCAGCAGGATCTCCGCTTCGACATGCCGACGATCGGCATCGGCACGCTGCAATCGCTGCGGGCCGCCGGGGCGAGCGTGCTGGCCATCGAGGCCGGAAAAACCATCCTCGTCGATGCTGCCGACCTCGCCGATTTCGCCCTCCGTAGCGGGATCGCGGTCGTGAGCTTCTTCGACGATGCCGGCCGCCCGGCGATCGACGCCGCAGCCGACGCGGCCTGACGCGTCCCGCTCTATACTCGTCGGCATGGGCCGAGCTGTCGTTTCGCTGGGTGTTGTCTTCTGGGCATGCGCGTGGGCCTGCGGCGGGATGGCCGTCGGCGAGCCCTTGCCGATCGACATGGGCATCGATCGCAGCCTGGCCATTCCACCGGCGCAGACGCATCACATGGGCCGCGAAATCGCCCAGACGATGCACTACACGGGCGCGCCCTGGTTGGTGCGCGAGAGCCGGCAGCGGGAAGAAGACTGCCGCCTGCTCTTGGAAGCGCTCGCCGTCCGGCCGGGAATGCGGGTCTGCGACATGGGCTGCGGAAACGGGTTCTACACGCTGGAACTGTCGCGGATGGTCGGTCCGCAGGGCATCGTCTACGCCGTCGACGTCCAGCCCGAAATGCTGCGGCTCCTCGCCAGCCGCGCCGGCGAAGACGGGCTCACGAACATCCGGCCGATCCTCGGTTCGCCGATCGATCCGCGGCTCCCGCAGGGCGGGGTCGACCTCGTGCTCTGTGTGGACGTGTACCACGAGTTCTCGCACCCCACGCCGATGCTCTCGAGGATCCGCGACAGCCTCGCCGCGGGCGGGGTGCTGGTGCTGGCCGAGTTCCGCGCCGAGGATCCGGCCGTGCCGATCAAGCCACTGCACAAGATGACGAAGGCCCAGGTGCGGTTGGAACTGGCGGCCGCGGGTTTCGAGCCGGCCCGGGAATTCGATCGGCTGCCCTGGCAGCACCTCCTTTTTTTTCGGGCCCAGCCGACTGCGGCGGACTCCCGTTGACCTGCTGAAGCGACGGTTTCCCCTGATTTTGTGGGGCTTTGGCGGGCTGGGAGGGCATGGGTAACCAGGGTGATTTTCCCGGCGGCCGGAGCCTGCCGAGACGTTGCGTCGGGGCTGGTTTCCGAAGATACTGTTAGTCCCGTAGCGGTTAGTTCGATTGAAAGACCGCTACAGGTCCGTTCCTCCCACTCTTCCCGGTAGCGGCTTCCATGGCAGTCAAGCCTACCGCCTTCCGCAGTGCAGACCGTGCCGCCCGTGATCCGCGCGGCGGTGCGCTCGATCCGGCGCTCTTGCTGGACAGCCGCGGAGCGTGCGTTGCTGACGTGCCGGACCAAGGCAACTGGGTGCTTGGCAGCAATGCCACGATGCGGCGGATCGCGCGATCGATCGAGCGGGCTGCGGAAGTGGAGTGCACTGTGCTGGTCTCCGGCGAGACAGGCACGGGCAAGGAACTCTGGGCCCGGCTGCTGCACCGCAGCGGAGCGAGGAAAGACAAGGCCTTCATCCCGGTGAACTGTGCGGCCCTCACGCCGTCGCTTGCCGAGAGCCAGTTGTTCGGCCACGAGAAGGGCGCGTTCACGGGAGCCGCCGGCCGCTCGCTCGGCATCTTTCGCGCCGCCCAGGGCGGCGTCGTGTTCCTCGACGAGATCGGCGAGATGCCGCCGGAGTTGCAGCCAAAACTGCTCCGCGTGTTGCAGCAGCGCGAAGTGCTCCCCGTCGGAGCGACCAACCCGGTCCCCATCGACGTTCAGGTGGTGGCCGCCACCAACCGCAATCTCGAGGACGAGGTCGAGAAGGGATCGTTCCGTGAGGATCTCTACTACCGGCTCAACATGATCGAGCTTCGCGTCCCCTGTCTGCGTGAGCGGATGGAAGACATTCCGGAGTTCATCGAGTTTTTCTCGCGGCAGTTTGCCGCGAAATACCGCCTGCCGGTGTGGGAGCCGTCTCCGCAGGTGCTCGAGCAATTCTGTGCATTCGACTGGCCGGGCAACGTCCGCCAGCTCGCCCACGTGATCGAGCAGGCTTACGTGCTCCAGACAGAGCCGCAGCTTCCCGCCAAGGCGTCGGCTCGGACGGCGGAGCCTGGCCGGCTGCCGAGCCTGAATCTCGACACGCTCCGCGAGCAGGCCATCAAGCAGGCCCTGGAGATCACCCGTGGCCACAAGGCCCGGGCCGCGAAGCTCTTGGGTGTGCACGCCAACACGCTCACCCGCCTGCTCCGCGATCTCGACTAAGCGGCGGCCTCCTCGGTTCGCCGAGGCCATTGGGTGTCAGTGCAGCCGGCAACTGCCATCCTCGCACGACCCCGCGATGCGATAGCGGTTGCGGGCCACGAACGCATACAGGCTGCGCCACAACGGCAAGGAACCGGGAATGTGCAAGGGGAGCGCCAGCGGCCACAAGAGTGGCAGCCGCCGGGAGAGATAACGCACCGCCTCCGCGCCCCCGCGGGCATGGCCGCCGCGGTCGACGACGTACATCTGCGCGAGCAGATCCTCAGCGGAAAGCTCGGGATACTGCCGGGCGACGGCCGGATCGTGCAAGGACACGAAGCGGAGGGCTTGGCAGCAATCCAGCGCCCGCAACAGGGCGATTTGGCTCCGGCAGAAGCGGCACTGCCCGTCGTAGAGAACGGTGTCGTGCTCGGGCCTGGTACTGGTCGTGAGCATGTCACTCAAGTCTAGGCACGCCGCGGGGCGGCGGGGATTCGCCTAGCAGACTGTGGAACAAGTCTGCCTGAGCAGGATGCGCTAGCCGTCGCCCCAGAAAACCCTCGGCATTTTTTGCGGTCGACCAAGTGGAAAAAGGCCATGGATGACTTTTTCCACGGACAGCTAGTCCTTGAGCAGGCCCTTGGGCAGCGTGGCGAAATGGAGCACCGTCACGGCCCCGGCCGAAATCAGCGTCCAGGGAGCCCAGTCGGGCGCCGTGAACAGCCGCGGGCCGCCCCTGCCATCGACGGGCAGGATCGTCACCGAATCGACGACCAAAAGCTCGATCCCCACGATGCAGGCGAAGATTCCGGCGGCAAGAAAAAAGCTTTTCCACATGGTCTCGTTGCCCACGCCGCGTGACGCGGGAAAGTCCTCTGGGCGGCGCGGCCACGCTCGACCCAGGCGAGGAATCGGCAGCGGCGGGGCCGCGACACGAGCCCTTCGCGGCCGGCAGCGGCTGGAGGGGACGTGACGGTTGTGACGACCGCGGCATCAGGCTTCAGCCGGACCGGCCGCGGGACGGTCGGCCGCGGCGTCGGCGGTCGAGGGCCGCGGCAGCCGGCGGTCGGTGTCGGTGCCGGGCACGATCTGCGGCGCCTCGACCGAGGCTTCGACGAGACGTTTGAGTTCGTCGCCGTCGATCACCTCCGTCTCGATCAGCCGCCGGGCGATCGCCTCCAGGGCCGCGCGGCGGGACTCGAGGATCCGCCGCACCTTCACGATCGCCTCATCGACAATCCGCCGCACCTCCTCGTCGATCTCGCGGGCCGTTTCCTCGCTGTGCGAACGGGCCTGCGGCAACTCCGCGCCGGCGGCGGCGAGGAAGGGCGAGCGGGGATTCTCCCGATACGTCACTCGCCCGAGACGGCTCATACCGTAGTCCATGACCATCGCCCGGGTGATCTCGCTGGTCCGCTCGAGATCGTTCTGGGCGCCGGTCGAGACGTCGGCATAGACCATTTCCTCGGCGATCGTCCCCGCCAGCAGCACCTGGATGCGGCTTTCCAACTCGGACTGCGTGAGGAGGTAGCGGTCGTCCTCCGGCCGCTGCATCGTGTAGCCCAGGGCTGCCAGGCCGCGGGGGATGATCGAAACCTTGTGCACGGGGTCGGTGTTGGGCAGCGAGAAGGCCACCAGTGCGTGGGCCGCCTCATGGTAGGCGACCCGCTTCTTCTCGTCTTCGTGAATCACCCGCTTCTTCTTCTCGAGCCCCGCCGTGACCCGCTCGACGCCCTCATTGAATTCCTCCATGCCCACGGCCGACTTGTCGTTGCGGGCGGCGAGCAGCGCCGCCTCGTTCACCAGATTGGCGAGATCGGCCCCCACGAATCCCGAAGTGATCCTCGCGATCTGCTCGATGTTCACGTCGGGATTGAGCTTCACGTTGGCCACGTGCACGCGGAGGATCGCCTCGCGGCCGCGCACGTCGGGGCGGTCGACGAGCACGTGGCGATCGAAGCGGCCGGGCCGCAGCAATGCCGGATCGAGCGTCTCGGGGCGATTGGTGGCGGCGAGCACGATGACGCCGCTGTTGCTGCCGAACCCGTCCATTTCCACGAGCAGGGCGTTGAGCGTCTGTTCGCGCTCGTCGTGGCCGCCGACGACGCTCGTGCCGCGGGTCTTGCCGAGGGCGTCGAGCTCGTCGATGAAGATGATGCAGGGAGCCTTGGCCGCCGCCTGCTGGAACATGTCGCGCACCCGCGCCGCGCCGACGCCCACGAACATCTCGACGAAGTCGCTGCCAGAAAGCCCGAAGAAGGGCACGCCCGCCTCGCCGGCGATCGCCTTGGCCAGGAGCGTTTTCCCGGTGCCCGGCGGACCCACGAGCAGCACGCCCTTGGGGATGTGGCCGCCGAGCAACTGGTATTTCTCGGGGCTGCGCAGGAATTCGACGACCTCGCGCAATTCCTCCACGGCCTCGTCGATCCCGGCCACGTCGTCGAACGTGATGCCCAGATCCTCCTGGGCATACATCTTGCCGCGGCTGCGACCGAAGGCCATCGGGCTGCCAGCCCCGCCGAGCCGCCGCATCATCATGTAGAAGAGCACGCCGAACAGGCCGGTGAGGAAGAGCATCGGCATCCAGTTCCGCCACGGGCTGGGCGCATCCTCGTAGCGGAAGGGCACGCCGTGTTCGGCGAGCAGCTTCGAGAGCTGCCCTTCCGAGTTCTCGCTGGGGAGCTTCGCCGTGCGGAACCGC
>JBIIIP010000152.1:0-4456 GCA_044234625.1 Pirellulales bacterium | reverse complement strand
TGGCGGCCGCCGGCCGCGGCGGGCCGTCGGATTCCACCGCGGCTCCGGCGATGGGCAGTTCGCGGACGGTGCCCGACACCTGAAACGCGCCCAGCACCACGTCCTGTAGGTCGGAATACCGGGCCACGTGGCGGGCGTCATCACCGCGACGGACGACCTCGACGAACCGCGGCGCAGCATCGTCGGCCGCAGCCTTGCGGCCCGTCGCCCGAATGAGCCGCTCGAGGTCGCTGTAGGAGAGCTCGACCTCCGGCGTCACGCTGATCAGGCTCATGGCAAACAAGCCGGCGACGCCCGCGGCGATCAGCGACCAGAGAAGGTTGGAACCGCCCACGCTGGGGCGGCGATCGGTCGGGCGTTTGCCGGAGGGGTCGCGTTTCTTCGCCATGCAGATCCTGGGAAAGCGCGGGAAAGGGGTTCGGGGCGACGGCCGCTCGGGCCGTCCCCTCGTCGCAGCATCCTATGCCGGGAAAAACGCATCGACAAACCGGCACCGACGGGGATGGAATGTGGAAGTTTGCGGGCACAATCCCTAGACTTTCGTGATTGCCCCGTGCCCGTTCCTTCCCCCTCTCGCCACCGACATGCACGAGCGGCATGCTGCCCACGAACCGTTGCAAGTCGCCATTCTCGGGTCGACCGGCAGCATCGGCCGGAACACGCTCGAGGTGCTGAAAGCCTCAGACGGGCGGTTTGCCCCCTGGCTGATCGCCGCCCATCGCAGCGTCGACATGCTGGTGGCCCAGGCCCAGGCCCATCGGCCTGCATGGGTGGTGGTGCTCGACCCGGCCGCGGCCGCCGGGCTCGATGATTCCTCGCTTCCCCGGGGCACCCGGCTGGCCGTCGGCCCCGAGGCGCTCGACGACCTCGTCCGATCCGAAGACGTCGATCGCGTCGTGTCGGCGATCGTGGGGGCCGCCGGCCTGCGGAGCACGTGGGCTGCCCTCGACGCGGGCAAGACCGTCGCCTTGGCGAACAAAGAGACGCTCGTCATGGCCGGCCCCCTCGTGATGAGGCTCGCGGCCGCGCGGGGTGCCCGGGTCGTGCCTGTCGACAGTGAGCATTCCGCCATCCACCAGGCCCTACGGAGCGGCGCGGCCGCCGAAGTGGCCCGCATCGTGCTCACCGCGAGCGGTGGGCCGTTTCGCCATCGTCCGCTGGAGTCGCTCGCGGTCGTCACTCGCGAGGAGGCGCTGCGGCACCCCACGTGGTCGATGGGGCCGAAGATCACGATCGATTCAGCGACGATGATGAACAAGGCCCTGGAGCTGATCGAGGCCCGCTGGCTCTTCGACGTGCCGGCCGAGAAATTGGCGGTCGTGATCCACCCCCAGTCGATCGTGCACTCGATGGTCGAGTTCGTCGACGGGTCGGTCGTGGCCCAGCTGAGCCCGCCCGACATGAAACTTCCCATTCAATACGCGCTGACGTATCCGGAGCGGCTGGAGAGCCCGGCGCGGAAATTCAACTTTGCCGAGCCGCATACCCTCGAGTTCGAGCCTCCCGATCCGGAGCGGTTTCCGGCCGTGCGGCTGGGCCACGAGGCAGCTGCCCGCGGCGGAACCTGTGGGGCCGTGCTGAACGCGGCCAACGAGGAGGCCGTGCGCGGCTTTCTCGAGGGCGAGGTGCGATTCACCGACATAGCCGACATGAGTCGGCGGGTGCTCGACGAGCATCCTTTCCAAGCCGATCCGTCGCTCGACGAACTGCATCGACTCGACGCATGGGCCAGACAGGAGGTCCGGAAGTGGGCGTGTGTGTGATGGCGACGACGTGGCTCGTGGCGACGACATGGCTGCAATGGATCATCCAGCCCTCCAGTTGGTGGGTGATCCTCCAGGTCGCCCTCGGCCTGGGGTTCGTGATTTTCGTGCACGAACTCGGCCATTTCCTCGTGGCCAAGGCCTGCGGCGTGAAGTGCGAGAAGTTTTTCCTCGGCTTCGACGTCGGCGGCTGGAAGCTCCTCAGTTTCACCCATGGGGAAACCGAATACGGCATCGGCGTGCTGCCGCTGGGGGGCTACGTGAAGATGCTCGGCCAGGACGACAATCCTGCCGCCTCGACAGAGGAGGCGCGGCGGGCCCAGTATGCGGGCGACCTGCCCCCCGAGCCGACGGCCGGCCCGCACCCGAAGTGGGATCCGCGGAGTTATCCGGCCCAGAGCGTGCCCGAGCGGATGGCGATCATCTCGGCCGGCGTGATCATGAACGTGATCTTCGCCGTGCTCATGGCGTCGTGGGCCTTCGGCCTCGGCATCCGTGAGATGACCTGCGAGCTTTCCAGCGTGCGGCCCGGCGGCGCGGCCTGGCGGGCCGGCCTGCGCACGGGCGACGCGATCACGGCGATCGGCTCACGGAAGGACCCGATCTTCTCCGATCTGCGTAACGGCGTGACGCTGGCAGACGCGAAGCAGGGGGTGGAGTTCACGGTGCGGCGCCCGGGCGACGACGCCACGCTGACCCCCGTGCTCCATCCCGACACCGATTTCGGCGTGCCGATGGTGGGGGTCGCGAGCCCCTTCTCGACGACGCTTCCCAAGGACATCGCTCCCGGCCTGCCCGGCGCCGCCGGCAGGGCCACGCCGCCGCTCGCTGCCGGCGACACGATCACCGCCGTGGACGGGCGGCCGGTGTCGAGCTACGCCGAACTGATCGCGGCCCTGTCGGCGGTGCCCGACAAGCCGGTCGTGCTGGCCGTGCGCCGCGGCCCCGCGGCAGACGAAGCCATGTCGATCTCGTTGCCGGCCCAGCCGGCCAGAACGCTCGGGATCACGATGACAGCCGGGCCGATCAAGGCTGTGCAGGACGGTTCGCCGGCGGCCGCGGCGGGCATCCAGCCGGGGGATCGGCTCGTGTCGGTCGACGGCGGCCCGGTGGGCGACCTGCTCACGCTCGACGCTCGCCTCCGCGCCCGGGCAGGCGCGGCGATTCCCGTGGAAGTGGCCGGCGAGAACGCGGCTCCCCGCACGGTCGAGCTCACGCCCCGCGCGGTGACCTGGATCGAGGAACCGCGGTGGCCGGCGAGCCCCGTCTCGGTCGCAGCGCTGGGCATCGCCGTCCCGATCGATGCCACCGTGGCTTCCGTCGAGCCCGGCAGCCCGGCCGCCGCCGCCGGCATGCAGGCCGGCGAGCGCGTGGTGCGGGTGCGGTTCATCGAGCAAAAAGACAAGAAGGCCGACGATGAGGGGCTGGAACTGACCTCCTCGTCGCCGAGCTGGCCATACGTGATGGCCGTCCTCCAGCAGGTGCCGGAGAAGACGAAGGTGAATCTGGTCGTCGAGGGAGCCGACGGGCTCGACCGCGACGTCGAGCTCGAGCCTGCGACCACCACGGACCAGTTCGTGGTCGACCGTGGCCTGCTCTTCGAGCCCGTCTACACGCTCGTCAAGGCCGACTCGGTGATGGCAGCTCTCTCCCGCGGTGGTCGCCGTGCCGTGGAAGACCTGTCGCTCGTGTATCGCTTTCTCGGCAAGTTGACCAGCAGCCAGATCAGCCCGCGGCTCCTCGGCGGGCCGATCGAGATCGCCAAGCAGGCCGGACGGTCGGCCGAGGAGGGGTTCAGCCGCCTGCTCTTGTTCCTGACGATGCTCAGCGCGAACCTGGCGGTGGTGAATTTTCTGCCGATCCCCGTGCTCGACGGCGGGCACATGGTGTTTCTGCTCTATGAATGGATCCGCGGCAAACCGCCGAGCGAGGGCGTCGTCGCGGCCCTGAGCTACCTCGGCCTGGCGCTGTTGCTCACGCTCATGCTCTTCGTGTTCGGCCTCGACTTGGGCCTGATCCCGCGGCGGTAGCCGCGCGGGGTCGTGCGCCTACCATTCTTGCATGGCGTCATCCCCCCCGAGCGCAACCGGACCCGGCCTCGGCCGCGGCCTGTTTGACGGCCGGGCCGTCGTGTTCGACGTCGTGGGCACGCTCGTGGAGCCGTGGCCGACGGTGCACCGCGCGTATGCGATCGCCGGCCGGCGTCACGGCATCGAACTGGCCGAAGACGTGATCGCGCCGCGGTTCGCCAGGGCCTGGCAACGGCAGGAAGCGATCGATGCGGCCAGGCGGCCGGCCTTCGCCACCGACCGCGTCCGTGAGGCGGCACGCTGGCGGGAGATCGTCGAAGACGTGTTCGAGCAGGCTCCGCCGGCGGCGGCGATCTTCGCGGACCTGTGGGAGCATTTCGCGCGACCCGGGTCGTGGCGGCCGCTGGCCGCCGGTGCGCGGCTGGTCGAGGAAGCCCGGCAGGCGGGCGCGGTGATCGCGCTGGCGAGCAACTTCGACGAGCGGCTGCTCGCCATTGCCAGCGTGGTCGAGCCGCTCACGGCGGCAGACCACGTCTTCGCCTCGTCGGAGCTGGGGTGGCGAAAGCCGTCCGTGGAGTTTTTTCGCGAGGTCGAGCGGCGCCTGGGTCGGTCCTCCGACGAACTCGTGCTCATCGGCGACGATCCGGCACTCGACGTGGCCGC
>JBIIIP010000085.1:0-13287 GCA_044234625.1 Pirellulales bacterium | reverse complement strand
CTCTCGAACCCCGCCGTGCGGACGGCCGCGGCGGAATCGGGCTCACCCACGAGAATTGTCCTGCTGGGGCGGTAGCTCGAGGTGCCCCCAGGACGATAACCGGGATCGGGCCGCCGCATCGGCGGCGCGGACGGCAACGAGGTCGGGGCCGCCGCGGGCGCGACTGGAGCTGCGACCGGCGGCGCAGCCGGCGGTGTGGTTTGGGGTGCGGCGAAAGGCGCGGCGGGCATGCCCACGGCCGGGGCGGTCGCCGGCTCACCGGAAAAACGGCTGCCGCCCGCCGTGCCGTAGCGCGAGTCACCGGAGCCTGACGGGAATGGCGCTGCCGACGGTGCCGCGAACTCTGCAGGCGGCTGGGCAGCTGACGGCGGCGCGAAGGCGTCAACGCCACGCGAGTCGGCCATCCGTGCGGCAGGCGGCGACGCGGCAGGATCGAGGGCGGTCGGTGGTGCCGGCGGAGGGGCAGGGGAGGCCGTGGGCAGGGTCGCGTAGGGGCCTGACTGGGCGACGCCGCTGGCCACCGTCGGCGACGCGGGTGGCATCTCCTCCCCCCGCGGCGGCGGCGCGGTGCCGTACGTGATCGGTGCATCGCCCACGGCGGGCTGCTGGAGGGCGGGAGGGCCGCCGGCAGGAGCAGCGGTCGAACCGGCCACCACATACCCTTGCGGCGTGGTCGTCGTCGGATAGGGCGTCGCCGCGGCCGATGGCTTCGTGATCGATCCGTCGGCGGCCTTCGCGGCATCGCCATAGGTGGGCGCCGACGCCAGTTTCTCGGCATCGGCGTTGCTGCCGCCGAACGTCCACCAGGATGGCTTGGAGACCGAAGCCCCGCTCTTGCAGCCGGTCAGGCCGCTCGCCAACACGACGGCCGCCACCGCACGGAACCATGCTCGATCGACGCTCATCCCTCGATTCTCCAGGTGCACGCGGGAGCCACGTTCGGAATGCAGGGAAATAGGCCGCCTCGCTCCGGCGAGTCAACGCCACCACGCGGGATTCCTTGCCCGCCGGCCCCGCAGAAAAAAAGGAGGGCGGCAGATGCCGCCCTCCTCATGCCCGCGACTCCCCGGCTGCGCGATCTGGGCAAGCCGGGAAAGAATGCTTATTTCTTGGCGGTGGCGAACCGCTTGCCGACGGCGTCCCAGTCAATGACGTTGTAGAACGCATTCACGTAGTCGGCACGACGGTTTTGGTAAAGCAGGTAGTAGGCGTGCTCCCACACGTCGATGCCGAGCACGGGCGTGTTGCCGTGCATGATGGGGCTGTCCTGGTTCGCCGTGCTCTCGACGAGGAGCTTGCCCTTCGGATCGACCGACAGCCAGGCCCAGCCGCTGCCGAAGCGGCCCATCGCCGCCTTCGTGAACTCCTCCTTGAAGTTCGCGAACGCCCCGAAGACGGTGCGGATCGCCTCCGCCAGATGCCCGGCCGGCTCGCCTCCCTGTCCCTTGCCGATCGTTTCCCAGAACATCGAATGGTTGGCATGGCCGCCGCCGTTGTTCCGCACCACCGTGCGGATCGTCTCGGGCACCTTCTCGAGGTCGGCGATCAGTTTTTCCACGGGCAGGTCGCCGAGCGGATTGCCTTCAAGCGCCTTGTTGACGTTGGTCACGTACGCGGCGTGATGCTTGTCGTGATGGATCTCCATCGTGCGGGCGTCGATGAACGGCTCGAGGGCATCGAACGCATACGGCAGCGGCGGCAGCGTGTAGGCCATGGAATTGTTTTCTCCTCTTCAAGGGCTGGAACGATGGCGGCCGACGGGGAGCGACGGTGCCACGACGGAAGACTCGGCGGGATCGTATCCGACACCGCGCAGGGGGGCAAACGGCCCGCGGCGATGCTGCCGGTCGTAGCAACTGTGCCGGGAAACCAACGGCGGTCGCCGGCGATGAATCCGCCTGGCAGCGCGTGCCGATTCCTCTCCCCTAGCCAGGGCGCGGGCATGGATGCCGGCGCCTCCCGAAGACGGCTCGTCCGTCGGCCCGCATGGATCCGCGGCCCGCATGCTTTCGACCTCAGGCCCACGACATCGCGCCGCGCCCGGTGTTGCCGGACGCCCGGCCCCCTTGGCCATCCTCCTGCCGACCACGCTCGGTGGCCTGGCCGCGACGGCCGTGGCAATCCTTGTCGCGATCGCACTGACGGTCGGCGTGAGCGTGGCTGAGACGCTGGCCGCGCGGCCGTTCATCGCCGCGGGAGGCAGGTTCACCCAGACGCTGGCGGCGACGCGGGCCATCCTCGATCTCCAGCGGCCCACGGCGGCCGCGCTCTGGCTGGGCACGCTCCTTCTCCTGGCAGCAGCCGTCGTGGCCATCGTCGTGCGACTCACGCTGCGCGAGCGGCGCGGCGGCGGCTCCGGCTGGGGATGGTTGGCCGCGGTGTTCGTGGCGGCGGCGTGCGCGGCCGAGGTGCCGGTAGGAGGCGTCGTGGGTGGGCTGATCGCCGACATCACCGGTATCGCGCTGGGGCCGTCCGGAATCGGCTGGTGGTTCATCGTTGCCGGCATGGCCGTGGGCGGCATCGCGGCGTGGGCCCTGCGATCGCTCACTGGACGCCTCGGCACGGCGACATGGCTGGGGCTTGCCGCGGCCGCCTGGCTGGGATCAGCGGCATGTGCCTGGCTCGGCGGGAACGGCGCGGCCGGCATCTGGGGCACGGCCTCCTGGGCGGTCGGCGCGGCGTGCGCGTGCATCGCCATGCTCGCCGCCGCACGCACCGCGATCGGCGCGACCCGCGGCCGCTCGGCCATGCCGGCGAGGCCCCCCGAACAGCGCCCGGCCGCCACCCCCCGCGACCACGCGGCGGAGGTCCGGGCCGAGGAATCGTCTTTCGATCAAGAGACCGAATACGTCGATGGCTCGACAGACCACGGGGCCTTCCGGCATCTCTCGAAAGCCGAGCGAAAGCGGCTCAAGAAACTTGCCCGGCTGCAGCGGGCCGGCTGACGGCCGGGGGCTTTGACGGCGGCAACGGTTTCGTGAATAGTGCCGCTCCATGACTGTCCGCACCCGCTTCGCACCGAGCCCCACAGGCTACCTCCACATCGGAGGCGTGCGGACGGCGCTCTTCAATTGGCTGTTCGCGCGGCAACGCGGCGGGCAGTTCATCCTCCGCATCGACGACACCGACGTGGCCCGCAACGTCGACGAGGCCCTGGAGCCGATCCTCTCCGGGTTGAAGTGGCTGGGGATCGACTGGGACGAAGGTCCGGGTGTGGGGGGGCCGCACGCCCCGTATTTCCAATCGCAGCGGGCCGATCGTCACCGGGCGGCCGTGCAGCAACTCCTCGCATCAGGCCATGCCTACCGCGATTTCGCCACGCCGGAAGAACTCGACGAGGAGCGGAAGGCGGCCCAGGCTGCGGGCAGGGCCTTTCTCTACAGCCGGCGGTTCGCCGCCTTCGACGAGGCCACGGCCGCCGGGTTTGCCGCAGAGGGCAGGACGAGCGTCGTGCGGCTGAAGATGCCGCGCGACGGGGCGCTGGTGATCGACGATGCCGTTCGGGGACGGGTGGAGTTTGCCTGGAGCCGCGAGCAGGACCATGTCATCCAGCGGGCCGATGGCTCCTGCCTCTACCATCTCGCCAGCGTGGTCGATGACCACGATCTCGCCATCACCCACGTGATCCGCGCCGAGGAGCATCTTTCGAATACGCCTCGGCAGGCCTTCATCGCCCTCTCGCTTGGCTATCCGTTGCCCGCCTACGCGCACCTCCCGCTGGTGGCCGAGCCGGGCAGCCGGACGAAACTCTCCAAGCGCAAGCTGGCGCAATACCTCAAGAACAACGATTTCAAGCAGGTCATGGAGCATGGCATGCGGATCGCGGAGGCCGTCGGGCTGCAGGCCGAGGCCGACACGTTCAATCCCGTGATCGTCGACTTTTACCGCGAGGTCGGCTACCTGCCGTGGGCGATCGACAACTATCTCGCCCTGCTGGGCTGGTCGTACGACGACAAGACCGAGTTTTTCTCCTGTGACGAGCTCGTGCGGCACTTCACGCTGGAGCGGATCAATTCCTCCCCCGCAAGCTTCGACCCCAAGAAACTGTGGGCCGTGCAGGATCACTACATGCACGCGCTCTCCACCGCTGAAAAGCTGCCGCTCATGCTGCCCTTTCTCGTGAAGTCCACGCTGCTCCCCGAACCACCCCCGGCAGACATGGTGGAGACGGTGCGCCAAGTGATCGAGGCGTCGGGCGACCGGCTCAAGGTGGCCGGCGACATCATCGGCTACGCCGACTTCTTCCTCGTGGACGAGCCCGCGATGGACGAAGCCGCCGTGAAGCAGCGGCTCGGGAAGCCCGGCGTCGGAAACCTGCTCGCGGCCTACGCCCGGGCGGTCGAGACGGTTTCTCCGTTCGACCCGCCGACGCTCGAGGCGACGCTCAAGGGCGTGGTCGAGGAGGCGGGCGTGAAGGTGGGAGACCTCGTCCACGCCGTCCGCGTGGCCGTGTCGGGGAAGACGGTCGGCCCCGGGCTGTACGACTGCCTCGCCATTCTCGGCCGGGACAAGACGCTCGCCCGCATCCGCCGGGCCTTGGCCAGCTGCGGCTGAAGCCGGCAAACCCCGGTTCCACGCGGCAATGAGGCGTGTTTTTTCCTTTCCGCCCGCGGCCTGGCAGGCTACGCTTGAGGAGTCTCCCCGGGGGCTGTTTTGGCACCGCTCATGCATGGACTCCGCACCACCGGACCGAGGTGGGCCTGGATCATCGTGTTGGCGTTGGCCTGCATCCCGGGAGCCGTTGTGGCCGCGCCCCCGGCGGGCCGTTTCCTGGCCGGCCCCTACGATCCGGTGTCGGGCGGAAACCTCCAGTTCGTCAACGAAATCGTCGGCGCCCGCATCTTCTACAGCAGCGGCTTTTTCGGCGGCTCGACGATCATCGGCAACGTCGAGGCTGGCTTCATCTGGGGCAACCACGATGTCTTCGACCGGAGCGGCCTGTTTCTCCCGGAGGCCGTTGAGCGGCAGGTGACGGCCCCCGGCGTGACCGGGGAGTACGATTTTCATGCCACGATGGTCGGCCATGTCCTCGCCGGCACGGGCTATATCGCCCCCTCGGGCGCGTCGCCGGGAGACTACTCGTTACTCGGCATCGGCATGGCGCCCCACGCCCGGCTCTGGTCGGGAGCGGTCGCCACGTCCTACGCCACTGATCCCGAAGAGATCGGCGGCTTCATGGCCACCGCCGCCTCGACCGTGCCCGTCTTCCGCCAGTTCTTCCAGGGGATCGGCGGCCAGGTTCCCGACGTCATCAACAGCAGTTATGGTTTTCAGGATCCGACGGCCACCGATGACGTGTCGCTGGCCATCGACGCCCTGGCAGCCACGAACCCGTCGGTGATCTTCGTCGCCGCCGCCGGCAACGAAGCGGCGACGACCGTGGCGTCTCCCGGAGCCGTCTTCAACGGCATCACCGTGGGCAGCGTCGGCGGCACGAACTTCCTCACGCCCTCCGCATTCTCCTCGCGCGGCGCCACCGACTTCTACAACCCCGTCAGCAGCACGACGGCGGTGGGCGTGCGGGCGGCGGTGGATATCGCCGCCCCGGGGGAGAAGCAGATTCTCGCGGCCTATTTGGGGCCCACGGGCGGCCTCGCGCCGCTCACCGAGGTCACACAGAACCCGTCCCCTGCAGACCTCTTCTTCTTGAATCAAGACGGCACGAGCTTCGCCTCCCCCACCGTCGCCGGCGGCGTCGCGCTCATGAAGGACGTGGCAAAGGGCTGGGGCCTGTCGGCGACGGCCTTCGATTCCCGCGTCGTCAAGTCGGTGCTCATGGCGGCGGCCGACCGCACCGAGGGTTGGAACAACGGTCAAGCAATGGTGAACGGCGTGATCCGCACCACCCAGTCGCTCGACTGGAAAACGGGGGCAGGGGCCCTCGACCTAGAAACCGCCGTCCTCAACTACGTGCTCGGGGAAACGGTCGATGCGGCCGGCCTCGGTGGCGGCTCGATCGGCCTCACCGGCTGGGATTTCGGCAGCGTCGGCGTGAACGGCTTCAACGACTACCTCTTCACCTCGTCGCTGACCGACGTCACGGAACTGCAGGTCGCCCTCAACTGGTTCGCGGGCGGGTCGTTCAACAACGCGACGGACACGGGCGTGCGGTCGTCGTTCGCGAACCTCGACCTGCAGGTGTGGAGCGTGGTCAACAACTCCTTTCAATCGCTCATCGCCGAATCGGCGAGCCTCTACAACAATTCCGAATTCCTCCGCCTCACGCTCCCTCAGGGGGGGCGGTATGGACTGCGGGTGCGGCTGCCGGGCATGGTTTACGACGCGAACGCGACGCCCGTCACGTCCGCGAGCTACGGCCTTTCCTGGAACACGGTCATCGTGCCTGAGCCCGCGGCGGGCGTGCTGCTCATCGCCGGCATGGCGGGGATCGTCGTCGTGGCCCGCCGGCGGCGGCGGTGAAGCCGGCGATGAGTTGGCGATAGGCGCCGCGGCGCGCGGCTCCTACATTCTCACCCGTCGTCATCCTGCCCGCCCCGCCCCCGGAGCCCGCGCTCATGCCGTTGCTCGTCGTTGGAAGCGTCGCCCTCGATTGTGTCGAAACCCCCACCCACAGCCGCAACGACGTGCTGGGCGGATCGGCCGTGTTCTTCTCCTACGCGGCGAGCTTCTTTTCCCCCGTGAAGATGATCGGAACGGTGGGGGAGGATTGGCCGCAGCAGCACACCCGCTTCCTGGAAACGCGCGGCATCGACACCTCCGGCATCGAGACGATCCCCGGCGGCAAGACCTTCCGCTGGCGCGGCCGCTATCTTCCCAACATGAACGACCGCGAGACGCTGGAAGTGCATCTCAACGTGTTCGGGGAGTTCAAACCCACCCTCAACGGCGACCATCGGCAGAGCAAGTTTCTCTTCCTCGGCAACGCCTCACCCACCACGCAGCTCTCCGTGCTCGACCAGGTGCCCGAGGCGCAGCTCACGGTGGCCGACACGATGGACCTGTGGATCAACATCCAACGCGATGAACTCGGGGAGCTGCTGCGGCGCATCGACGGCCTGGTGCTCAACGACTCCGAGGCCAAGCTGCTCGCCGAGGACGAAAACCTCGTCCGGGCCGGACACGCCGTGCGGAAGATGGGGCCGAAGTTCGTGGTCATCAAGAAGGGCGAGCACGGGGCGATGTTTTTCAGCGAGCATGAGATGTATGTGATGCCCGCCTACCCGACGCCGCAGGTGATCGACCCCACCGGCGCCGGCGATAGCTTCGCGGGGGGCATGATGGGGCACCTGGCGTCCCTCGGCCGGTTCGACGCCCAGGCCCTCAAAGAGGCCCTGGCCTACGGCGTGGTGACGGCGAGCTTCACGGTCGAGGATTTCAGCCTCGACCGCCTGGCCGGCATCAGCCGCCACGACCTCGACCGCCGCCTCGCCGAATACCGTCAGATGCTGAGCTTTTGACCCGCCGGCAAGGGCCGGCGAACGGCATGTACGGGCGTCCAGAAAATCCTCTTGCCAGCCCTGCCGGCAGCCGATAGTATACCCGCGTTCAGTGTTCGTTTTCGCGGCAAATCGCTCGATTCATGGTGGCGAAGCAACCACCCCGACGACGTGCCGGGAAACGCGGGAGGCAGCGCCATGGTCATGGCAGCAGGAGTGAACGGTCGGATGGCAAAGGCATCGAAGTCAGATAGCAAGGCGGAGTCGCGGGCCGACGTGAAGCCCAAGGCGGAGGCAAAGAGGCCGGGGGGCAAGGCCGCCACCTCGTTCCTCGACGCGAACCCGGCACTCAAAAACACGCTCTCCCAGATCGAAAAGGAGTTTGGCGAAGGCTCGATCATGCCGCTGGGCTCCAATGCCCATGCGCCCATCGAGGGCATCTCGTCGGGCAGCCTGTCGGTGGACCTGGCCCTCGGGGGCAAGGGCTTCCCGCGCGGAAGAATCATCGAGATCTTCGGCCCGGAGTCCTCGGGCAAGACAACGCTCGCCCTGCACGTGGTGGCATCGGCCCAACAGTCCGGGGGCGTGGCGGCCTTCATCGATGCCGAGCATGCCCTCGACCCGAGTTGGGCGAAGAAGCTGGGCATCTCCCTGGAAAACCTCCTCGTCAGCCAGCCGGACAGCGGCGAGGATGCCTTGCAGATCGCCGAGCTGCTCATCAAGAGCAACGCGGTCGACGTGATCGTGGTCGACTCCGTGGCGGCGCTCGTGCCGAAGAAGGAGCTCGAGGGCGAGATCGGCGATGCGGTGGTGGGGCTGCAGGCCCGGCTGATGAGCCAGGCGATGCGGAAACTCACCGGCGCCATCGCCAAGTCGAAGACGACCGTGATCTTCATCAACCAGATCCGTGAGAAGATCGGCGTGATGTTCGGCAGCCCGGAAACCACGCCGGGAGGCAAGGCCTTGAAGTTCTATGCCTCCTGCCGTGTCGACGTCCGCCGGATCGGCGCCCTCAAGGATGGCGAAGACGTGGTCGGCCAGCGCGTGCGGGTGAAGGTGGTGAAGAACAAGGTGGCGCCGCCGTTCCGCGTGGCCGAGTTTGACATGATGCATAGCAATGGCATCAGTATCGAGGGCGACCTGCTCGACCTGGCGATCGCAGCCAAGCTCGTCGACAAGACGGGCACCTGGCTGCGGTACGGAGAGACCCACCTCGGCCAGGGCCGGGAAAAGGCCCGGCAGTTCCTCAAGGACAACCCCGCCGTCGCCAAGGAACTGCGGGAGAAAATCCTTGCCAGCAAGGAGACCGTGATCGCCGTGGAGACGGAGAGCTCCTCCGCCGCCACCGACGACTGACCTCCCGACGCATTTTCCCTTTCTGCCCACGGCGGCCGACCCAAGCGGCCGCGCGTGGGCAGCGTCGTTCTCGCCCCGAAAATTGCCGGTTGCGTGTATAGTGCCTGCCGTTCCACGCACCCTGCCACGACCCGGGAGCCGTTTGCGACATGAAGGCCGATGAACTCCGCGAAGCCTACCTCGCCTTTTTCGAGTCGAAGGGGTGCGTGCGTCGTCCCAGCGACGTGCTCGTGCCGCGGTGGGATCCGTCCGTGTTGTTCACTCCTGCCGGGATGAACCAGTTCAAGGACCATTTCCTCGGCAAGTGCAAGCTGGAGTTCACCCGGGCCACCACCTGCCAGAAATGCCTCCGCACCGGCGACATCGACAACGTGGGCCGCACGCCGCGGCACCACACGTTTTTCGAGATGCTGGGAAACTTCAGCTTCGGCGATTACTTCAAGCGTGAGGCCATCCACTGGGCCTGGGAGTTTCTCACCGCCCGGAACTGGCTGCACATCGCGCCGGAAAAACTTTCCATCACCGTCTACCACGACGACAACGAGGCCTATGCGATCTGGTCGGATGAGATCGGCGTGCCGGCCACGAAGATCACGCGCATGGGCGAGGACGACAACTTCTGGCCGGCCTCCGCGCCCAGCCAGGGGCCGGATGGCGTCTGCGGCCCGTGCAGCGAGATTTTCTACCGCATGCCCGACGGCAGCGACGTCGAGATCTGGAACCTTGTGTTCACGCAGTTCAACCGCATCGGGCCTCCGCCCGACAACCTCCATCCGCTGCCCAGCCGCAACATCGACACCGGCATGGGGCTGGAGCGGACCTGCGCCATGCTCCAGGGGGTCGACAGCAACTTCCACATCGACATCCTCCGCCCGCTCGTCGAGGCGGTGGCCACCGTCTGCGGCAGGCGGTATGCCCCGGCAGAGGACGACGGCCGGCGGATGCGGCGGATCGCCGACCACGTCCGCGCCTGCACGTTCGCGATCCACGAGAACGTTCTGCCCGGGAACAACGAGGAGAAATATGTCGTCAAGCGGCTCCTGCGACGGGCTGTGCTCGATGGCCGGCAGATGGGGATGCGCGAACCATTCCTCCACCAGCTTCCCGGCACCGTCGCCGACTTGATGCGCGCGGCCTATCCGGAGATCGCCGACAGCGTCGACCGCGTCGCCGGCGTGATCAAGCGCGAGGAGGAGTCTTTTTTGGCCACGATCGACGGCGGCCTGGAGCGGATCGAAAGGCTCTTCGCCGCGATCGGCTCGGCCGGATCGGCCACGGTGAAAGGCACCGACGCCGCCGAGCTCTACACGACCTACGGCTTTCCGCCGGAGCTGCTGGAGACCCTCGCCGCCGAGCGCAACTGCGGCTTCGACTGGGACGGCTTCCGTGCGGCGATGGAAGAGCACGGCCAGCGGTCAGGCGCCGGCAGCCGGGTGGAGGTGTTCACCACGGGTCCGCTCGATGCCCTGAAGAAGACGATGCACGGCTCCGAGTTCGTGGGCTACGACACGACCGACGCCGAGGGCAGGATCATCGGCATCATCGCTCAGGGCCACCTCTGCGACTCCTTCCGCGAGGTGGGGCATGCCGCGCCGGTGACGCTCGTGCTCGATCGCACGCCGTTTTACGGCGAGTCGGGCGGCCAGGTGGGCGACACGGGCTGGATCGAGACCTCCACCGGGCGGTTCGAGGTGATCGACACGCAGCGGGAAGGGGGCTTCATGCTCCACGTCGGCCACCTGAAGTCGGGAACGCTCGATCTCGGGCAGACGGCGCGGGGCCTGGTCGATCCCGACCGGCGCGCCGCCCTGCGCAGGGCCCACTCAGCCACGCATCTGCTCCACGCCGCGCTCCAGCATCACCTCGGCACCCATGCCGTGCAGCAGGGGTCGAAGGTCGATGCCGACATGCTGCGATTCGACTTTTCGCATGGCGAGGCGGTCGGCCACGCCACGCTGGAAAAGATCGAGAGCATGGTCAATGCGTCGGTGCTCGCCGCCGTGCCGGTGTCGGCGCAGCTCTTGCCCCTGGCGGAGGCCCGGCATGCCGGCGCGATGATGCTCTTCGGAGAGAAATATCCCGACGTCGTCCGCATGGTGTCGATGGAGGGCGTGAGCCGCGAACTGTGCGGTGGCACCCACGTGACGAGCACCGGCCAGATCGGCCTCGTGCGGATCGTCGGGGAGGAGAGCGTGGCCGCGGGCACCCGGCGGATTTCGGCTGTGACGGGGCTCCAGGCGCTCGCCCGGCTCCGGCACGCCGAACAGACGCTCGTGGACGCGGCGGCCGCCTTGAAGGTGCCGGCAGCGGAGTTTCCGCACCGTCTGGCGACGCTGCAGAAGGAGATCAAGGAACTGAAGAAGGCGAAGCCGGCCGCCGCCGCGGCCGGGGCCTCCCCCGACGAGTTGCTCGCCGCCGCAGAGGACGTGGGTGGCACGAAGGTGGTGGTGGCCGAAGCCAAGGGCAGCGATGCCGGCGCGATGCGGCAGTGCATCGACCAGCTGCGGCGCAAGGCGAGCCCGATCGCGGTGCTGCTCGCGTCGGCCGAGGCCGACAAGGTGACGCTCGTGGCGGGAATTTCCCGCGAACTGGAGGCCCGCGGCCTCTCGGCCGGAACCTGGATCAAGGACCCGGCCGCGATCGTGGGAGGGAAGGGGGGCGGCCGGGCCGACCTCGCCCAGGCGGGTGGCAAACTGGTCGACAAGCTCCCCGAGGCGCTCTCCGCCGCCCGCAAGGCGATCGAGCGGCTTCTCTCGGCTTGATGCGCCACGGGACAGCGCGGCGCCTTGCCTAAAGCAGCTGCCATACCGGACGGGAACGGATCAGAAGAGCCGGATCAGAGGAGCTTCTGCAGCGCTGCCAGGGCGGCGTCGTAGTCCGGCTCGCTGGCCACTTCCTTGACCACGTCGGCGTATTGAACGACGCCCTTGGCGTCGAGCACGAACACGGCCCGGGCAAGGATCTTGAGCTCGTCGATGAGCACGCCCCACTTCGTGCCGAAGCTGCGATCCATGTAATCGCTGCCGTTCTTCATCGCCGTGATGCTCTCCGCCCCGCAGAAGCGGTTCATGGCGAACGGCAGATCGAGGCTCACGGTGAGGGCGTTGATCTTGTCGCCGAGGGCGGCGAGCTTCTGGTTGAAGGTCTTCGTCTGCACCTGGCAGACCGGCGTGTCGAGCGACGGCACGACGCTGATAAACGCGGGCTTGCCGAGAAGGTCGGCCTTGGTGACCTGCGTCATGCCAGCCGGGCCGTAGGCCGACAGGCTGAAGTCAGGGGCTGGGGAGCCGACTCGCAGTTCGTCGCCAACCAGCGTCAGCGGATTGCCCTTGAACGTCACTGCTCCATGCCGGCCCATGTTTCCGTCTCCTGCGGGGTGAAAAAACGTGTTCGCCAGCGGCAGTATTGCCGGACGCGGTGATCCGGCAAGCCCCGCCCGCCCCGGGGCGGCGAAAGGGCCGCCGGCGCCGTGTGGACTTCCCCCACCCCACATCCGTACGCTCGTGGGCCTGTGGGCCGAGGCCGTCTGTGCCGGCGGCCGGTTTTTTCGCGACGTCATCGCATGCGCATCATCGCTCGTATCGGACAGTGGCTCGGGCTTGCCCTGCCGGCGGCGGCCGTGCTTCTCGAGCTGGCCCACAAGATTTCGCTCGGGCAGATGCTGATGATGCTCGTCTTTTCCATCTGCTGCTTCTGGATCGGGCGGATTCTCGAAGGCTACGCCGACTCCTGACGCCGCCCCGACACGCTCGCCGACCCAATGCTCCACCCGCTGTCATTCCATCCCGTCTACCGCCGCTACCTCTGGGGCGGCCGCCGCTTCGAGACGCTCGGCCGCACGCTGCCCCCGGGAAACGATTTCGCCGAATCGTGGGAGCTCGTCGACCGCGGGCCCGACCAGAGCGTCGTCGCCGCCGGCCCGCTCGCGGGCACGACGCTCGGCGAACTGGTGCGCACCCACGGCCGTCAGCTGCTCGGCCGCCACGCACCCCTGCCGTGCTTTCCCTTGCTCTTCAAGTTTCTCGATGCCTGCCACGACCTGTCGGTGCAGGTGCATCCGGACGACGCCCGCGCACAGCGGCTCTCCCCGCCGGACCGGGGAAAGACCGAGGCGTGGTATGTCGTCGATGCCGCCCCCGGAAGCCGCATCTATGCGGGGCTGAAAGCGGGAACCACGCGCGAGCAGCTCGCGGCCAGTCTCCGCGCCGGCCGCTGCACCGACGTGCTCCACGCGTTCGAGCCGCAGGCCGGCGATTGCATCTTCATCCCGGCCGGCACCGTCCATGCGATCGGCGCCGGGCTGCTCGTGGCCGAGATCCAGCAATCCAGCGACGTGACCTACCGGCTCTTCGATTGGAACCGCGTCGGGGCCGATGGCGCGCCGCGGCCGCTCCACATCGACGCCGGCATGGAGGCGGTCACACACTTCGAGCCGGTCGCACCAACGCGGAGGCCCCCGGGCGGGAATCCGCCCGCCGTGAGGCTGGTCACGAGCGATTTCTTCGTGCTCGACGAAGTCGTGCCGCGCGGCACG
>JBIIIP010000162.1:0-3537 GCA_044234625.1 Pirellulales bacterium | reverse complement strand
ACGCCGGCGCCGGCGCGCCGCAGGAAGGTTGCGGCCACGATGCTGACGCCCACGGCGACCCACTGCCGCGTCGACAGCGGATGCCCGAGCACGAACGCCACGATCGAGGCCAGGACCACGATCTTCAGTCCGAGCAGCGGGGCGACGCTCGATGCATCGAGCCGTTTGAGCAGGGCGAATACGGCGGCCTGCCCCACGAGGTAGCAGGCGGTCGAGCCGACGAGCGGCAGCAGCCAGGCCGCTGGCGGCGGCGCGGTGCGCGGCCAGAGAAGCGCGACCAGCGGGAGCGAGCAGATGCCCATCAGGAAATGGGCCTGCACGAGCAGTCGCAGGCTGCCGCCCGCCAGCCGGTTGCCGTGGTGCCGCGAGATCAGGTAGGAGATCGCGCTGGCGGCCGCAGCCGTCAATCCGGCGATGATCCCGATGGTGATGGATGGCATGTGGCCGTCGCCCTCGTGGTATCAGAGCCTACCGCCAGCGGGACTTGGCCGAACGGTTCGGCCGCGGTCGCTGCCGAGCGGGGAACCCCGCGCGCACGGCGCATCCGGCATGATCGGCACCGTCGGCCCGCGGCGCCGGGTCCGCCGGTTCGGCCGCGGCCGCCGGTGCGCCAACCGGCTTGTAGAGTTTCCGAGCAGGATCGATTCTTCCCCCGCTACGGATAGCGTGCCATGGCCTTCGTCGATCGTCGCTTCGCGCATTCTCTGCCTCCCCGCCCTCCGGCCACGACGCGGTTCGCCGCCGCGGTGACGCCGGAGCAAGCCCCGGCCCGCGACCGCGTGCGCGACCTCGTGGCGCTGGCGATTCTCGCTTCGTGCGTGTTCCTCGTCGTCGCGCTGGCGACGTTCGATCCGGCCGACCCACCGGCCGCCAGGACGTTTCCGCCGCATGCCCGCGCCACGAACGCCTGCGGTCTGCTCGGGGCGGTCGTCGCGGCGGCCCTGTACGAGGCCTTCGGCCTCGGCGTCTGGCCGCTGGTCGCCCTGCTGGCGATGCTCGATGCGGCGCTGCTTCGCCGCCGTCCACTCCCCGACCTCCCGCTGCGCACGGTCGGGGCCGTGGTGGCTGTCGTGGGCGGCTGCACGCTGCTGGCGCTCTTTCTGCCGGATGCGGTGATGCGGCCCATCTGGGGCCCGGGCGGCTGCGTGGGCGCGACCGGCAGGCTCTTCGCTGCCACCTATCTGAACACGGCCGGAGCGGCGATCGTCGTCACCGCTATCACGGGAGCGGGCTTGTTTGTCGCCGCTGATGCCGCCGTGCTGCACGTGGTGGCCTGGTGCGCCGCCGCTGCCCAGGCCTTCTTCCTCAGTATCACCGCCGTGCGCGACCTGGCCGGCTCGCTGGCCAACCTGCGCGGGAGCCGCCGCCGCGAGGGATTGGGCCTCGACGATGATGGCTTCGGTGCCGGACGGTTGAGTCCCGATGGTGAGGATGCCGAGGAGGATGCCCCGGCCATTCGCGTCAAGCGCCGCGAGCTGCCGGCCGTCGATGACGCGGCAGACGATGAAGATGCACCCGAGGATGTCGACGATGCCTCGGCCGAGGAGGAAGAAGAAGAGAGCGAAGCGGCGGCGGTGGCCGCGCCACGGCCCGTGGTGCCCATCAAGAGCCGGTCTTCCCGCAAGCCCGTCGCTGCCCTGACGATGTCGCCCGATCCGGCGGCCGATTACGAGCTGCCGAGCATGGACCTGCTGCTGCCCACCGAATACCTCGAGCTCGACCAGCAGGAGCAGGAGGTCCGCGACCGGGCCCGCGTGCTGGAAAAGACGTTCGCCGAGTTCGGATTCAAGGTGAAGGTCGTGGAGATCGAGACGGGGCCGGTGATCTCGCAGTACGAGATCGAGCTGGAGGCGGGCCTGCGGCTCTCCAAGATCACCAATCTCGCCGACGACTTGGCCATCGCACTGCGGGTGCCGAGCGTGCGCATCGTGGCCCCGATCCCGGGCAAGAACTCCGTGGGCATCGAGGTGCCCAATACGACGCGGCAGATGGTCCGCCTCCGCGAGGTGATCGAGGAGACGCAAGCCAAGGCCCGCACCATGAAGATCCCGATCTACCTCGGGAAGGACGTGGCCGGCAACCCGATGGTGGTCGATATGGCCAGCATGCCCCACCTCCTCATCGCCGGCCGCACAGGCACGGGCAAGAGCGTGTGTCTGAACTCGATCATCGTGTCGATGCTCATGACCCGCCGGCCCGACGAGGTGCGGATGCTGATGATCGACCCGAAGATGGTGGAGCTCACGCCCTACAAGTCGTTGCCCCACCTCATGCATCCGGTGGTCACCGACATGAAGAAGGCCGAGGCGATCCTCGCCTGGGCCGTGGACAAGATGGAGGAGCGCTACGCCCTGCTCGCCAAGGCGGGCGTGCGGCACCTCACGCAATACAACGCCTTGGGCCGCGAGGCCTTGCTCGAGCGGATGAAGCCCGAGACCGAGGAAGAGGCGGCCGCGCTGCCCACCACGATGCCCTTCATCGTGATGATCGCCGACGAGATCGCCGACATGATGATGACGGCGGGCAAGGAGATCGAGCAGTACATCATCCGGCTGGCGCAAAAGAGCCGGGCCGTGGGCATCCACCTCATCCTGGCCACCCAGAAGCCGACAGTGGACGTCATCACGGGGCTCATCAAGAGCAACCTGCCGGCGCGGATCGCCTTCCAGGTGGCCAGCCGCACCGACAGCCGCGTCGTGCTCGACGAGATGGGGGCCGAGCGGCTCCTCGGCAACGGCGACATGCTCTTCCTGTCGCCGGGCACGAGCCAGATCCTCCGTGGCCAGGGCACGTTCGTCAGCGACGACGAGATCAACCGCGTGATGGCCGCGATCGGCACGAGCGAGCCGCAGTATGCCGCCGAGCTAGTGAACCTGCAGCCGGCGCCGTCTGGCGACGCCGCGAAGGCCGCCCCCAGCGGCAAGGATCGCGACGAGCTCTACGAGGCCGCCGTCGAGGTGATCATCCGCGAGGGCCGAGGCAGCGTGTCGCTGCTCCAGCGGGCGCTCGGCGTGGGCTATGGCCGCGGGGCGCGGCTCATCGACTACATGGCCGAGGATGGCGTCGTCGGCCAATACAACGGCTCCCAGGCCCGCGAAGTGCTGATCACGATGGAGCAGTGGGCCGAGCGTGTCGGCTCGCCGCCGCTGCCGGCCGACCCGGCTCCTCGCAAGCTGCGGATCCAGCCGCATGCCGAGCCGTCGCGGCTCACGGTGGCCGAAGAGATCGACGCCGAAGACCGTGATGACGCGGCGGACGACTCCCTCGACGCCACGGATGACGAGTACGACGATGAGGATGACGTCGCGGACGACGACGGCGATGAAGACAACGGCGACGAAGACTGATCAGCGGCGGACGCAGTAGAGCGCGTCGGAGGACCGGATCAGCAGGGCGTTGCCGGCCACGGCCGGAGTCGCCCAGAAAATCTCGTCGCTATCGCCGAGCGATGACTCCGCCAGGAACTTGAACTCCGGCCCCGCCTGCACGACCACCGTCCGGCCCCGCTCGTTGACGAGGTAGATGCGGTCGCCGACC
>JBIIIP010000095.1:0-11794 GCA_044234625.1 Pirellulales bacterium | reverse complement strand
CTCGGGGAGGACGGCAAGCCCTTCAAGACGCGGGCCGGCGACACGGTGGGCCTCGAAGCGCTGCTCGACGAGGGCGTGGCCCGGGCCTTCGCCGTGGTGACCGCGGCCGACGCCGAACGCGGCACCGGCATGCCCGAGGCTGAGCGCCGCCGGATCGCCGAGGCGGTGGGGATCGGCGCGATCAAATATGCCGACCTCGCGCAGAACCGCACGACGGACTACGTCTTCAGTTTCGACAAGATGCTGCAACTCACCGGCAACACGGCGGCCTACATGCAGTATGCCGTGGCCCGGGTGGAGGGCATCTTCGCGAAGGGGGGCATCGATCGCCGGCAGGTGCGACGCGACGCGGCGGCGATCGCGTTCGGCGATCCACGCGAGCGGGCCCTCGCCATGAAGCTCCTGCGATTTTCCGAGGCGCTCGAAGACGTGGAGGCCGACTACCGGCCCAACGTGCTCACGGCGTATCTCTTCGACGTGGCGGGGGCGTATTCGACGTTCTACGACGCGCTTCCCGTGCTCAAGGCGACGGGAGGCGAGCGCGCCGCCCGCCTGGCGCTATGCGACCTCACCGGGCAGGTGCTCCGCCGAGGTCTCGAGCTGCTGGGCATCCGCGTGCCTGAACGGATGTAGCGGGGGCGGGCGACTCGACTTGGCTCGAGGCACGCTCGAATCCATCACCTTGCGCGACGAGTGATCGCCGAACCTGTCGGCTGCCTATGATGATCGTGGATCCGCGGGCGTCGCGGTGTCTGGCGGAAGTCCTGGTCGATCGCATGCAGCAGCCACTCGTTCTCGTGCCCACGGAGCTCGAACGCGGCCTCATCGCGCCGGTGATGTCGGCCGCCTGCGGCGGAATCCGCCTGGAGCTCTGTGGGTTCGGCCCCGTGGCTGCGGCGGCGCGGGCCGCGAGGCTTGTCGCCGAGATCGGGCCGCCGCGAGTGGTGCTCGTGGGCATCGCCGGCCGCTACGCCGACGCGCTCGCGATTGGTCGGGCCTACGCGTTCGAACGGGTGGCCTGCCACGGCGTCGGCGCGGGCAGCGGCGGGGCGTTCGTGCCGGCGGCGGCGCTGGGCTGGAGCCAGTGGCCCGGCGATCCGGCCGATGCGACCGCGCCGATCGGTGACACGCTCCCATGCACGAGCGGCCTGGTGCCCGCGGCGGCCACTCGAGCGCGGGCCGGCCTCCTGCTCTCCGCATGCGCGGCATCTGCCGGCGACGACGACGTACGGTCACGGCTGGAACTCCATCCCGCCGCTGCCGCCGAGGATATGGAGGGCTTCGCGGTCGCCGCGGCCTGCCATCTCGCCGGCTTGCCGCTCGACATCGTCCGCGGCATCTCCAACACGGCCGGCGACCGCGACACCTCGGGCTGGCGGATCGAGGCCGCCTGCCGCGCGGCTGCGGAACTCGCCGCCGCGCTGCTTGGAGGCCGGTCGTGACGCAGGCCATCCGGCTGGGCATCTCCACCTGCCCGAACGACACGTTCGCCTTCCACGGCCTCCTGACGCGGGCAGTGGATTGGCGGGGGCTCGATTTCGAGGTCGAGTTGCTCGACGTCGAGACGCTGAACGAGCGGCTACTGGCGGGCGGCTTCGATGTGTGCAAAGCAAGTTTCCATGCCGCGCTCCGTACGGCCGGCGAAGTGGTCGTGCTGCCAAGCGGCTCGGCCCTCGGCTTCGGCGTGGGGCCGCTCTTGCTCGCGGCGGACGAGGGCACGCGGCCCACCCACGCCGGCCAACTCGCGCTCTGCCCCGGAAGGCATACGACGGCGGCGCTGCTCTTCGACCTCTTTCATCCGCGGACCTCGCGCGTCGAGCACGTCGTATTCTCCGCGATCATGCCCAGGCTCCAGGCCCGCACGGCTGACTTCGGCGTGTGCATCCACGAAGGACGGTTCACCTGGCAAGCGCACGGGCTCGCGCTCGTCGAAGACCTCGGCACCCGCTGGGAGCAGGAAACCGGCTGCCCGCTGCCGCTCGGCGGCATCATGGCCAGCTGCCGGTTGCCCGACGCGACGATCGCCAGGGTGCAGGAGGTGATCCGCGACTCGCTCGCGCTCGCGCTCGGCGATCCTGACGCCGCGCTGCCGACGATGCGGGCGCACGCGCAGGAGTTCGACGACCGCGTGCTCATGCAGCATGTGGATCTGTATGTGAACGACTGGACGCTCGACCTCGGGCCGACGGGAGCGCGGGCCCTCGACGAACTCGCGGCCCGCGCGGCGGCGGTCGGCCTGCCCGGCGGCAGGCTCCGGGTCTTCGCCTGAAATCGCCTTTGCTCCCGTCATCCCGCGGGGTAGAATCGCGATCCCTCCCGCCTTCACGAATCTTCGTTTTGAAGGAAGCCTCCATGACCACGCGGCCTCGTGTTCGCTCCCGCCGTGATCTCCTGGCGACCGCGGCCATCGGAGGGGCGGCGGCCGTCCTGCCCTGGCGGCGGAGCCAGGCGGCCCCGAGCAACCGCATCCGCGTGGGGGCGATCGGCGTCGGCAAGCGCGCCAGGCTCCTCCTCGACCAGCTTCCCGAGGGGGCCGAGATCGTCGCCCTGAGCGATTGCAACCTGCCGAGGGCGGAGGAATACAAGGCGCAGCGCGGCGCCGGCTGGCCGGTCTACCAAGACCATCGCCGCCTCCTCGACCACAAGGATATCGACGCCGTCATCGTCGGCACGGGGGAGTTTCAACGGGTGCTGCCCTGCATCGAGGCCTGCATGGCAGGCAAGGACGTCTACGCGGAGAAGCCGCTCACGCTCTACGTCCAGGAAGGACGGGCGCTCGTCGATGCGGTGCGCAAGCATGGCCGCGTGCTCCAGGTGGGCTCGCAGCAGCGGTCGATGGCCATCAACCGCCTCGCCTGCGAGTTCGTCAGAAACGGCGGCCTCGGCAAACTGCTCGAGGTGCGGGGCGTGAACTACACCAACGCTGCCGCCTCTCCATCCCCGTTGCCTCCGGCCGAGCCGGTGCCGGCGGGAATGGATTGGAGCCGGTGGCTCAACCAGGCAGCCGACCGGCCCTTCAGCGGGGCATGGCTGAATTGGATGCAGTGGCGTGACTTCTCCGGCGGCCAGATGACCAACTGGGGCGCCCACGGCATCGACCAGATCCAGTGGGCGCTCGGCGCCGACGGCACCGGCCCCGTTGAGATCAAGCCGCTCACGGCGGGGCCCAACGGGCAGGTGTCGATGACGTATGCGAATGGTGTCACCGTGAACTTCATCCTCGACAAGGGGCCCATGGGAGGTGGGGTGTTCATCGGTGAGAAGGGCAAGCTGGAGATCAACCGCAACAAGATCACGAGCAACCCTCCGGAAATCGCGACGCAGATCCTCGCGTCGCTCGACATCGCCGAGGAGGAGCGGAAGTGGAGCGACCAGACGGCGCTCTGGCAGGCCCGCGACCACCTGCAAAACTGGCTCGACTGCGTGCGGTCGCGCGAGCGTCCCGTCGCCGACGTGGAGATCGGCCATCGGTCCGTGACGGTGTGTCACCTGGCCAACATCGTCCGCGAGGTGTGCCATTCGCTCCGCTGGAACCCGGCGACGGAAACGTTCGTCGATGATGCCGCGGCCGATGCCCTGCTCGTCCGCGAACGCCGCAAGGGATTCGAACTGCCGGCCTGACGCCGCCAGCCACCGGGCGCGTGCCCCCGTCGCTCCAGCCACTTGTCACCCAGCGCCTTATCGCTCAAGGAAAGATCCGTGGACATGGGAAAGCCCTCGACGAAGACGCTGTGGTGCGGCGATGCCGTCGTCATCGGTGCGGCATGGCTATGGATCGCCTCCTGTGGCCTGCCCTGCCTCGCCTCCGAGGAGACGGTTTCCCAAGGCGTTGTCGCCGCGGCCTTCATCGGCCGCCACTGCGGAGACTGCCATGGGGCTGAATCGCCGGAAGCGGATCTCGCGCTGATCTTTCCCGACGACGATGCCACGCTCCGCCGAGACCGCAGGACCTGGGAAGCGGCCGTGCGTCGCACCATCGCCGGAGAAATGCCCCCCGCCGATCACCCGCGGCCTTCCATCGAGGAGATCGAAGCCTTCGCGGCGACGGTCCGCGGGCGGCTCGCGGAGGCCGACCGTCGGGCGCCGCCCGATCCCGGCCGGGTCACGGTGCGGCGGCTCAACCGCCACGAATACCGCAACACCGTCCGCGACCTCCTCGGCGTCGACTTCGATCCGACCGATGATTTTCCGAGCGACGAGATCGCCCACGGCTTCGACACCGTCGGCGACGCGCTCTCGCTGCCGCCGCTTTTGCTCGAGCGCTACCTCGACGCGGCCGAGGCCGTGATGCAGCGGGCGATCCCCGTGCCGCCGCTGGCAAAGCGGAAGCGGACGTGCCATGAAGGCAACCTGCTACCGAGCCCGCCGCGGGGCCGCGAGGCCCTCATCGTCGACGGCTACCGCAGGCTCTCGGCCGCCGGCAGCGAGGCGTTCGAGACGGGGCCGATCCACACGACGTTTGCGGCCGAAGCCTGGCAGCCCGATGGCGACTACGAGTGCGCGCTCCAGGCATATGCCGCGCTGGAAGCGCCAGTGCCGGTGGAGCTTGCGTTTCTGGTCGTCGATGCCAACCTCGCGGCCGCCGATCCGCCGGAGGCACTCGCCCATCTGGTCGGCGAGTTCCCGGAGCCGGCCCGCGTGCTCCACACGGCGCGGATCAGCAAAACCTCCCGCGAGACTGCCGACGCGATCCGGTTCCCGATCTCCCCCGAAGACTGCGGCCGGAAGATCGTCGTCGCCCTCGCGAAGCCGCCGGCCGGCGGGCCGCCACCGACCGCCTTCATCGCGTCGCTTGTGCTCGAGGGCCCGAGCGACCCCCGCCCCGTCTCGCAGAAGCGGCTGCTCGCCACGTCTGCGGGCCCGCCCGAGGAACGCAGCCGGGAGGTGCTTTCGCGGTTTCTGCGGCGGGCGTTTCGCCGGCCTGTGGAGCCCAGCGAGCTCGACCGGCACGTGGCGCTCGTCACCGCGGAGATGGCCGCCGGCCGATCCTGGGAGGCCGCGATGCACTGGGCCATGCAGGCGGCGCTTGTGTCGCCCAAGTTTCTCTTCCGCCTCGAGCCCGACGAGTCTCCCGAAGCCTCTGGCGTGCAGCCGCTCGACCCCTTCGCGCTGGCCTCGCGGCTGTCGTATTTCCTCTGGAGCTCGACGCCCGACGACACGTTGCTCGAGATGGCCGAGTCAGGTCGCCTCGCGGACGATCTTGCCGGCGAGGTGCGCCGCATGCTCGCCGACCCGCGGTCCGCGGCCCTCGTCGATGGCTTCGCGATGCAGTGGTTGCAGCTCCGCCGGCTCGATTTCATCTCCCCCGATGGCGGCCGCTTCCCGAGTTTCAACAACGATCTTCGGGCGGCGATGTTCCGCGAGACCAGGCTCTTCGTGGAGGCAATCATCCGCGAGGACCGCAGCGTGCTCGAACTCCTCGACACCGACTTCACGTTCGTGAACGGGCCGCTGGCGAAGCACTACGGCCTCGAGCAGGCCTACGCCGCCTCGGCGCCCACCGTGCCCACGGGCGACCAGGCCTTCGCGAAGCTCGTGGCCGACGGGGCCGACTTCCGCCGCATCCCGCTTGCCGACCGCACCCGGGGCGGGCTTCTCTCGCAGGCGAGCATCCTCACCGCCACGAGCAATCCGAGCCGCACCTCGCCGGTGAAGCGCGGCCGGTGGGTGCTGGAGCAGATCCTCGGCGAGCCGCCGCCTCCTCCGCCCCCGGGCGTGCCCGAGCTTCCGGAAGAGGAAGGAGCGGCGAAGACGGCGTCGCTGCGGGAACGGATGGAGGTGCATCGTCGGAGCGCCGCCTGCTCGAGCTGCCACGTGCGCATGGATGCCATCGGCTTCGCCCTGGAGAATTACGACGCCATCGGCGGCTACCGCACGGCTGACGGCCCGATCGCGATCGACGCATCGGGCGAGTTTCCCGGCGGCAAGCAGTTTTCCGGGCCGGAGGGGCTCAAGGACGTGCTCCTGGAAACGCGGCGGAATTTTCTCCGCTGCCTGACCGAAAACATGCTTGTCTACGCGATCGGCCGGGGCGTTGAGCCGGGCGACGCGTTGCTGATCGACGGCATCGTCGACCGCCTCGAGGCGGACGGCTTCCGTTTTTCAGCGCTCGTGACGGGCATCGTGGAGAGCGACGCCTTCCGCCTGCGGCGTGGCGGCGGGGCCGAGCGGGCAGGGGACAAGTGAGCAGGATCCGACGACCGACACGCCGGAAGGAGATGCAGCCATGACCATCCGAAGAAGCAACCGCGTGCAACGGTCGGCGCAGCCGGTCGCCGCCAGGCGTCTTTCCCGCCGCACGCTCCTGCGTGGGCTCGGCGCCGCCGTGCCGCTCCCCTGGCTCGACGCCATGCAGGCGACGCGGGCCGCCGTCGCCGGGGCCGCGGAAGCCTCCTTTCCAAACCGCATGGCGATCCTCTACGTGCCCAACGGGCAGCACATGCCCGACTGGACGCCGGCGGCCGTCGGCGCCGACTTCGAACTCTCGCCGATCCTCGCCCCGCTGGCGAACGTGCGCGAGAAGCTGCTCGTGCTCTCAGGCCTCGTTTCAAACCCGGCCCGCAACCGCGGGGCCGGCCATGCGCCGGCGCTGGCCACGTTTCTCACGGGCGTGCCTCCCCATAAGACCGACGGCCCGGAAATCCGCGGCGGCACGTCGGCCGACCAGGTGGCGGCGGGCCGCATCGGCCACCGCACGCGGCTGGCCTCGCTGGAGATCGGCGCCGAGCACGGCACGCTCTCGGGCAACTGCGACACGGGCTACAACTGCATCTACAACTCCGCCCTTTCGTGGCGGTCGGCCACCCAGCCGATGCCGAAGGAGATCAATCCGAAGCTGGTCTTCGAGCGGCTCTTCGGCGGTGGCGACCCGGCCACGGTGGCCCGCGACCGCCGTCGCAAGAGCCTCCTCGACTTTGTCCGCGAGGATGCCCGCGGGCTCGAGCAGCGGCTGGGGGCCGCCGACCGGCGTAAGCTCGACGAATATCTCTCGTCGGTCCGCGACATAGAGCTGCGGATCGAGCGGGCCGCCTCGATGCCGCCGGTGGCCGTGCCCGACGTGCCGGCGCCGGCCGGCATGCCGGCCGACTACGCGGAGAACATCCGCCTCATGAACGAGCTCGTCGTGCTCGCCTTCCAGGCCGACGTGACGCGGATCGTGACCTTCACCGTGGCCAACGAGGCGAGCAACCGTCCCTACCCGATGCTCGACGTGGCCGAGGGCCACCACGACCTGTCGCACCACGGCAACGATCCCGAGAAGCAGGCGAAGATCCGCAAGATCAACACCTTCCACGCGGGCCATCTGGCCCACCTTCTCGAGCGGCTCGACGGGATCGCGGAAGGGGAGGGCACGCTTCTCGACCACGCGATGGTGGCCTATGGCAGCGGCATCCACGACGGCAACAAGCACAACTACGAGAACCTGCCGATCCTGCTGGCCGGCGGCGGCTGCGGCACGCTCTCGCCGGGACGGCACGTGCGGTATCCCGACGAGACGCCGCTTGCGAATCTCTGGATGTCGCTGCTCGCGCGGATGGATGTCGCCGCCGACCGTTTCGGCGACGCCACCGGCAGCCTGCCCGCGCTCGAACAAGCCTGACCGCCCCGGCGGGAGCGGCGTTCTTCGCGGAGCGTGCCGCCGTCGGGTGGACAAGCCCGCTACGGCTGGTGAATGATCTGGCGGCGTCCCCCCCTGTTCCTGTCGGCCGCGCCTGTCCCGCCCCCACGCCCATGCCCCGCCAGCTCGACACGATTCGCAACATCGGCATCGTCGCCCACATCGACGCCGGCAAGACCACGCTCACCGAGCGGCTGCTCTTCTACACGAAGACGAGCCACCGGCTCGGCGAGGTGGACCGCGGCACCACGATCACCGACTTCGACCCCGAGGAGCAGGAGCGGGGGATCACGATCTATTCCGCGGCCGTGTCGTTTCAGTGGCGGGACGTGACGGTGAACCTCATCGACACGCCCGGCCACGTCGATTTCACGGCCGAAGTGGAGCGGAGCCTGCGGGTGCTCGACGGTGCGGTCGTGGTCTTCAGTGCCCGCGAGGGCGTCGAGGCGCAGAGCGAGACGGTCTGGCGGCAGGCTGACAAGTACGGCGTGCCGAGGCTGGCGCTCGTCAACAAGCTCGACCGCGAAGGAGCCGACTTCTTCGGCACGATCGACCAGATCGAGAAGCGGCTCGGGGCCAAGCCCTTGGTGCTGCACGTGCCGCAGGGGATGGGGCCGCCCCACGTGAAGAATCCCTTCCGTGGGATCGTGGACCTGGTCGAGATGCAGCTGCTCACCTTTCCGCCGAAGGACGAGGCTCTCGCCGGCGGAGCGGCCCTCGCCACGGTGACGAAATCGCCGATTCCCGCCGACCTTGCCGACGGCGCCGCCGAATACCGCGAGCAGCTCGTTTCGACGCTCTTCGACTTTTCCGACGAGATCGCCGAACTCGCCATGAGCGAGGCGCCGATCCCGCCCGACCTGATGCGGAAGGCGATCCGCCAGGCCACGATCCAGCGGAAGGTGGTGCCCGTGCTCGCTGGCTCCGCGCTCGACTGCATCGGCGTGCAGCCCGTGCTCGATGCGATCGCCTGGTATCTGCCGAGCCCGGCCGACGTGCCGCCTGTCGAGGGGCTCGATCCCACGAAGAAGACGCCGGCCACGATCGTGCGCAAGCCCGACCCGCAGGCGCCGTTTTGTGGGCTCGTGTTCAAGATCATCGCCGAGAAGCATGGCGACCTGTATTTCGTCCGCGTCTATTCGGGCACGCTCGCGGCCGGGAGCCGGGCTTGGAACCCGCTCAAGCAGAAGAAGGAAAACATCGCCCAGCTGTGGCATGTGCAGGCCGACCGCCGGGAGCAGATCCAGGAGGCTTTTGCGGGCGACATCGTGGGGGTGATCGGGCCGCGGGCGAGCGTCACGGGCGACACGCTCTGTGATGCGAATGCCCCGATCGTGCTCGAGAGCATCCAGTTTCCCGAGACCGTGATCTCGATGGCCATCGAGCCCGACACGAGCCTGGAGCGAAAGAAGCTCGCCGAGACGCTCGAAATGATGAAGCGGCAGGACCCGACGTTCCGGGCCATCGAAAGCGAGGAGACGGGGCAGACCCTGATCTCGGGGATGGGCGAGCTGCACCTGGAGGTGATCCGGCATCGGCTGGAGCGGGATTTCAACCTCAAGTGCCGGGTGCACAGGCCCCGGGTGAGCTACAAGGAAACGCTCGGCAAGGCCGTGACAGTGAGGGGCGAGATCAACAGGCAGGTGGGTGGCCAGACGCTCGTGGCCACCGTCGCGGTCCGGGCGCAGCCCATCGACGACCAGATGCCGCCGATCGTGGAGCAGGGGTGGTTTCCCGAAAGCGAATCGCACGCGGCCCTCGCCGCACTGATGACGCAGTCGGTGCGGGAGAGCGCAGAGCGCGGCGGCCTCAAGGGCTGCCCGCTGTGGGGCGTGCGGATCACGGTGCTCGAAAGCCCGGTGCCAGACCCGCCTCCTTCCGACGTGGCCGTGCGCATGGCGGCGGCCGAGGCGGTGGATCGGATGCTCGACGCCGCCGGCACCGTCCTCCTCGAGCCGGTGATGCGGGTGGAGGTGAGCGTGCCGGAGGAGCACCTCGGCGACGTCATCAACGACCTGCAGCAGCGGCGGGCGATCATCACCAACACGGAGATCCGGGGCGGCGTGAACGTGCTCACGGCCGAGGCGCCGCTGGCGAGCATGTTTGGCTATTCGGCCGCCGTGCGGAGCGTGAGCCAGGGCCGGGCGAGCTTCACGATGGCGCCCCTTAAATATGGCCCCGCCCCAGCGGAGACCGCCGAGGCGTTCGTCTGACGGCTGACGGCGGGGTGGCCGCCCGGCCCACGTGGCATAAGGTCACTGGTCTGGGCTGCCCCCCGTGGCATAGACCTCTGGTCTGTGACTAAAAAGTTCGACAGACCGGAGGTCTGTCGCCACGGTTGGTGAAGACGTATGCCGGGCCTAACGCGACGGACTGCGGGGGCACCGGGCCGCGACAGGTGGGGTATGCTGGGTGTTTCAAACCCGAGGAGAAGTGCCAATGCAACGGCTGCCGACGATGTTGTTTTCCGTTTCGCCCTCTTCGGCCGCGGGGGCGGTTTTTGCCGGCGTCGCCTTTCTTGTCGGCGTCGTATTTCCTGCGGGGATGGCGCGGGGCGACGTGGCGGGGTCGGAGCCGCCTCCCGAGCCGGCCGGGATGGAATCGCTCTTCGACGGACGCGACCTCACCGGCTGGGATGGCGACCCGCGGCTGTGGAGCGTGCGGGACGGCGCGATCCACGGCCAGACGACGCCCGAGAAGCCGGCCATGGGGAACACGTTCCTGATCTGGCAGGGAGCAAACGTGCGCGACTTCGACCTCCGCCTTTCGTTTCGGTGCAACGCCACCAACAACTCGGGCATCCAATACCGCTCCAAGCGGGTGACGGACGCATCCGCCCCCAACAAGTGGGTGGTTCGCGGCTACCAGCACGAGATCCGCAATGAGGAGGATTTCCCCGACGTTCCCGGCTTCATCTACGACGAGGGGGGCGGGGCCGGCGGCCGGGGCCGGATCTGCCAGGCTGGTGAGCAGGCGACCTGGGGACCGAACGGCAAGACGGTGACCGAGAACCTCATCGACAGGGAAGCGTTCAAGCAGTTGATGAAGATCGACGAGTGGAACGACGTCGTGATCATCGCCCGAGGCAACCGGATCCGGCATTACCTCAACGGCCGGCTGATCCTCGACCTCACCGACAATGCCCCCGGCATGGCCCTGGCGGAAGGCGTGCTGGCGCTGCAGTTGCACGACGGCAAGCCGATGTGGGCGGAATACAGGAACCTCCGTCTGAAACGGCTGGAATCCCCTCCGGCCGCCCCCAAGGGGGCCGCGGAATAGCGGCAACGGCCGCGGCGCCGAACAGGCTATGCGGGGTCTGGGGCGGGAATCGGCCCTGAAAATCCAGCGTGTTGACACGCGATTGGAGGGGTTTTAGATTTCGGGACTCAATCCCGCAGTGACCCGCAGGGCATCCGCCCCGCCGCGGTCGCGAAAAAGGCCTTTCCGGGCCTTTCTTCACGGGTGCCGAGCCGCAAGGCCCAGGCATCTTTGCGTTTGATTGGATGGGCTGATCCAGACGGATTGGTCCAGAGTGCGACAGTTTTTTGGAGTTTCACCGTGGCCGGTCCGACACAGGAAATCATCCGCATCCGCATGGAAGCCTACGACCACGCCGTGCTCGACCAGAGCGCGGCCGAGATCGTCGACACCGCCAAGCGGACGAACTCGGAAGTGCACGGCCCGATTCCCCTGCCCACTCGGATCGAGCGGTACACCGTTCTCTCCAGCCCGCACATCGACAAGAAGGCCCGGCAGCAATACGAAATCCGGACGCACAAGCGGGTCATTGACATCGTCCAGGCCACCGCCAAGACGATCGAGGCCCTCAACAAGTTGAGCCTGCCGGCCGGCGTCGACATCAAGATCAAGGCCTCGTCGCGGTAACGGAACCGCACGGCCAGAAACACACCAGGAACCACATTCAGGAGCGCACGAAAGGGCATGCTTGGAAGGCGTTGCGGGTAAGGCTGGGGCGTTGCGACGTACCGGCGCTCCCGCAGCCGACGGCTTCGAGCGTGATCGCGATTCCGATGGCGGCGAACGATTGTTCGCCGGTCCGTCGCCTTCGCCGGCGAAACGAACATGGCTGCATCCTCCGCCACCGCCCCGAAAACTGCCGACAAGCCCGGCCGGAAAAGCCTGCTGGGTCGCAAGGTCGGGATGACGCAGGTGTTC
>JBIIIP010000033.1:0-28844 GCA_044234625.1 Pirellulales bacterium | reverse complement strand
CCGATGGCACCGTGGTGCCGGTCACCGTCATCGAAGCCGGTCCGTGCCCGATCCTTTCGGTGCGCACGCCCGACCGCGATGGCTACTCGGCCGTGCAGGTCGGTTTTCTCGACAAGCCCCGGCGGCTGGCGAGCCGTTCCGTTCGCGGGCAGGTGGCGGCGCTCGATGGCAAGCGGGCGAAGGCCCGGGCCGACGCCGGCGTGGCGGCCGTGGCCAAGGCGGGCTGTGAGCCACAGCGTTTCGTGCGGGAATTCCGCGGCGAATTCACCGGCGCCGAGGTGGGGCAGGTGCTCACCGTCGAGCTCTTCGACGGAGTCGACTTCGTCGACGTCACTGGCACGACGAAGGGTCGCGGCACCGCCGGCGTGATGAAGCGGCACGGCTTCAAGGGGCAGCGGGCCAGCCACGGCGTCAAGAAGGTGCATCGCCACCAGGGCGGCACGAGCATGAACACCTCGCCGGCCCGCGTCTTCAAGGGCAAGCGGATGGCCGGCCGCTACGGCAACGAGCGGTCCACGATGCGAAACGTGAAGCTCGTGCGGATCGACAAGGAAAACAACCTCCTGCTGGTGCGCGGCGCCGTTCCGGGGCCGGCCGGCAGTTATGTGATGGTGCGGCAGACGAACAAGATCAAGAAGGTCGGGACCGCCGCTCCCGCCGGCAAGAAGAAGGCTGGTGGCAAGTGAACCTCGCTGTGTACGACATGGCCGGCAAGAAGGTCGGCTCCTACGAGATCGATCCGGCGGAGCTCGCGCCCTCCGTCAACAAACAACTGCTGCATGACGCCGTCGTCATGTACCAGGCCAATCTCCGCCAGGGCACGCAAAAGACGAAGACCCGCGGCGAGGTGGCTGGATCGACCAAGAAGCTCTACCGCCAGAAGGGCACGGGCAACGCCCGCGCCGGCGCCCGCCGCAGTGGCACCCGTCGGGGCGGCGGCCACATCTTCGCGAAGCGACCGCGCGACTTCGGCTGGCGCATGCCGCGCAAGGCCCTGCAGGCCGCCACGCGGATGGCTCTCGCCGCGCGGCTGGCCGACGACGAGGTGAAGCTCGTCGATGGCGTGGCTCTGGCCGCTCCCAAGACGGCGCAGATCGCCAAGCTCATGAAGGCGCTCGGGCTGACCGATAAAACGGTGCTCTTCGCCCCCGAGAAGCACGACGGCAACGTGTGGAAGAGCGCCCGCAACATTGAGGGCATGTCGGTGGCTCCCGTGGCGGAGCTCAATGCCTGGTCGATTCTGCGGCCGCGGGCGATCGTGATGACGAAGGCCGCGATCGACGCCTTCCGCGCGACGGCGGTGGCTGCCGGGAAGCCGGCGACCGCGGGCCGCGCGAAAGTCGGCAAGCCGAAGTCCGCTGCGAAGCGCACCCGGGTGGCGAAGGAGAAATAAGCGATGGCAGTCCCCGTTCCTCCCCCGCCGCAGTTTTCGGCGCATCTCGCGCCGCACCAGGTGATCGTGCGGCCGCTGGTGACCGAGAAGGGCATGCACCGGGCCACGCGCCACAACGCCTATTCCTTCGAGGTCGTCGCCGAGGCCACGAAGGCCGACGTGCGGCGGGCCGTGGAAGAACTGTTCAACGTCAAGGTCGAGAAGGTTGCCGTTCAGAACCGCATGGGCAAGGCGCGGCGCAGCCGCACGCGGCGGACGAGCACGAAGGCCTGGAAGAAGGCGATCGTGACGCTCGCCCCGGACAACAAGATCAATCTCTTCTAGCAGCACGCATTCACGAACGCACTGGAATCAGTCATGGGAATCCGCACCTACAACCCCACCAGCCCCGGCCGTCGCGGCGCGAGCGTGTCGGATTTCGCCGAACTCACGCCTGGAGCGACTGTTCCGAAGCAGTTGCGGCAGCGGAAGAAGAAGACCGGCGGCCGCAACAACCAGGGCAAGATCACGTCCCGGCATCGCGGCGGCGGCCACATGCAGCACTATCGGCTCGTCGACTTCCGCCGCAACAAGGATGGCGTGCCCGGCAAGGTGCACTCGATCCAATATGATCCCAACCGCACCTGCCGCGTCGCCTTGGTGCACTATGCCGACGGCGAGAAGCGGTTCATCCTCGCCCCCGAGGGGCTCCAGGTCGGGACAACGGTGCAGAGTGGCGAGACGGCCCCGCCCGAGGTCGGAAACTGCCTGCCCATGTCGGCCATCCCGCTCGGCATGCAGATCCACAACATCGAGTTGCAGGCCGGCCGCGGTGGCCGGCTGTGTCGGTCGGCTGGTTCGTCGGCCGTGCTCGTGGCCCGCGAGGCCCAGTGGGCGCAGCTCACGCTGCCCAGCGGCGAGATCCGCCGCGTGCCCGCTGCCTGTCGCGCCACGATCGGCGCCATTGGCAATTCGGAGCACATGAACGTGGTGCTCGGCAAGGCCGGCCGGAAGCGCTGGATGGGCATCCGGCCGCACGTGCGCGGCACCGCCATGAACCCGATCGACCATCCTCACGGCGGCGGTGAAGGCCGCACGAAGGGGGGCCGTCATCCGGTCAGCCCCACTGGCAAGAGCGCCAAGGGCGGTGGCACGCGGAAGCCGCGGAAGCCTTCGGGCGCGGCGATTCTCCGGCGCCGCAAAAGCCGTCGGTATGGCCAACTGAAGCTCCGGTAAACCACACGCGAACAACAGGCTTTGGCCTGACGAAAAAACCATGGGACGCAGCGCGAAAAAAGGACCGTTCGTCGACCCCCGCCTCTTCGAGAAGGTGGAGGCCCAGCTTTCCAGTGGAAAGCGCGATCCGATCAAGACCTGGGCCCGGTCCTGCACGATCGTGCCCGAGTTCATCGGGCTGACGTTCATGGTGCACAACGGCAAGCAGCACCTGAAGGTCTTCATCACCGAAGACATGGTGGGACACAAGCTCGGCGAATTCGCCCCCACGCGGACGTTCCGCGGCCACGGCGGCAAGGCGAAGGAGGCGGGTCCTGCCGCCGCGAAGTAGGCAGCGATCGACGGAGTCTTGAACCATGCCATACACCGCCACCCACAAATACGCCCGGATCAGCGCCCGCAAGGTCCGCGCCCTGGCCGACCTCGTCCGGGGCAAGTTCGCCGACGAGGCCCTCGACATCCTGCGCTTCCAGCCGCACCGCGGCGCGCGGATGCTCGAGAAGGTGATCAAGAGCGCCCTCGGCAATGCCGAGCACCAGCAGGCCTCGTCGATCGACGACCTGGTGGTGGTCGATGCCCGTGTCGATGGCGGGCCGATGTTCAAGCGGATCCGTCCGCGGGCCCGTGGCATGGCGTTCGGGATCAAGCGACGCATGTCGCACATCAAGGTGGCGCTCGACTCGGCGCCGCTCGACTCGTGAGCCGACGGCACGAACCCAGGAATACCTTTCAGGAAATCGAGAGCTGACGACATGGGCCAGAAAGTTCATCCCACCGGATTTCGCACCGGGATCACCGAGCCGTGGAAGAGCCGCTGGTATGCGGCGAAGAAGGATTTCCGCGACCTGTTGATGGAAGACTTCAAGGTGCGGCGGTTCCTGAAGACGAAGTACCGCGCGGCGGCGATCCCCAAGGTGGAGATCGAGCGGACGCGTGACGAGGTGAAGGTGATCCTCCATTCGGCCCGGCCGGGCGTGATCATCGGCCGCAAGGGGCAGGAGGTCGATCGTCTCCAGGACGAACTGCAGCAGTTGCTCGGCCGCCGCGTGAATCTCAAGGTCGAGGAAGTGGCGCGTCCGGAGATCCAGGCCCAGTTGATCGCTGAAGACATTGCCGACCAGTTGACCAAGCGGGCCGCCTTCCGGCGGACGCTCAAGCGGGCCCTCGACACCACCATGGATGCCGGTGCCAAGGGGGTGAAGATCCAGTTGGCGGGCCGGCTCGGCGGTGCGGAAATGTCGCGCTGCGAGAAGGCGATCGCCGGCTCGATGCCGCTGTCGACGCTCCGGGCCAAGATCGATTACGGGTTCTGCGAGGCTCCCACGGCGCAGGGCAACATCGGGATTCAGGTGTGGGTGAACCAAGGCATGTACGAGGAGGATGGCGATGGCGCTGATGCCCAAGAGGGTCAAGCACCGAAAAAGCCAAAGAGGTCGTATAAGAGGTGACGCCTCGCGCGGCAACCGCGTGGTGTTCGGCGACTTCGGCCTCCAGGCCGAGCAGCCGGGCTGGCTCGCCGCCGCGACGATCGAAGCTGGCCGCATCGCCGCCCAGCAGTACCTCCGCACGGAGGGACGGCTGTACGTGCGCGTGTTTCCCCACAAGTCGATCACCTCGATCCCCCTCGAGACCCGCATGGGTAAGGGAAAGGGCGAGCCGGAGTTTTGGGCGGCCGTGATCAAGCCAGGCGCGATTCTCTACGAGATCGGTGGCGTGACCGAGGAGGCCGCGCGGCTGTGCTTCGCCCGGTTGGCCCACAAGATGCCGCTCCGGGTGCGGTTCGTGAAGCGGCGGGCGATGTAGCACAGACGACCGAGAGAAGGACCAGGCTGACCAATGAACAAGGCACGCGAACTTCGCGAAATGAGCGACGAACAGATCCGGCTGGTGGCCAAGGACGCCGCCGAGTCGCTGTTTCGGCTGCGGATGCAGGCCCAGACGGAGAAACTCGCTGCGCCGTCCGACATCCGCAAGCACCGGCGCACGATCGCCCGCTGCCAGACCATCCTCGCAGAGCGAGCCGCCAAGGCCGCGCCGGCCTGACGAGCACCCCCCGAGCAACGAACGAAGGAATTCCGCCCATGCCAAAGCGAGTCGAGACAGGAACGGTGACCAGTGCCGCGTCGAGCAAGACGCGGCGCGTGGAGATCCCCCGGGTCGTGCAGCACCCGAAGTATGGCCGCATCCAACACCGGCGCACGGTGTGCCACGTGCACGACGAGCAGGACGAATCGCAGCCCGGCGACCTCGTCGAGATCGTCGAATGCCGGCCGCGGAGCAAGCTGAAGCGATGGGAACTCGTCCGCGTGGTGCAGAAGAGTCGGGCCGTCGATGTGGCTTCGCTGCGGAGCGGGGCCCGGGCCACGGAGCTGCGGGAAACGGCGGCCCGCGCCGAAGAAGCGGCGGCCACCGGCAAGCCGGCCACTGAAGCGGGGGCCGCGACATGATCCAGATGCAGACCCGGCTCCAGGTGGCCGACAACACGGGCGCGAAGGAAGTGATGTGCTTCAAGGTGCTCGGTGGCAGCAAGAAGCGCACCGCCGGCATCGGCGACATCATCGTGTGCAGCGTGAAGAGCGTGATCCCCGGCAGCGACGTCAAAAAGAAGGCCGTCGTCAAGGCGGTGATCGTCCGCTGCAAGAATCCGACGCGGCGCGAGGATGGCAGCTACGTGCGTTTCGACACGAACGCCTGCGTGATCATCGATAACGAAAAGAACCCGAAGGGCACCCGCATCTTCGGTGCCGTGGCGCGGGAACTCCGCGACCGCAACTTTATGAAAATCGTCAGCCTGGCGAGCGAGGTGGTGTGATGTTGATCCGTTCGGGTGATCTCGTCGAAGTGAAGACCGGCAACTCGCGGGGTACGCGGGCCAAGGTGCTCTCCGTGCAGCCGGAGGCCGGCAAGCTCGTCGTCGAGGGTGTGAACCGCGTCTACCGCCACATCAAGCGCAGCCAGAAGAACCCGCAGGGCGGGCGGCTGAGCAAGGAGATGCCCATCAACGCATCGAACGTGCTCGTCGTTTGTGGCGGCTGTGGCAAGGCCGTGCGGATCGGCGTGAAGGTGGCGGCCGACGGCGGCAGGTCGCGGGTGTGCCGTGCGTGCGGCCACGATCTCGGGGTGATTCGCAAGGGTGGTTGAGCGGCCCGGCACGACCGACACGGCAACACGAACAAGGCAGGATTTCAGGAACGTTCCCATGGCGAAGAAGACGAAAGCACAGGCCCAGGCATCGGCGTCCGCCGGTGGCCCGCCGCGGATGCTCGAGCACTACACGAACACCGTCCGCCCGGCGCTTGCCGAGCGGCTCTCGACGACCAATCCCCATGCCATTCCCAGGCTGGAGAAAATCGTGGTCAACATGGGTGTCGGTGTGGCCGTGTCGGAGAAGAAATACCTCGAAGAGGCCATCAACGCCCTGGCCCAGGTGACCGGCCAGAAGCCGGTGGCCACGCTGTCGAAGGCGGCCGTCTCGGGCTTCAAGCTTCGGGAAAACCTCCCCATCGGCTGCAAAGTCACGCTCCGCGGCCGGCGCATGTATGAGTTCTTCGACCGGCTCGTGTCGCTGGCGCTGCCGCGGGTTCGCGACTTCCGCGGGCTGTCGAGCACGGCCTTCGACGGCCACGGCAATTACAGCCTCGGCCTCTCGGAGCAGATGGTGTTTCCCGAGATCAATCCGGACAAGTTCACTCGCCCCCAGGGCATGAACATCACGTTCGTCACCACGGCACGATCAGACGACGACGCCCGGGAATTTCTCCGGGCGATGGGGATGCCTTTGAAGAAGGATGGCGAAGACGGTGCCGCGGCGTAGCGGCATCGGACGAGGGTTGAGGGAGGCGTGAATCGGCCCGCTCCAAAGGGCCGCACCAGGAATCAGGTATGGCAAGCAAATCGAAGATCGCAGCCGCCAAGCGACCGCCGAAGTTTTCCACGCGGAAGGTGCATCGCTGCATGCTCTGCGGTCGGCCGCGGGCCGTGTATCGCAAGTTCGGCACGTGTCGCATCTGTTTCCGGAAGCTCGCCGATCAGGGCTGCATCCCGGGCGTTCGCAAGGCCAGCTGGTAAGGGACCAATACTCATGATGACCGATCCTATCGCCGACATGCTCACCCGGATCCGCAACGCGGTGCGGGTGGAACGCTCGACCGTCGAGGTGCCCACATCAAAGGTGAAGCGCGGCGTCGCCGACGTTCTCAAGCGGGAGGGCTTCATCTGGGACTGGCGCGAGGTCGAGGCCAGCCCGGTGCCGCATCTTCAGTTGGAGCTGAAGTATGGCCCCAACGGCGAGCGGCTGATCCGCCACATCAAGCGAGTCAGCTCGCCGGGGCGGCGGGTCTACAGCCGCTCGGTGCGGCTGCGGCCGGTGCTCGGCGGACTCGGCATCTCGATCCTCTCCACGTCGAGTGGCGTGGTCAGCGATCGCGAGGCGCGGCAGCGGAAACTCGGCGGTGAGGTACTCTGCGAACTGTGGTGATTCGCGGCACGCCCGCGGCCACCGCACCGAAACGTATCGAAACCAATTCCAGTCGGCGAAAACCAAGTCAGCGAAAAGAATCCAGAGAAGGTCCAGCAAGCCATGTCGCGTATCGGCAAATCTCCCGTGCAGATCCCCAAGGGGATCAAGGTCGCCCTCGAGGGTGGGGCGATCAAGGTGGAGGGTCCGCTCGGCAAGCTCGAGCATCGTCCCCATCCGGCGGTGATCGTGCAGATCGATCAGGCGGCTGGCTCGGTCACGCTGGGTCGGACCGACGACAACCGCGAGTCGCGTGCGTTGCACGGCCTCACCCGGGCCCTCGTCGCCAACATGGTGGAGGGTGTCTCCAAGGGCTACGAGAAGAAGCTCGAAATCGTCGGCGTGGGCTATCTCGCCGCCATCCAAAAGAACATCCTCCAGTTGCGGGTCGGGTTTGCCAATGAACTCCAGGTTCCGATCCCGCCCGGGCTCACCGTGACCTGCCCCGACCAGACGCACATCAGCATCAAGGGAATCGACAAGCAACTCGTCGGCCAGTTCGCCGCCGAGGTGCGGTCGCTGCGGAAGCCGGAGCCCTACAAGGGCAAGGGCATCCGCTACGAGAACGAGCAGGTTCGTCGCAAGGCCGGCAAGGCCGTCACCAAGTAGTTCGCCCAGCCACACCCAACCCATTCCACCCACACCCGAACCCAGCCATGGACCACGCCCGCACGATCCTCCGCCAGCGCCTGCGTCGCCGCTTTCGCGTTCGCCGCCATATCCGCGGCACCGCGGAACGCCCACGGCTGACGGTGTTTCGCACCCACAAGCACATCTATGCCCAGGTGATCGACGATTCCACCGGTCGGACACTGGCCTCGGCCAGCACCATGGACAAGGCGATCCGCGACGGCATGGCCTTCGGCGGCAACCAAGCAGCTGCGGCGGCGATCGGCAAGGCCGTGGCCGAGAGGGCCAAGGCCGCGGGCATCGCGAAGGTGAGCTTCGACCGCGGTGAGTTCCGTTACCACGGCCGCGTGGCTGCCCTGGCCAACGCGGCCCGGGAAGCGGGCCTGGAATTCTGATCACGAACGAGTTTCCCCGGAGGTAGCCAGACGTGTCGACCGGAGCCAGACAAGAGAAGGAATCCCGAGCCGGAGGCGAGTTCGCCGAGAAGGTGGTGAAGGTGCGGCGCTGCGCCACCGTAGTGAAGGGTGGCCGACGTTTCAGCTTCGCCGGCCTGGTCGTGGTCGGAAACGGCCGTGGCAAGGTGGGCGTGGGCTACGGCAAGGCCAACGAAGTGCCCCCCGCCGTGGAGAAGGCCATCAAGGACGGCATGAAGAACCTCATCGAGGTGCCGGTCGAGTCGGGCTCGATCCCGCATCGGGTCGAAGGCCATTCCGGCACGTCGAAGGTGCTGCTCCTGCCGGCGAGCCCCGGCACCGGCATCATCGCCGGCGCCGCCGTTCGCGCCGTGTGTGAGTCGGCCGGCATCCGCGACGTGCTCACCAAGGCCCACGGCTCCACCAACCCCGTCAACCTCGTGAAGGCGGCGATCGACGCGCTCAAGCAACTCCGCACCCGTGCCGACGTGGAGCGGCTGCGGGGTGTGTCGTTGGCTCCGCCCCATGGGCACCGCGGCTGATCGATCCGCCGCGAAACGGCGGCAAGCCTCCTCCATCGCAAGCATCGGAAATACGAACCATGAAAATCAGCGACGTCAATCGCGGCGTGCATAAAAACAAGAAGCGGTTGCGGATCGGCCGCGGCCCCGGCTCCGGCCGCGGCAAGACATCGGGCCGCGGCCACAAGGGTCAGGGCCAGCTCGCGGGCTGGAGTGCCCCTGCGATTTTCGAAGGCGGCCGCTCTCCGCTCATCCGGCGGGTTCCCAAGCGCGGGTTCCACAACGCGCATGGTCGGATCGTCATCAGCGTGAACGTCGGGGAGCTCGATGCCGCGTTTGCCTCCGGGTCGGAAGTCACCCCCGAGTCGCTGCGGACGGCCGGACTCTGCAAGGGCATCTGGGACGAGGTGAAGGTGCTCGGCAACGGCGCCCTCTCCAAGCCGCTGAAGATTTCCGCGCATCGTTTCAGCGCCCAGGCCCGCGAGAAGATCGCCGCCGCGGGGGGCTCGATCACCGAAATCCCCGGGCCGGCGGCCGTGGAGCGGAAGCCGTCGCGGAAGGCCGCGAAAAAGACGTCGCCGAAACAGCCGAACGCCGGTTAGGCTCGGGCCCGTCCGGCGTGCCACGCGCCGTGCACGATCACGTAAAGGAGTCTGTTTCGTGCTCGAGAAACTTCGGATCATGTTCACGATCCCAGAGCTGCGGCAGAAGATTCTGCTCACCCTGGGGCTGCTGGCGATCTACCGCGTCGGCTGGCAGGTGCCGCTGCCGATCGTCGACCCGAAGGCCATGACTGCCTTCGCTGAGGAGGCGGGTGGCATCGGCGACCTCCTCAAGACGGTGGCCGTGTTTTCAGCGAGCCAGCTGTCGCAGGCCACGATCTTCGGCCTGGGCATCATGCCGTACATCTCGGCGTCGATCATCTTTCAACTGCTGGCCACAGTCTGGCCGCCGCTGGAGAGGCTGCAAAAGGAAGGCGAAGCCGGCCGGAAGAAGATCAACGAATACACGCGGTATGCCACCGTGCTCGTCTGCCTCGTCCAGAGCTGGGCCTACGTGGCATTCCTGTCTTCCACCCGAGTCGGCGACACGCCCCTCATCCAGTCGAGTTTTCTCGTGGACGGGCGGCTGCCTCTCGTGTGGCAATTCGTCGCCGTGCTGACGATGACGGCCGGCACGATCTTCCTCATGTGGCTGGGAGAGCAGATCGACGAGTTCGGCATCGGCAACGGCATCAGCCTGCTCATCATGGCGGGCATCCTCGCCGCCATGCCCAGCGCCCTGGTGGAGCTCGGCGGCGACACGAGCTGGGAGCTCGGGGGCGGCGGTGGCAAGATGGGCATCGAGACGCTGATCGTGCTCGCCGCGTTGTTCGTCGGCGTCGTGGCCGGCGTGGTGTTCATGACACAAGGGCAGCGGCGGATCCCCACCCAGAGCGCCAAGCACGTCCGCGGCCGGCGGGTGTATGGCGGCACGCGGCAATACCTCCCCCTGCGGGTCAATCAGGCCGGCGTGATGCCCATCATCTTCGCCAGCTCGCTGCTGCTCTTCCCGCAGATGATCTTCCAGTATCTGCACGGGCTCTATCCCGGCAACGCCGTGCTCGGCGCCCTCCAGGATTCGTTCACCCGGGGGCAGTCGTTCCTCTACAACCTCTGCTACGTGCTCCTCATCTACTTCTTCTGCTATTTCTGGACGGCCATCACCTTCAATCCCAAGGAGATGGCCGACAACCTGAAGAACTTCGGGGCGTTCATCCCGGGGTACCGCCCCGGCAAGCGGACGGCGGATTACCTCGAGAGGGTGATGGAGCGGATCACCTACGTGGGAGCGGCTTTCCTGGCGCTCGTGGCGGTGATTCCCACGATCGTGGGCGGTGCCCTGGGCATCCCCGCACAGATCGCGAGTTTTTACGGAGGCACCGGTCTTCTCATCGCCGTGAGCGTGGCCTTCGATCTGGTGCAAAAGATCGACAGCCACCTCGTGATGCGGAATTACACCGGCCTCCTGGAGAAGGGCTAGGCGGCCCGCCGCCGCGGCCACGAAGGTGTTCGTGCGGCTCACAATGCCCAAGGGCAGTTTGGTCGGGCCATGCGAATCATCCTCGTCGGACCTCCTGGCGCTGGCAAAGGCACGCAGTGCCAGAAGCTCCTCGACTACCTGCAGGTGCCCCATCTCTCCACCGGCGAGATGCTCCGGGCGGCCATCAAGGCGGGCACGCCGGAAGGCATGCAAGCCAAGGGATACATGGATCACGGGCAGCTCGTGCCCGATGCGCTCGTTCTCGGCATGGTGACCCGTCGGCTGGAGGCGCCGGATTGCCGGGCCGGCTGCCTGCTCGACGGATTTCCGCGCACGCTGCCGCAGGCCGAGATGCTCGACGACCTGCTCGAGCGCCGGGCCATGAGCGTGGATGGCGTCGTCGAGCTGGCGGTGCCGCGCGATGAGCTGGTGCGGCGGATGCTCGCCCGCCAGCGGGCCGACGACAACCCGGAGATTTTCCGCAAGCGGATCGCCAGCTTCGAAGTGCAGACGGCCCCGCTGCTCGACTACTACGCCAGGCAGGGCAAGCTCGTGAGCATCGACGGCCTGGGCTCGACCGACGAGATCTTTGCCCGGGTTCGTGCGGCGGTGGATGGCTTCGAGGCCGCGGCGCGCAAGCGGGCATCGCGGGAGACATTCGGCAATTGAGCGGCCGGTCGGCTGGACGGGCGTGAAACGCTCATATACTGTCTGACAAGCATCGGCGGTGGACGCCGGTCGTCGAGAGCGTTCAGGGTGACAGTGTGGTGAATCTTCGTTCCGACCGAGAGATCGCGGCCATGCGGCGGGCGGGGCTCGTCGTCTGGGGAGCCCATCAGTTGGCGCGGTCGCTGGTGCGGCCCGGGATCACCACCGGTGAGATCGATGCCGCCATCGAGCGGTATTTTCTCGAGAAGGGCGCCATCCCACTCTTCAAGGGCGTGCCCGGGAAGGTGCCCTTTCCGGCGGTCTGCTGCATGTCGGTGAACGACGAGGTGGTGCACGGGATCCCCGGCCCGCGGGTGCTCCTCGAAGGAGACGTGGTGAGCATCGACACGGGCTGCAGCGTCAACGGCTGGTGCGGCGACTCCGCCGTCACGTATCCGGTGGGCCAGATATCTCCCGACGTGCAGCGTCTGCTCGACTGCACCAGCAACGTGCTGCAACTGGCCATCCAGCTCATGGGCAGCCGCAGCCGGTGGAGCGACGTGGCGGCCGAAATGGCCAAGTACGTGCGGGATCACGGTTTTTCCGTGGTCGAGAATTTCGTGGGCCACGGGATCGGGCGCAAGATGCACGAAGACCCGCAGGTGCCGAATTTCTGCACCCCCGCCTTCCGGCGGAGCCACGATTTCGAGCTCGAGCCCGGGCTCGTGATCGCGGTGGAGCCGATGGTGAACATGGGATCGAAGAAGGTCCGGCCACTGCCCGATCATTGGACGCAGTCCACCGTGGACGGGCTCGCCAGCGCCCATTTCGAGCACACCATCGCCATCACGTCGACCGGGCCGGTGGTGCTGACGGCAGCCCCCGCGGCGGGCGAGAGCCTCGACACCGCGGCATGAGTCAAGCGGCTTTTTTTCCGGGCCTTTCGTGCCACCCCCTTGTGAATGGCCGGAGGCGGTTTCTATACTCTGGGGCTCCACTAACCATCCCCCCCGTGTTCACGGGGAGGCCGTCGCCACGAGTCCGATCATGAAGGTCCGCGCCAGCGTTCGTCGAATGTGTGAAAAGTGCAAGATCGTCAAGCGCCGCGGCGTCGTGTTCGTCGTTTGTGCCGACCCTCGCCACAAGCAGCGGCAGGGCTGATGGGCGAGTCTGCCACCCTCGCGGTTCCGGCAGCGGGCCGCGACACAACGCAGACGGTGGTGGCGATCCAGCGATATCGGCCCGTGTCATCCTGAATCCGACAGAGTTCAATCCATGCCCCGACTTCTCGGTGTCGACATCCCCTCGGAGAAGAAGACCATCTTCTCGCTCCAGTATCTCTATGGCGTTGGCCCGCGTGTGGCACGCGAGCTGTGCCACAAGGCCGGCGTCGATCCGGAGGGCGTGGCCAGGAATCTCCACGAAGACGAGCTCGCCCGTCTCGCCGCCCTCCTCGACAAGGATTACGTGGTCGAGGGGCAGCTGCGGCGGCAGGTCGCCCAGAACGTGTCGCGGCTCAAGGATATCGGCAGCTACCGCGGCCTGCGGCATCGCCGCGGTCTGCCCGTTCGCGGCCAGCGCACCCGCACCAACGCCCGCACCCGCAAGGGGCCGAAGAAGACGGTCGCCGGCAAGAAGGGCGTGAAGGATCTTAAGTAGGCCATCGGTTTTTTCCCCAGAGAGCAACATGTCGAAGGTCGTCAAGTCATCCAAGAAGAAGAGCGTGTCGTCGGGCATCGCCTTCATCCACGCCAGTTTCAACAACACGACGGTCACGATCACCGATGCCAAGGGCGACACGCTCTGCTGGGCAAGCGGTGGCACGTGCGGCTTCAAGGGGAGCCGCAAGGGCACTCCCTTCGCCGGCCAGTGCGCCGCCCAACAGGCTGCTGAGAAGGCTGCCAAGTTCGGCGTCAAGGACCTGGAAGTGCGGGTCAAGGGTCCAGGGAGCGGTCGCGAAAGCGCAATCACGGCGCTCACGGCGGCCGGCATGAACGTGAAGAGCATTGAAGACATCACGCCGCTGCCGCACAACGGCTGCCGGCCGCCGAAAAAGCGCCGCGTGTAGCGGCCGCCCGTGTGGGCGGCGATCACGAACGAGTTTTCTCCTCCAGCCAGCAACCTTCGGAAAGACGAGCACGACACGATCATGGGACGCATCACGGGACCGGTTTGCCGCCTCTGCCGCCGCGACGGGCTGAAGTTGTTTTTGAAGGGCAATCGCTGCGATACACCGAAGTGCGCCTTCGAGCGACGGCCGTCGCCTCCGGGCATGGTGCAGAAGCGCCGCGGCAAGCCCACCGAGTATGGGCTTCATCTCCGCGAGAAGCAGAAGGTCAAGCATTATTATGGCGTGCTCGAGCGGCAGTTCCGTACCTATTTCTCCCGTGCCGAACGGGGAACGGGCAACACCGGCGAGACGCTGATGTCGCTGCTGGAGCGCCGGCTCGACAACGTGATCCATCGCCTGGGCTTCGCGGCCTCGCGTGCCGCTGCCCGGCAGCTCGTGCTCCACGGCCACATCACGGTCAACGGCCGGCGGGTCGACGTTCCCAGCTACCTGGTGAAGGCCGGTGACCTGCTGCGGGTGAAGAACCGTTCGAAGAGCCTGCAGTTGGTGCATGCGGCCCTGGCCGATTTTCGCCGCGAGGTTCCCGATTTTCTCTCGCGGACCGATGGCGCGATTCCCGAGGGACGTGTGAATCGCCTGCCGGTCGCCGACGACGTGTCGATTCCCGTGCAAGCCAACCTCATCATCGAGCTCTGCTCGAAGTAGTCCGCCTCCTGCATTTCTCCTGCTCCATCTCCCATCCTTTTTCGCTCTCAATTTGCCTCTCGAGGAGTTTCACATGCACATCCGCTGGCGTGGTCTCGAACTGCCCGGGTCGGTGACGCCCGACCTGAAGACTCTTTCGCCGACGTACGGCAAGTTCGTCGCGGAGCCCTTCGAGCGCGGGTTCGGCACAACGGTGGGCAACAGCCTCCGCCGCGTGCTCCTCTCCAGCCTCGAGGGAAGTGCCGTCACGCAGATCAAGGTCGGGGGCGCCCTGCACGAGTTCACCACCATCAAGGGCGTGCTCGAGGACGTGACCGACATCGTTCTGGCCGTGAAAAGCCTGGTGGTGAAGAACCACAGCGATTCCACCCGCGTGGTACGGGTCGAGAAGGGCACCAAGGGCCCGGTCACGGCCGGCGACATCCAGACCGATGACGCCGTGGAAGTCGTCAACAAGGATCTCGTGTTGGCGACGCTCACCGACGACGTGCCGTTCGAGGTGGAGATGGTGATCGAAAATGGCCGGGGCTACGTTCCGGCCAGCGAGCACACTCCCGAGGCCCAGGAAATCGGCATCATTCCCGTCGACGCAGTGTTCAGTCCCGTGACTCGCGTGCGGTACGAGGTGGAGGAAACCCGGGTCGGTCAGAAGACCAACTATGACAAGCTGACGATGGAGATTTGGACGGACGGCACCGTGACGCCCGAAATGGCGCTCGTCGAGGCCGCCAAGATCCTGCGGAAGCACCTCAACCCGTTCGTCGCCTACACGGAGCCGGGGCCGGCCGTGAGCCTGCCTGCCGCCGGGGGCCTGCTGTCGATCGAGGCGCCGCTGGAGAGCCGTCTGGGAATGGTCGTGGCGGATCTGAAGCTCTCGCCGCGGGCGGCCAACTGTCTCCACGCCGAGGGCATCTCGACGATCCGCGACCTTGTGGGCCGCTCTCGCGAGGAACTTCTCGAGGTGCGGAACTTCGGCGAGACGACGCTGCAGGAAATCGAGGAGAAGTTGGCTGAAATCGGCCTCCAGCTCGGCATGGGATCGGCCAGCGGGGCCGACTCCTGATTCCCCGGCCGCGGAGGCCCGCGGCGTTTCACCATCCATCCTGACCAGTCGGATCGAAAGGCAACCACCATGCGTCACCGTCGCAAGGGCCGTGTTCTCGGCCGCAGCCCGTCGCACCAGCGGGCCCTGCTCCGCAATCTCGCCTCGGCCCTCATCCTCACCGAGCGCGAGACAGAGGTCGACGAGGCCGGCGCGCCGAAGGTGGGCGGACGGATCGTGACGACGGTGGCCAAGGCCAAGGAAGTGCGGCCGCTCGTCGAGCGGTGCGTGACCATCGCCAAGCGGGGCCTCGCCGCCGAGGCCCGGGCGAAGGAGTTCGGCTCCGCCGCCACGCGCGACTCCGCCGAGTGGAAGAAATGGCGGGGCAGCGAGCAGTGGCGGAAGTGGGCCCAGGCGATGGCTCCGGGCGTCACGGCCCGGCGGCGGGTGCTGCAGTTGCTCGGCGACAAGCAGGCGACCCGGGTTCTCTTCGAGAGGGTCGCCCCCCGCTTCACCGACCGCCCCGGCGGTTACACCCGGATTTTGAAGCTCTCCACGCCCCGGTTGGGCGATGCGGGCCCCCGCGCCGTGCTCGAGTTCGTGGGAGCGGGGTCCGGCCTCGGCGCCACGCCCGCTCCGCGGGTCGAAGCGGCCCGCCCCGGGCGGGCTGCGGCCGGCGCCTGACGTCGCGGGAATAGGCTGCGGCGGCCCGGGCGAATATGCTTGGGAAGAGAACTGCGGTCTCGGTCCCGTGAGGTCGTCCATGCACCCGATGCGCAGATGTCTCGTGGCGGCCCTGGTCATGGCGGCCGCGTGGGCGGGGGCCGACGGGTCGGCTGCCGACCAGCCTTCCGCTGGCCGCAGCGGCCGCGGCCAAGGGGCAGGGGCAGACGCAGAGGATTTCGGCAGTCCCCACGTCCGGTTCATCAACGAGCAGATCGCCGCCGGCTGGGCCGACGCCGGCGTGCAGCCATCGGCTTCGGCCAACGACGCCGAGTGGTGTCGCCGCGTGTTTCTCGACCTCGTCGGCCGCATTCCCACGACCGCTGAGCTGCAGGCTTATCTCACCGATTCATCGCCGACGAAGCGGCCGGAGCTCGTCGACCGGCTGATGGGCGACGACTACGTCGACGAATATGCCCGGCACTGGACTGACGTCTGGACCACGATCCTCATCGGCCGTGACGTCGGCAACCAGATGGTGAGCCGCCCCGGGATGCGGCAGTATCTGCGTCGCGCCTTTTCCAGGAACATTCCCTACGACCGCTTCATGGTGGAGCTCGTCACCGCGACCGGGGTGAACCGCAATGCGGAAGGCGTCGAGGGATTCAACGGAGCGGTGAATTTCCTCTCCGGAAAAATGGACGAGAACGGCATTCAAGCCACCGCCAAGACGGCGCAGATCTTCCTCGGCATCCAGGTGCAGTGCACGCAGTGCCACAACCACCCGTTCAACAAGGGCAAGCAGAACCAGTTCTGGGAGTTCAACGCCTTTTTCCGGCAGACCCGCGCCCTCCGGCAATTCCAGGGATCGACCGACGTGCAGGCCATCGAGCTGGTCGACCAGGACTTCGCCGGCGAGGGCGGAAACCCCGAAGAGGCCGAGCTGTATTACGAGTTGCGCAACGGTCTGATGAAGGTCGCCTTCCCCGTGTTCATCGACGGCACGGAGATTTCCCGCAGCGGCTACCTGCCCGAAAAGATGGACGACGGCACCGCCTACGGCGTCCACCGTCGCCAGGAGCTCGCCCAGCTCATCAAGGCGAGCCCGCTTTTCGCCAAGGCGATCGTCAATCGGATGTGGGGCCATTTCCTCGGCTACGGCTTCACCAAGCCGGTCGACGACCTCGGCGAGCACAATGCCCCGTCGCACCCCGAACTGCTCGACGGCCTCGCGGAACGTTTTCGCGAGCAGAGCTTCGACCTCGAGCAGCTGGCCCGTTGGATCGTGCTCTCCAGGTCGTATGCGCTATCGAGCCGCTTTTCCGCGGGCAACGCCCGCGACGATCCGTCGCTCGGCGAGAAGCCGCTCTTCTCGCGGTTTTACCTGCGGCAGATGCAGGCGGAGCAGCTATATGAATCGTTGCTCACAGCCACGCAGGCCGACCAGGTGAAGGGGGAGAAGGCGGCCAAGAAGAAAGACACGTGGCTCTCGCAGTTCGTCATTGCCTTCGGCACCGACGAGGGAGACGATGCCACGACCTTCAACGGCTCGATCCCCCAGGTGCTGATGATGTTCAACGGCGGCCTCATCAAGGACGCCACGCAACTCGGCAAGGGGGGCTTCCTCGACGCCGTGGCGAGCTCCGGTGGCAGGAACACCGCGAAGATCGATGCCCTTTACATCGCCGCGCTGGCCCGCAAGCCGACGCCGAAGGAGGTGGCGGTGGCCAATGCCATCATGGTCGCCCGCCAGGGCGACGCGGCCGCGGCCCTCCAGGACGTCTGGTGGGCGGTCCTGAACTCCAACGAATTCATCATCAACCACTGATTCCGCCCCGGCACGGCCGGGGCAGCCGGACACGTCCGAACCCCCGGAGCATGCCATGCGTCGCTCGATCCTGATTCCGCCCGACATGACCCGCCGCCACTTCATGAGCCACCTCGCCGGGGCGGCGGCGATGGCTGGGCCGGCGACGGCGTTCACCAACTCGCTCCTGGCCAACGCCGCCGACCTGAAGAAGCGACACAAGGCGGCCATCCTGCTCTGGATGGGGGGCGGCCCGAGCACCATGGATATCTGGGACCTCAAGCCCGGCGCGGCCACCGGCGGGCCGTTCAAGCAGATCTCCACCAGCGCCGACGGCGTCGCCATCTGCGAGCACATGCCGCTGATGGCCAAGCAGATGCACCACATGGCGATCGTGCGGTCGATGAGCACCCGCGAAGCCGACCACATGCGCGGCCGTTACTACATGCACACCGGCTACGTGCCCAACCCCAACATCGAGCATCCCGGCTACGGATCGGTGATCGCCCACGAATTGGCCGACCAGATGCCGGAGCTGGAGATCCCGCCGTTCGTGTCGGTGGGCAGCGGCAGCGTGGGTCCGGGGTTTCTCGGCATGACGTGGGCGCCGTTCGTGGTCGACTCCAATGGCAACGTGCGGAACCTCGACGTCGGCATCGACCCCTCGCGGCTGGCCCAGCGGCTGGAAATGCTGGCCACCATCGAGAAGAACTTCATCTCCGAAAAGCGGGGAGGCTCGGCCGAAGACCATGCAAAGGTGCTCGACAAGACCGTCAAACTGCTCTCCAGCAAGCAGATGGAGGCCTTCAAGGTGGCCAAGGAGCCCGACGAGGTCCAGGAGCGGTACGGCAAGAACGGCTTTGGACGGGGCTGCCTGCTGGCCCGGCGGCTCGTCGAGGCGGGAGTGAGCTTCGTGGAGGTCGATCTCGGTGGCTGGGACAACGACGCCGGCATCTTCAACACCCTCCAGACCCAGAAACTGCCCCAGCTCGACCAGGCGATGAGCGGCCTGGTGAGCGATCTGGCTGACCGCGGCATGCTCGACGACACGGCGATCATCTGGATGGGAGAATTCGGCCGCACGCCGAACATCAACGGCGGCGGCGGCCGCGACCACTGGGCCCGCAGCTGGAGCGTGGTGGTGGGCGGGGGCGGATTCAAGCGCGGCGTGGTGGTCGGGGAGACCAGCGACGACGGCAAGGAGGTGGTCACGGAGCCCTATTCCTCGCAGGACGTGATGGCCAGCGTGCTCAAGGCCCTGGGCATCTCCCTGGAGACCACGTTTACGGCCAAGAACGGCCGGCCGATGAAGATCGCCAATGCCGGCAAGGTGATCGGGGAATTGTTCGCCTGACGGTGGGCGGAGCCGGCCGCCGGGAGGCCGGCCGCGGAGGGTGGGCGTTCGGCCGCGGAATGGGATGGCCTCGCCCCGCTGGATCGCTACACTCACGAAATGGTTCGGGTGTGACGGCCCGGCCGATGCACGTGGAGCGCGGTTGATGGCAGTCGATATCGACGTCGAGCACTGGAGCAGCGCCGACGCCGCCGAGTTGTACGAGGTGGCGCGGTGGGGCAACGGCTATTTTTCCATCGCCCCCAGCGGCAACCTGCTGGTGCACCCCGACAAGAATCCGACCAAGAGCATCGACCTCAAGCAACTCGTCGACCGCCTGCAGGTTCGCGGCATCGACCTGCCCATCCTGCTGCGGTTCGCCGAGATCCTCCAGCACCGCCTCGGCGAGATCCATGGCGTGTTCGCCACCGCCATGAAGGAGAGCGGCTACCGCGGGGATTACTGCTGCGTCTATCCGATCAAGGTGAATCAGCAGCGGCAGGTGGTGGAGGAGGTGCTCCGCTTCGGCAAGCCCTACCGCTTCGGGCTGGAGGCGGGAAGCAAACCGGAGCTGCTGGCGGTCGTTGCGATGGCCGACAACGACACCCCGATCATCTGCAACGGATTCAAGGATGCCGAGTTCATCGAGACGGCGATGCTGGCCCAGAAGATCGGCCGGCACATCATCCCGGTCGTGGAGCGGTTTTCCGAGCTCCCCCTGATCCTCGAATACGCCGAGAAGCTGGGCGTGCGGCCGCGGATCGGCATGCGGGTGAAGCTGGCCACGCGTGGCAGCGGCCGCTGGCAGGCCTCGGGAGGCTTCCGCAGCAAATTCGGCCTCACGGCCAGCGAGCTCCTCAAGGGCCTCGAGCTGCTGCGCTCCAAGGGCATGGAAGACTGCCTCCAGTTGCTGCATTTCCACCAGGGAAGCCAGATCACCAACATCCGGCACATCAAGGCGGCGCTCAACGAGGCTTCGCGGGTCTACACGGAGCTCGTCAAGCGCGGGGCGGGGCTGCGGTATCTCGACGTGGGGGGCGGCCTGGGCGTTGATTACGACGGGTCGCAGACGAACTTCGAGTCGAGCGTCAACTACAGCCTGCAGGAGTATGCCAACGACGTCGTGTACCACGTGCAGAACGCCTGCGACGAGGCGGGCGTGCCGCATCCCACGATCGTCTCCGAGAGCGGCCGGGCCGTGGTGGCCTACCACAGCATGCTGATCTTCGGCGTGCTCGGCGTGTCGGAGCAGAGCGGCAATGGCGACGCCGCCGAGCCGGCCGCCGATGCCGAGCAGCCGCTGCACGACCTCTGGGAGACCTACCAGGGGCTCAACGTGCGCAACCTGCTGGAGAGCTACCACGACGCCCAGCAGGCCCTCGACATGGCCATGAACCTCTTCGCCAGCGGCTACCTGCCGCTCGACCAGCGGTCGGCCGTGGAAAATCTCTACTGGTCGATCTGCCGCAAGATCGCCAAGCTCGCCAAGCAACTGGAGTTCATGCCCGAGGAGCTGGAAGGGCTCGAAGCCTCGCTTTCCGACACCTACTTCTGCAATTTCTCGCTCTTTCAATCGATGCCCGACAGTTGGGCGATCAAGCAGCTGTTTCCCGTGATGCCGATCCACCGGCTCAACGAGCGGCCCTGCCGGGCGGCCGTGCTTGGCGACGTCACCTGCGACTCCGACGGCAAGATCGACCAGTTCATCGACCGCCGCGACGTGAAGCGCACGCTCCCCCTGCATGCCTGCCAGAACGAGCCCTACTACCTGGGCGCCTTCCTCATCGGCGCCTACCAGGAGATCCTCGGCGACCTGCACAACCTTTTCGGCGACACCAACGCCGTGCACGTCAGCACCGACGAGCGTGGGGAGGTCGTGGTCGATGCCGTGATCAAGGGGGATACCGTCCGCGAGGTGCTCGATTACGTGGAATTCGACCCCAACCAGCTCGTGCAGCGCCTGCGGGATTCCATCGAGCAGGCCGTGCGCGAGGGACGGATCTGCGACAGCCAGGCCGGCCGGTTCCTGAAGTTCTACGAGGAAGGCCTCGGCGGCTACACCTACTTGGAAGAACCTGCCTGATGCACGCGGTGCGAGCCACCGCGGCCTCACCTCCTTGGGGCCGCTCGGGGGCGGAGTCGGCAACGGCTCGCTGCCGGTCGGCGGCCATCGCGGACCGCTCAGGACCGAGGCACCTCCATCCATGCACCTGATCCGACTCGGCGGCACCGCGCTCAACCAGACGCCTCTCGACTGGGATGGCAACCGCGACCGGATCCGCGCCGCCGTCGAAACGGCGCGGGCCCGCGGCGTGGCCGTGCTCTGCCTGCCCGAGCTGTGCATTTCCGGCTACGGCTGCGACGACATGTTCCAGTCGCCCGGCGTGCTCAAGACGGCCTGGCGGGTGCTCGAGGAGATCGTGCCCGCCACGGCCGGCATGGCCGTGGCGCTGGGCCTCCCGGTGCGATTCGAGAGCGGCGTCTATGACGCCGTGGCGCTGGTCGCCGACGGCCGCATCGCGGGGATCGTGGCGAAACAGCACCTGGCCGGCGAGGGGATTCACTACGAGCCGCGCTGGTTTCGGCCGTGGCCGGCCGGGCGGCGGGCGCTGCTTACCGTCGGCGGCCGCGCGATCCCCTTCGGCGACCTTCGCTTCGATTGCGGCGGCGTGCGGATCGGCTTCGAGATCTGTGAGGATGCTTGGGCTGCGCGGCGGCCGGGCGGGTGGACCTGATCCTCAATCCGTCGGCGAGCCACTTCGCGTTCGGCAAGGACGACATCCGCCGGCGGTTCGTGCAGGAGGGGGCGCGGGCCTTCGGCGCGGCTTACGTGTATGCGAACATGCTGGGCAACGAGGCGGGGCGGTCGATCTACGATGGCGGCGTGCTCGTCGCCGCGGAGGGGGCGCTCGTCGCCGCCGGCCGCCGCTTCTCCTTCGCCGACCAGGCCGCGACCGACGCAGTGGTCGATCTCGACAGCCTGCGTCTCGCCCAGGCGCGGCTGTCGGTCGAGCCGGTGGTGGCGGCTGATGCGGACGAGTGCGTGGCCGTGCCGTTCACGCCGCCGGCCGTGTCCGCGGTGGCGGAGCGGACGCCCCGCGACGACCGCGACGCATGGGAGCGGGGGCCGCACGGCAAGGAGGAGGAGTTCGCCCGCGCTGTCGCGCTCGGCCTTTTCGATTCGCTGCGCAAGAGCCGCTCGCGCGGCTTCGTGGTGTCGGCGAGCGGCGGCGCCGATTCGTCGGCCGTGGCCTGTCTCGTGGCCCTGGCCGTGCAGTTCGCGGCCCGTGAGCTCTCGCCGCCGGCGGCTGCGGCCCGGCTGGGCCTCTCGGCTCCCGCCGCCGGCGACGCGCGGTCGATCATCGGCCGCGTGCTCACCTGCGTCTACCAGGCGACGGCCAATTCCGGCCCGGTCACCCGGGCGGCGGCGCGGGCGGTGGCCGACGCCCTTGGCGCGCGGTTGTACGAGTTCGACGTGGAGCCGATGGTGGCGGCCTACCGGGCGGAGGTGGAGCGGGCCATCGGTCGTCCTCTGGCGTGGGAAAGCGATGACATCGCCCTGCAGAACATCCAGGCCCGGGCCCGTTCGCCGGGCGCGTGGATGCTGGCCAACATCACCGGCAGCCTGCTGCTTTCCACGAGCAATCGCTCGGAGGCGGCGGTGGGCTACGCGACGATGGATGGCGACACCTCCGGCGGGATCGCCCCGATCGCCGGCATCGACAAGGCGGCGCTGCGGCGCTGGCTGAAGTGGCTGGAGACGACGGGGCCCGAGGGCCTCGGGCCGATCCCCGCGCTCTCCCTCGTCAACGCCCAGGCTCCCACGGCCGAACTGCGTCCGGCCGGCGTCGGCCAGACCGACGAGGGCGACCTGATGCCCTACGACGTGCTCGACGCGATCGAGCGGTGCGCCATCCGCGACAAGCAGATGCCGGTGGAGGTGTGGCAGCGGATGCAGGTCGTGTTTCCGGGGCACGACGCCCGGCAGCTCGCCCGCTGGACCGAGCGGTTCTTCACGCTCTGGAGCCGCAACCAATGGAAGCGCGAGCGGTATGCGCCGTCCTACCACCTCGACGACGAGAATCTCGACCCCAAGACATGGTGCCGGTTTCCGATCCTCTCCGGGGGATTTGCCCGCGAGCTGGCCGAGCTCCGCGCCGCCGCCGGCCTGTGAAAACGCCGGAATTCAGGCCTGAACCGGCCTCGCTCGCCATTGCGGCAGGTGGTATGGTTCCCGCCCCGAAGGAGCCGGCAGCCGTGCGCACGAAGACGAGTGGGTGGTCTGTGATCGCGGTGGCGATGGCCGGATGGCTGTCGGGGGTCGCGGCGGCCCAGCAGCCCGCGAATCCGCCGGCCGCGCCGCAGCAGCCCCAGTTTCAGCCTCAGGCGTTTCCGCAGCTCACGCCCGAGCAACAGGCGGCGCTCGATCGGCTGCTCGCCGCCTGGGAGGCCCGCAACGCCTCGGTGACGACCTGGTCGTGCGGGTTCTACAAGTGGGAATACAACGCCTGGAGCCCGGCCGATGCCGCCGGCGAGCGGTTGGCGTTCGCGGAGAGCAGCGGGGAAATCAAGTACGCGACTCCCGACAAGGGTCTGTTTCGCGTCAAGGAATCCAAGCAATGGAACCCGGAGACGCGGCGCTACGAGGTTCGCGGTGGTGAGGCCGGCGAGCACTGGGTGTGCAACGGCACCAGCATCTATGAATTCCGCCATGCCGAACGCCAACTCCGCGAGACGAAACTGCCGCCGGAGATGCGCGGCAAGGCGATCAGCGACGGGCCGCTGCCATTCGTGTTCGGCGCGAAGGCCGAGACGCTGCGGAAGCGCTACGCCATGCGGATCATCACGCCGCCAGGGGTGGCCGACCAGATCTGGTTGGAAGCCCTGCCCAGGTTTCAGGCCGACGCCGCGAATTTTTCCAAGGTGGAGCTGATCCTCCAGGCCCGCGACCTGATGCCATTTGCGATCCAGGTTTACAAGCCCGGTGGCCAGGACCGTGATGTCTACCAGTTCGACCCGAAGACGAGCCTCATCGACAAGGGGCTCGACATGATCCGGGATTTCTCCCGGCCGGTGACGCCGCTGGGATACACGTTCATCCAGGAAGACGCGGGCCGGTAGGTCCATGGCGAGCCGAGGGACGCTGGCTCACCCCGGCTTCGGGCTCCCCGTACTCCGTCGCCGGACGTTCGCTGCGTCGACCGATCTGCCCAGGGCAGATCGGTGCCCGCAGCCCTTCGCTCACTCGGACCTGGCTGCGCTTCGCCGACCAATCCACCCTTGGCGGATCGGTGCCCGAGGCTTCGCTTGCCAGCTAACGCCGGCTCTCGGAATACGGGGAGCCCGAAGCCTCACCGCGCACAAGGCAACCAACATTAGGCGCGGAGGGCCGGGTTGCCAGCCAGCGGGCGGACGCCCGCCAAGAAGACCGAGGCCACGACGGCGAGGTCTTCGTGAAACGAGCCGGCCGGGTTCGAGCCAGCGGGCGTCCGCCCGCCAAGAAAACCGAGTCCACGACGGCGAGGTCTTCATGAAGTGAGCCGGTATACTCGTCCCGTCATTACGCGTTTCCCGAGGCACTGATGCCGCTCGTCGACCCCGCCCATCCGCTCGCGCAACTCTTGAAGCGCGACCGTCGCTACCCTCTCGACGCCTATCTCTTCATCCTCGAGGCGCTGTCCTTCGCCCAGGATTCACTCGGCATGGGCGAGGAACCGCCCGTCGAGGAGATCGAATCGGCCCACGGTGGCGAGGAGCCGACGCCCCGTGCCGCGCCCAAGCCCGGGCGGTCGCGGCGGCGGCGCGGGGAGAGGCACCTCACCGGCCAGGAGCTCTGCGAGGCGGCGCGGCACTATGCCTTGCAGCAATATGGCTACCTGGCCCGCACCGTGCTCGCCTCGTGGGGCGTGACGCGAACGGATGATTTCGGCGAACTCGTGTTCAACATGATCGAGATCGGCCAGATGCGGAAGACGCGCAAGGACAAGCGCGAGGACTTCCACGGCGTGTACGATTTTGGCGAGGCGTTCTCCCGCGACCTTCGTTTCGTGGCGCCCGACAGCGTGTGAGGCGGAGGGCCGGAGTCGCCGCCGGTGGCCGGGATGACCGAAGCTCGATCGCGTGGCTGGCTGGTGGTGGCCGGGCTGGCCGAAGTGGCCTGGCTGGCGACGCTCGCTTGGATCGCCTGGCGAAACTGACGCGGGCAGGAAACACGACGCGATGACACCACTCCTCGACGCCTTTCCGCTCTGGGCCGCGATCGTGCCGCTGGCCGCGTATCTCCTCCTCCTCGGCGTCGCCCATGCCCTGCGCCGGCCGGTCGCCGTGTCCGGCACCTGCGACGGGCTCCTCCTCGGGGCGGCCGTCAGCGGGTTCGTGCTCGTCGGGCCGCTGGCCCTGCTCGGGCCGGCGATGGGTGGCACCGGCTGGAATGCCGTGCTGCTGGTGATGCTCGCCGGGCTGTTCGCTGCCCTCTGCATGCTCGTGTCGCGGCCGCGTTTGGTGATCTACAACATCACCGTCGACCAGGTTCGGCCGCTCGTTGCCGACGTGGTGGCCAGCCTTGATCCGGCGGCACGGTGGGCCGGGAGCACGGCGGCCCTGCCGACACGCCGGTTCGAGGTGCGGATCGACGGCCATGGACCGACGCGGTGCGTGACGCTCGTGTCGGCCGGCGACCGCCCCGCGGTGGACGGATGGGGCGAATTCTGCGGGCGGCTGCGGCGCGGCCTGCACCGCGTGCGGGTGCGATCGAGTCCGTGGGCGCCGGTCTTTTTCGGCCTCGGCGGTGGGGCGCTCGCCGTGGCAATCTGGTGTGCCGTCGCCCCCTCGTCTCTTCCCGCGGCGGCGGCCGCCTCATCACCACCATCGTCCCCGCAGCCAGGAGCCTCCGATGCCGGTCCACGTCGATCTGACGGCGCATGAGATCACCGTTCCCGTCGTGATCCGCAATGCGTCTCCGGGGCGGCTCTATGAAGACGCCGTCACCCGCGAGCATGCGGGCATCGTCGCCTCCGGCGCGATTGCCATCCGCTCCGGCGCCAAGACGGGCCGCAGCCCGCAGGACAAGCACGTCGTCCGCCGCCCCGAATCGGAGCAGGATGTGTGGTGGGGGCCGGTCAACCATCCCATCGATGAGCACACCTTCCTCCTCAACCGGCAGCGGGCCATCGACTACCTCAACACCCGCGACCAGATCTATGTGTGCGACGGCTATGCAGGCTGGGATCCGGCGTCGCGGATCAAGGTCCGCGTGCTCTGCGCCCGGGCCTACCACGCGCTCTACATGCACAACATGCTCATCCGCCCCACGCTCGACGAGCTGGAGCGGTTCGGGCCGCCCGACTACGTGATCTACAACGCCGGGCAATTCCCGGCCAATCCCTACACCGCCCAGATGACCAGTCGCACGAGCGTCGACTTGTCGCTGGAGCGCCGCGAGCAGGTGATCCTGGGAACGGAGTATGCGGGCGAGATGAAGAAGGGCGTGTTCACGGTGATGCACTGGCAGCTGCCGGCCAGCGGCATCCTCTCGATGCACTGCGCCGCGAACGAAGGGCCCGGCGGCGACGTGTCGCTGTTCTTCGGCCTCTCCGGCACCGGGAAGACCACGCTCTCCGCCGACCCGGCCCGGCGGCTGATCGGCGACGACGAGCACGGCTGGGGCGAGGCCGGCATCTTCAACATCGAGGGAGGCTGCTACGCCAAGTGCATCCATCTCTCGGCCGTGAAGGAGCCGGAGATCTACCGGGCCATCCGCTTCGGCACGGTGCTCGAGAACGTGGTCTACGACCCGGCCACGCGGGCGGTCGACTTCGAGTCGAGCGCCATCACGGAAAACACCCGCGCGGCCTACCCCATCGAGTTCATCGACAATGCGAAAGTGCCCTGCGTGGCCGGCCATCCGCGGAACGTCATCTTTCTCACCTGCGACGCCTCGGGGGTGCTGCCGCCGGTGAGCCGGCTGTCGCGCGAGCAGGCGATGTATCACTTCCTCTCGGGCTACACGGCCCGCGTGGCCGGCACGGAGATGGGGATCGTGGAGCCGCAAGTGGCGTTCTCCGCCTGCTTCAGCGCTGCCTTCCTCGTGCGGCACCCCGCCGTCTACGCCCGTCTGCTGGCCGACAAACTGGCCCGCCACGGCGCCCGGGCCTGGCTGGTGAACACCGGCTGGACGGGGGGCGCCTACGGCCAGGGCCGGCGGATCGACCTGGCCGTCACCCGGCGGATCATCGACGGCATCAATGCCGGAGACCTCGCGGAAGCACCTGTGGCCCGGGATCCCGTGTTCGGCCTCGACGCCGTCACCCGCGTGCCCGGGGTGGCCGAAAGCGTGCTCGTGCCGCGGCATGCCTGGAGCGACGAGGAGGCCTGGGAACGGGCGGCCCGCCGGCTTGCCGGGAGGTTTTCCGAGAATTTCCAGACCTACGCGGCGCACGCCGGCAGGGATATCCTTGAGGCAGGTCCGGTCGCCTGATGCTCGCGCTCCCGAAAGGAATCCTTGCCATGAGCCCCGTGAAACTGCTCCTCGTCATCGCCGTCTGTGCGCTGGTCAGCCTCGCCATGGGCGCGGCCGGGGCCGCGCAGCCATCGCCCCTGTCCGGCGAAGTGAAGGGCATCGACGGCAAGCCGGTCGATCTGGCCGCCTACAAGGGCAAGGTGGTGCTGGTCGTCAACGTCGCCAGCCGCTGCGGCTACACCGGCCAGTACGCCGGGCTGCAGAAGCTCTACGACACGTACAAGGACAAGGGCCTCGTGATCCTCGGCTTCCCGGCCAACGACTTCGGAGCCCAGGAGCCCGGCAGCGATGCGGAGATCGCCAGCTTCTGCTCGTCGAAGTATGGCGTGACGTTTGACATGTTTTCCAAGATCGTCGTGAAGGGGGCCGACAAGGCGCCGCTCTACAAGGCCCTCACCGAGTCGGCCACGCCGCCGGGCGAGGTGTCATGGAACTTCGAGAAGTTCCTCATCGGCCGCGATGGCACGGTGGTCGGCCGTTACAAGTCGGGGGTCAGTCCCGAGGACGGAAAGCTCACCACGGCGATCGAGGCCGAGCTCGCCAAGGGGAGCTGATCTCAGGCGGCCCGGCGGAGGGGCGCCGCTGCCGGGGCGGCCACGGTGCTGCTCGTCTGGCGGACGATCCACAGGGGCCGTCCGCGCACCTGGCGGTAGATCCTCGATGCATACTCGCCCACGATTGTCAGGCCGACGGCGTTGGCCGTGCCCACCGCGAAGATCACGGCCAGCGTGCCGAACGCGGCGGGTGAGACGGGGCCGCCGATCAGGGCCGCGACGCCGGCCGCCGCGAGGCAGGCGGCGGCGCATCCGGCCAGCCCGCCCGTGAGCCACCACAGCAGGCGGACGGGTGCGTGGGAGAGCGACACGAACGCATCGACGGCGAGCTTGAGCATCTTGCGGAAGGGATATTTCGTCTCCCCCGCGAGCCGCGGCGCGCGGACATATGGCACCGCCTCCTGGCGGAAGCCCACCCACGCCACCATGCCGCGGAGAAAACGGTCCTGCTCGGGCATCGACACGATGCAGTCGACCACGGAGCGGTCCATGAGCCGGAAGTCGCCCGTGTCGAGCGGCACCGGCCGCTCCGCGACGCCGGCCAGCAGCCGGTAGAAGATCCGCGCCGTGAAGAGCTTGAAGAACGTCTCGCCCGCCCGCGATGTCCGCTGCCCGTAGGCCACGTCCACGCCGGCCCGCCAGCGGGCGATCATCTCGAGGAGCACGTCGGGGGGATCCTGGAGGTCGGCATCGATGAGGGCCACGGCGTCGCCGCGGGCGAACTGCAAGCCGGCCGAGGCGGCGGCCTGGTGGCCGAAGTTGCGGGCCAGCGTGACCACGCGCACCCGCGGAT
>JBIIIP010000161.1:0-3678 GCA_044234625.1 Pirellulales bacterium | reverse complement strand
GCGCGCCGGCATCCACGACAAAGGTTCGGCCCTGGCCAGCATGACCGACCAGGAAGTCGCCAAGCTGAAGGAGTTCATCGCCAACAAGTCGCGGCCGCCTGAGCGGGCGGCACCGGCAGGTGCGGCGAAGCCGGCCGCCTCCGCGGGGGCGGCCATCAAGCGCGAGGACTACATTGCCCCGGCGGGCGTCGCGGCTCGGCCCAAGGCTCCCGAGTCCTTGGCTCCGAAGCCGGCCCCCGTGGCCCCGGCTCCCGTGGCCCCGGCTCCCGTTCGTCCGGCTGCTGCGGCCCCGCTGGCTCCGAAGCCGGTCGCACCCGGCGCTCCGCTCGCCGCCGGCGGCGCGGCGGCTGGCAGTCCGCGGCCGCGGCCCACCGGCCCCCGCGACGGTGCCAAGCCGGTGCCGAAGCCGGCCTTCAAGCTCCCTCCCCTGCCGGCTGCGTCTCGGCCTCCGGTGGCCCGCAGCTCGCAGGAGCCGGCGGCCCAGAAGCCCGATGTGAAACTTCCGTTGGACGCCATCCGTAGCGCGAAGGCGGGCGGCACGAAGCCCCTGGCTGACCACATGCGAAAGCATGAGCAGCGGCAGCAGGATGCAGGCCGTGCCCCGCTCGGCGGGCTGGCGCGCGGCGGAAGCCGCGGGGCGGGCCCGATGCCGGTACCGCCGCCGCTGGAGCCGGGCGTGCGGCCACGGCGCACGAATGTGAAGGGTGGAACCGGCAAGTCCGACGACCTGCTCGGCGGCCGCGAGTTGCGGCAGCTGAGCCGCAAGCGGGTTTCCGAGCCGCGCGTCGGCGGCGACGACGATGATCTCCGTGGCCGCCGGCGTCGGCCGCGGCTGCGTCGTGGGGCGGCGGTCTCGACGGCCGCGCCGCGGAAGTCGAATGCATCGATCCAGGTGCCCTGCACGGTGCGGGCCTTCTCCGAGGCCATCGGGCTTTCGGCCGGCGAGGTCCTGAAGAAGCTCCTCGAGTTCGGTATGACGCAGATGCCGAGCATGAGTTCCTCGCTCGATCGCGAAACGGTGGAGTTGCTGGCTGCCGAGCTCGGCATGCAACTCGACATCAAGACCACCGAAGACCTCGAGAAGGAACTTCTGGCCGGCTTCGACGCGATCGACGAAGACCCTGCCCTGCGCTCGCCGCGGGCTCCGGTGGTCACGTTCCTCGGGCACGTCGACCATGGCAAGACATCGCTGCTCGACAAGATCCTCGGCATCGACGTCGCCTCGCGGGAGAGCGGCGGCATCACCCAGCACATCCGCGCCTACACGGTGAAGCGGAACGACAAGACGATCACCTTCGTCGACACGCCGGGCCACGAGGCCTTCACGCAGATGCGGGCCCGCGGGGCGAACGTGACCGATTGTGCGGTGCTCGTGGTGGCGGCGGACGACGGCATCATGCCGCAGACCGAGGAGGCCATCAGCCACGCCCGCGCGGCGGGCGTGCCGATCGTGGTGTGCATCAACAAGATCGACCTGCCGGGCGCGAACATCGATCGCATCTACCAGCAATTGGCGGCCAACGAGCTGCTGCCCACGGAGTGGGGTGGCGACACGGAGGTGGTGAAGACCAGCGCCGTGACCGGCGAAGGGATCGACACCCTGCTCGACATGTTGCTCACCATCGCCGAGTTGCACGACCTGCGGGCCAACGCCACCCGCAGTGCGGCGGGAGTCTGTCTCGATGCGTCGATCCACGAGGGCCGCGGAGTCGTCGCCTGCCTGCTCGTGCAGAAAGGCACACTCAAGGTCGGCGATGCGGTGGTGTGCGGCGATGCCAGCGGGCACGTCAAGGCGATGCAGGACACCCTCCACCGGCGGAAGCTGGCGGAGGCCGGCCCGGCGACGCCCGTGTTCGTGAGCGGGCTCGACGTGGCGCCCAATGCCGGTGAGCGGTTCCAGGTGGTGGAGTCGATCGCCATGGCCCGCGAGGTCGCCCTGAAGCGGAGTGATATCCGGCGGCAGAGCCTGCTGGTGAGCGCACCGGTGCACGTGACGTTCGAAAATCTGCTCGATCGGCTCGGCACCCAGAAGACCCCGACGCTGAACCTCATCATCCGGGCCGACGTCCGTGGCTCAATCGAGGCGATCCTCAAGGAACTGCAGAAGCTCGAGCATCCCGAGGTGAAACTCCGGGTGCTGCAGGCCACGGTCGGCGGCGTGACCGAGGCCGACGTCCAGTTGGCCGACGCGTCCGACGCCGTGATCATCGGGTTCAATGTGGTGCCCGACGAGCGTGCCCGGTCGCTGGCCGAGGAACGGGGCGTGCAGGTGCGGCGCTACGACATCATCTACCAGGTTGCCGACGACCTGAAGAAGGCGCTGGAAGGCATGCTGGCGCCCGAGCGGCGCGAGGCCGAGCTGGGCCGGGCCGTCGTCCAGCGGACTTTCTCGATCAGCCGCATCGGCGTGATTGCCGGGTGCCGCGTGATCTCCGGCGTCATCGCCCGCAATGGCCGCCTCCGCGTGATTCGCGACAGCCGCGTAATCGGCGATTATGGCGTCGAGTCGCTGAAGCGCGAGAAAGACGACGCGCGCGAGGTGCGTGACGGATTGGAGTGCGGCATCAAGGTCGCCGGATTCAACGACATCAAGGAGGGCGATATCCTCGAGTGCTACCGCGTCGAGGAAGTCGCACGCACACTGTCGTGAGTTCACGCAGACTGCTCAAGGCTGCCGAGGCGGTGCGGGAGGTGGTCAGCATGGCCATCCTCTCCCAGGTTCGTGATCCGCGGGTCAAGGATGTGACGGTGACACGCGTGGAGGTCGCTCCCGACATGCGGTCGGCCGTGGTGCACGTGTCGGTGATGGGCAACGACGCAAAGCAGCAACTCGCCCTGCGGGGCCTGGCCAATGCCGCCGGATTTCTCCAGGCGCAGATCGCCGAGCGCATCGAGACGCGACACACGCCGCGGCTGACGTTCAAGCTTGACGGCGGCATCAAGCATTCCATCGAAATCGCCAAGATGCTCCACGACGTGCTCCCGCACGACGCCGAGCCCGAGGACGCGGAACCCGTGCAGGAAGACGCATGACATCACCAAAGACACCGGCGGGACGCCAGCAGCTCGTCGCGAAACTCCAGAAGGCTCTCAAGGCAGCCTACAAGCCAGTGGCCCCGAACGTAGGGCGGCCTGTGCTCGAGCAGGTGCTGTTTGCCTGCTGCCTGGAGAATGCCCCCTACGCCGCCGCCGAAAAGGCATTCGCCAAACTCCTCTCCGGCTATTACGACCTCAACGAGGTGCGGGTGACGACGGTGGCGGAACTGGCCGAATGGCTCGACGGACTGCCGGATCCCGCCCGCGCGGCCCTCTCCCTGCGCCGCGCGCTGCAGGGCGTGTTCGAGTCGTCCTACAACTTCTCGCTGGAGCATGCCAAGAAGCATTCACTCGCCCATGGGCTGAAGACCCTGGACAACCTGCCCGGCGTGCCGCCCTTCGTGGTGCATTACGTGGCATCCACCGCGCTCGGAGGGCATTTGATCCCGCTCGATCTCGGCGCGCTCACGGCACTCTACCTGGCGGGCATCATCTCGCTGCAGGAATACGACGCCGGCAAAGTGGCCGGGCTCGACCGGCTGGTGGCGAAGAAAGCGGGCGTGGAGTTCAGTTCGCTGCTGCACCAGTTTGGCGTCGACTGCCTGACGAATCTGCACGGGGCGACCGTGAAGAAGATCCTCC
>JBIIIP010000159.1:0-3723 GCA_044234625.1 Pirellulales bacterium | reverse complement strand
CCGCGGATCGCCTACCACCATCCGCTCCTCGACGCGCGGCACGGCGTCGAGCCGGACGACGAGGCGTGCGTGGTCAGCGACGGCGAAGTCGAACGTCTCATTGACACCTACGTCGCCGCCGCCCGCGATGCCGAAGCCGCCGGCTTCGACATGGTCGACGTGAAGGCCTGCCACGGCTATCTGCTGCACGAGTTTCTCTCGGCCCACCGCCGGCCCGGCCCATTCGGGGGCGACTTCACCGGCCGCAGCCGCCTCCTGCGCACGATCATCGAGCGGGTGCGGACGGAGTGCCCGCGGCTTCTCGTGGGCGTCCGGCTCTCGCTCTTCGATGTCGTGCCGTGGCACCGCGTGGGCGATCACGGCGAGCCATTTCCATTCGCCGACGCCGTGCCCTACGACTGCGGCTTCGGCACCGACGAATCCAATCCGCTGGCGATCGACCTCACCGAACCCATCCGCCTGCTCACGCTGCTGCGCGACATGGGCGTGGCCGCCGTGAATCTCTCCGCCGGCAGTCCCTACACGGTGCCCCACATTCAGCGGCCCGCCATGTTTCCACCATCCGACGGCTACCCGCCCCCCGAAGATCCGCTGCTCGGCGTGTGGCGGCAGATCGACGCCTGCCGGCAGGCGAAGGAGGCCGTGCCCGGCCTGCCGCTCGTCGGCTCGGGCTACACCTACCTGCAGGACTACGTCGTGCACGCCGCGCAGGCGGCGGTGCGGGCGGGCTGGATCGACAGCGTGGGACTCGGCCGGATGGTTCTCTCCTATCCACAGTTGCCCGCCGACTCGCTGGCCGGCAGGCCCCTCGTCCGCGGCGGCATCTGCCGCACGTTCTCCGACTGCACGACCGCTCCCCGGCACGGGCTGCGCAGCGGCTGCTACCCGCTCGACGACTATTACAAATCGCTGCCGGAGGCGGCGCAAGTGAAGGCGATCAAGGCCGGCGGTCAATGAGCGGCGCGGTTTTCGCGGCCCCGTCCGCGATGGCCTTCTGCTTGAACACGAAGCCTCCCTTCTTGTTGCCGATGACGATATCGGGCCGGCCGTCACCATTCAGATCGCCGATGGCCATCTGCGTGCCCACGCCCGAGGCATCGTCGATGAGGTGGGGAGTCCACCACGGCTTGCCGTCCTTGCGGTGCAGCTTGAACCAATACAGAACCGGCGTGCCGGCCGGGTCGGGGTCGCCCTTGGGGCCATGGGCCCAGAACCGCTTGCCCGTGACGATGTCTTTCAAGCCATCGCCATCGATGTCGACCAGCGCCACGGCATGCAGCTGCGAGAACTGCACGCCGTCGAGCGACGCATCGGCCGCCGGTGGCAGGATCGGGTGCTCGACGAATGCAGGCTGGCCGTCTGCCCGCACCTGCTCGAACCAGGAAAGCCCGTAGCCGTGGCCTTCGAGGCTCGTGACCACGTCGGCATCGCCATCCCCGTCGACGTCATAGACGTGCATCTGTGCGCCCCCCTTGCCGAAGGCCGCCTCGTGCTTCGTCCACACGGGAGGCGTTTGGCCGGCGGATGCCGCCGCCGGCTGCTCCCACCAGCCACCGTTGAGAAGCAGGTCGGGACGGCCGTCGCCGTTGACGTCGCCCACGCCGAGGCCGTGCTGATACTGGCCCCAGTGCTCCGGGGCCGAGCAGGGTGTGAAGGCCCACCGTTCTGTGGCGGTTTTCTCCGAGGGCTTCGCGTAGCCGAGGACGCCGCCGGTGTGAAACACCAGTTCCGCCTCTCCGTCGCCGCTGGCATCGAGCCAATTCGGCGATTCGTTGTCGACGGTCGGATGAACGAGGTGCTTGGCCCACGTTGTCCCGTGGCCGCCCGGATTGCGAAACCAATGCACGGCCTTGCCGGGCCACTCGTTGACGAGCACGTCGAGCCGGCCGTCTGTATCGACGTCGGCCACGGCCGTCATGAAGTTGTCGGAGTAGGCATTGGGGTCGAAGTCCTGGGCCTGGTAGATCTCGAACCGCTCCGTGAACGTCGGGCCGGCGTACCAGAAAGGCCCATACACCACGTCGGGATGGCCGTCGGCATCGATATCGCCGATCCCAGCCGCTTCCGCGTGGAACCGGTCGGTGAGCACCTGTTTCTCGAAGCTGACAGCATCATCGGCGGCAGCCGCGGCGCAGCCCGCCAGCATCCCCACCACGGCGATCGCTTCGCGGCCCCGCCGCCCGCTGGCCGCCAGAATGCCGACAGCCTTTCTCATGCGTTCCACTCCCGATCAATCCGAGGAATCGCCGGCGGAAACACTCTTCCGCTCCACTCGCGGAAGCATCCCTTACCGCGCCGCATGCGTCAACGCGCCGGCGACGACCAGCCGGGCCCGCGGCTGCGGAGAAGCGACGCGGGACTCGCCATCCCACGGTGAATCCGCTAGCGTTCTGATCGACCCGGTGGGCGGGCCCTTGCCGCCGCGACCCTGTGCCGCGGCTTCCCGCAAAGAGCTCCGCCTCGTCGCCTACACGCCGTTTACGGCCTGCTTCTTCCCGGAGGGAACTGATTCATGAAGCGCACTGGCTTTCTCGGCATCGATGCCGGCACCCAAGGCCTGTCGGTGATCTTCACAGACGAATCCATGAAGATCCTCGCCACGGGCGAGTCGGGCTATGAGATGGTTCCCGGCCTCGGGAGCGAGTGCTACGAACAGGATCCGAACAACTGGGAGGTGGCCCTCGGCCGCGCGATGGGCGAACTGCGGGCGCAGCTTGCGTCCCTCGGCGTGGAGGCCGACGTACGCACGATCGGCATCTGCGGCCAGATGCACGGCGAGGTGCTCGCCGACGAGGAGGGCCGGTCGCTCGTTCCGGCACGGCTATGGTGCGACGGTCGCAACGAGGCCGAGGGGCACGAACTCACCGAGCGGCTCGGCGTGAAGATGCCGAAGCGGATCACGGCCGCGCGCTGGCTGTGGACGATCCGCAACCGCCCCGAACTCGCCGCCAAGACCGCCCATCTGACGACGCCCGCCGGCTGGCTCGCGTTTCGGCTCACCGGCGGCTGGACCCTCGGCATCGGCGATGCCGCGGGGATGTTTCCCATCGACCAGGCCACGCTCGACTACGACGCACGGCTGCTTGCCGATTTCGACGCGGCGGTGCACGCGGCGGCGGGCGGCCGCAGCATCCGTCCGCTCCGCGACCTTCTCCCCCATGTGCGTCGGGCCGGGCAGGATGGTGGCACGCTCGATGGCCATGGCGCGACGCTCCTGGGGCTGCCGCCAGGCACGCCCATCGCTCCCGCCGAGGGGGATCAGCCGGCCGCGCTGGCCGGGTCGCTCATCGGCGCGGCGGGCATGGTGTCGATGAGTTTCGGCACGAGCGTGGTGGCCAACTCGGTGGGCGACCGCGCGTTCCGCGGCATCTCCCCCAGCGTCGACCACTTCTGCGCCCCCGACGGCAAGCCGATCAACATGGTCTGCCTGCGGAACGGCACCACGGCCCTCAATACCGTCGTCGACATGTTCGGCCGCGTCAGTGCCGGTGGCCGAAGCGACGGCTTCGAGGCCGTCATTCCCCTCTTGCTTGCCGCCCCCGACGACTGCGGCGGCCTCGTGGCGCTTCCGTTCATGGACGACGAGCCGGGCCTGGGCGTCTCCCGCGGCGGCTCGTCCTGTGTCGTCGGGCTCAACGACAGGAATGCCACGCCGGGCAACGTGGCCAAGGCGATGCTTCTCGCCACGATGTTCAACCTCCGGCTCGGCAGTGAGCCGCTCGA